>JAKAWG010000051.1 GCA_021817045.1 Acidobacteriota bacterium
TGACGTAGGTGGTGCCGGCGGGTACGGGGAGATGGCCGTAGATGCCGTTCTCCATATCGAGCCCTGCATCGGGCCTGCAGGGGTTGCCGTGGCACATGATGTTGATGGCGTCCATGTGGCCGGCATTGTTGTCGAGGTTGTTAACCTCGGCGTTGCCGAGGTCGAAGCAGCACTTGCTGTTGAGATGCAGGGCGGAGGTGACCATATAGACGCCCTCAGGCTGACCGTTGACCGCTGTGGCTACAGGGGTGTCGTCGCGATAGCCCATGCCAGGAGTGATGGCGATGCCGTAGACCTTGTGTGCGTGTACGGTTACTGGGAGAGCGTTGGCCACGGCGGGGATGTCGTAACCATTGGGACCATGGCCGTGCGCTGCGCCGCCGGGAGGTGCGGGCGTAAGGTCGTTATGGTTGGGTGACTGGTCGTAGATCTTGGTAATGGTGCAGGTCGCGTGGGCGCAAAAGGCGTTCTGCTCGGCGGCGTTGGCGTAGCCGTCGGGGAGAAGACCTATGTTGATAGAGGTCTTATCTGACTGCCGCGTGACCTCGTAAAGCGGGCCCTTGTACGCGCTGTATAGGGCACGGGTGGTGCTGTAGGCAGCAACACAAGGAGTCTTGGATGCGAAGATGTCACACGGACGCGGTGCGGCGGCGTGCGCTGAAGGGACGCCGACCTTAGTGATCGTGGCGGCGACAAGAATTGCTGTGAACGACGGAATTTTTCCGAATAATGACTGTGATTTGAGTTGCATGGGATGTTCGTGAGTTCCTTTTAATTGTTCGGGAATTCGCGTCTCAACCGCCGTCAATTGCGATCGAGCGGATCACCGAAGCGCTTCATGCAGAAACCAAACTCTAACAACAAACCAAGGATGGGTCAATGACGCTGGGCTACACGCTTTGGGAAAGCCAAGCAACGTGCTGGGCGATGCCGGCTATGGCAACGAGACTTGGTTTCGCGAAGCCGTCACCGCGCTGGATCTGCTCTACGTGCTGGGCGTCAGTTCCTCGACGACAGTATGGAAGCCAGGCGAAGGGCCGCTGCCGAAAAAGGCGTGGAGCGGCCGGGGCCAGCCTCCGAAGCGGTTGCGGCGCGACCGGGATCATCATGCGGTTTCCGTCCTCTCGCTGGCACAAGGCTTGCCGGAGAAGGCGTGGAAAAAGATCACTTGGCGAGAGGGCACGAAGCATCGGCTCCGTTCGCGGGTTTGCTTAGCTTCGGGTCCGTCCGGCCCATCGGGATGAAAAGCGCACCGAGCCGCGCCCGGAGGAGTGGTTGCTCATCGAGTGGCCGAAGAGAGAACCCGAACCGACGAAGTATTGGCTGTCGACTCTGTCCGCCGAGACGAAAATTCGGGATTTGGTGCGCATGGCCAAGCACCGTTGGATCATCGAGCGCGACTACGAAGAGTTGAAGCAGGAATTGGGGCTGGGACATTTCGAGGGCCGGGGCTGGCGAGGGTTTCATCATCATGCGACCTTGTGCATCGCGGCGTATGGGTTCCTGGTGGCCGAGCGGAGCCGTTTTTCCCCCTCCGCCCGCGCCGGTCAGTTGGAATTATCCTCGCCCGAAGCCCCGCAGGATTTCCGGCCGCGCGGTGCTGCCGGTCCGCACGGCGCGACATCATCCCTGGTCCATCGCCACGCTGCGCATGACGATCGCCCAGATTTTGCTGCGGCGGCTTAAGGGTTGCCCGTATTGCGGGACACCATTTTTATAACACAGTAGTACTACGCACCCTCCAGGGTGCGGTGGGTCACGATTACCTGGATGCCTACCTCGACGAGTTCACGTTCCGTTTTAACCGTCGCACCTCGACCTCTCGGGGAAGGCTGTTCTATCGCTTGGCTCAGCAGGCCGTGCAAATCGATCCAGCACCATTCGCAACCCTGGTCAGAACACAACCTATTGGGGGCGGTGGCGTCAAGTAAATAGCCCGGTAGAAAATTGTCTGGAACGGGGTTCTTTTTTTGAGCGAATGCAGAGCCCCGAGGTTGCGTAAGATTATGAAACGCAATATGATGAGTCGAAGGCAAGCAAGGAGGGCGACTTGCTAACAGTCATCAGGTCGATGGTTCGAACCCCTCCAGGTCCACCAGAATTTTAGACAGGAAACTGGCTAAGTATCGTTCGTTGCTCCGACAGAGCGGCCATTTCGCAACGCCTCTCATTCGCGAAGGATATTCTTCTTCCAAGTTGAGCCGCCGAGCTCCGGCGGCCCGATGCTATTCCGGTTACTCGACTTAATTGAGGAGTGGAGAATGAGCGCAAAGTACATTTTTGTGACCGGTGGCGTGGTGAGCTCGCTTGGGAAGGGGCTGGCCGCGGCATCCATCGGCGCGCTGCTTGAATCTCGGGGACTGAAGGTGACGTTGCTGAAGTTCGATCCGTACCTCAATGTCGATCCAGGCACGATGAGCCCGTTCCAGCACGGCGAGGTTTTTGTGACCGACGACGGAGCGGAGACGGATCTTGATCTCGGCCATTACGAGCGCTTCACCCACGCACGCATGAGCCGCGACAATAACTGCACGGCGGGCCGCATCTATGAGCAGATCATCAGCAAGGAACGGCGGGGAGACTATCTAGGGAAGACCGTGCAAGTGATCCCGCACGTGACGAATGAGATCAAAGCGGCCGTCCGCAAGGTGTCGGCGGATGTGGACGTGGTGATCGTCGAGATCGGCGGTACGGTAGGCGACATTGAGTCGCTTCCGTTTCTTGAGGCCATCCGGCAAATGCGGCAGGAGCGAGGCCGCGACAACGTCGTTTTCATTCACCTGACGCTCGTCCCGTTCATCGGCGCGGCAGGAGAGCTGAAGACCAAGCCCACCCAGCATTCCGTCCGCGAACTGCGGGAAATTGGTATTCAGCCGGATGTTCTCCTCTGCCGGACGGATCGCTATCTTTCCCCGGATATCAAAGCTAAGATTGCCCTCTTTTGCAACGTGCCTGAGCAGGCTGTAATCACCGCTAAGGATGTGGAAAACATTTACGAAGTCCCGGTGGTTTTCGCAAGTGAAGGATTGGACCGGCAAATCTTGAACTGCCTTCGATTAGAGACCGCCGAGAGCAACGTGCAAGCGTGGGTGGATCTGGTTAAGCGTATCGCTCATCCGCGTGCTGAAGTCTCGATTGGCCTGGTTGGAAAATACGTCGAGTACCAGGATTCCTATAAGAGCCTGAGCGAAGCTCTCACCCACGGCGGCCTGGCTCATGAAGTGAAAGTAAACCAGATCTGGGTGGAAGCCGAGGGCTTGGAAGGTGACGGCTGGGAAGAACAGCTTGCGGGTTTGGACGCCATCCTGGTTCCCGGCGGCTTCGGAAAGCGCGGTATTCCTGGGATGTTGCGCGCGATTGGCTACGCGCGCACCCGCCAGGTCCCCTATTTCGGCATCTGTCTTGGGATGCAATGCGCCGTCATTGAATTTGCGCGAAACGTCTGCGGCCTGAAAGGCGCCGACAGCTCAGAATTCGATCCTTCTACCTCTCACCGCGTGATTTATAAGCTTCGCGAGTTGCGCGGCGTGGACGAACTGGGCGGTACCATGCGCCTCGGCGCGTGGACGGCGCGATTGAAGCCCCGAACGTTCGCCCACCAGGCTTATGGCACGCTGGAAATTTCCGAGCGCCACCGTCACCGCTACGAATTTAACCGCGAGTACGAAGAAATCGTGGTCGCGCACGGCCTCGAGGTTGCCGGAACGACGCCGGACGGAACTTATGTCGAGGTGGTCGAAATTCGTGATCACCCATGGTTCGTCGGCTGCCAGTTCCACCCCGAATTCAAGTCGCGGCCGCTCGATCCGCACCCCCTCTTTAAGGCGTTCGTCGGCGCCACCTGCGAGTATCGAAAGCGGCGGCTTGCCGGGCGGGAACCCGTAGCCCGCGCAGCCTCTGAGACGGACATCGAACATCAGGTGGAAAGCATAGCGGTGAGTCGCGAAACGAGGGAAAAGTGAGCCGGCTGGTTTTTTAACCCATGGCTCGCACGGTTCGTATTGGCCAACTCGCGCTCGGCGCCGGTCAGCCTCTTTTCATCATTGCCGGCCCGTGCGTCATCGAAAGCGAACGCCACACCTTAAAGATGGCTGAGGCGCTATCCTCGGCCGCGCGCGAGTTGCGCTTCCCGTACATTTTCAAGGCTTCCTTCGACAAAGCGAACCGCACGGCGGCGAACTCTTACCGGGGACCGGGGCTTGAGCGCGGCCTGGAAGTCTTGGCACGCGTCAAGAAAGAATTCGATGTTCCGGTGCTGACAGACGTACACGAAGTCCGCCAAATTTCTCCCGCGGCTGAGGTGTGTGACGTGATTCAGATCCCGGCGTTTCTTTCCCGCCAGACCGATTTACTGATTGCGGCGGGACGTTCGGGAGCGGCGGTGAACATCAAGAAGGGCCAGTTTTTATCGCCGTGGGACGCCCGCCACGCAGCGGAGAAAGTGGCCGGGGCCGGCAACCGTCGCATTCTGCTCACCGAACGCGGCGCCAGCTTTGGTTATAACAATCTCGTGGTCGATATGCGGAGCCTGAACGTGATGAGCATATGGGGATACCCGGTTGTTCTCGATGTGACTCATTCGTTGCAACTGCCAGGCGCTGCCGGCAACCACAGCGGCGGCCAGCCGGAATTCATCGAAACACTTGCGCGCGCCGGAGTGGCGGCGGGCGCTGACGGAATCTTTCTGGAAGTACACGATCATCCCGCCCGCGCGCTCTCCGACGGTGCGAACGCTCTCCCGCTCCGAAATTTCAGAGCCCTGGCGCAGGATTTGCGTGACCTAGCTGGATTCGTGCGAAAGCTCAACCGCCGAAACACAAAGCCGATTGCGAGGAGATCTTGAGTTTGTTTCTCCACGAGGAATGATCCGCCTCATGCTCCGAGAAATCCACATCCGCAACTACGCCGTCGTCGAAAATCTCAGCTTGGATTTTTTCCCGGGGCTTAACGTGCTGTCGGGAGAAACGGGCTCTGGGAAGTCAATCCTCGTGGGAGCGCTTGGATTGGTGTTCGGAGGCCGAGCGTCTGCGGACATCATCCGCACCGGGGAGACTCGCGCCACCGTGGCCGCGGTCTTTGACGGCGCGCCGTGCAGCGACCGGCTTGAAGGGTACGGACTAGCCAGCGGAGAAAATGGTGAGCTTATTTTGCGCCGGGAGGTAATGGCGGGGGGCAAGAGTCGCCTGCTGGTGAATGATCAGCCTGCGACGCTGGCCGCCGTGCGCACGCTTGCGGGGCACCTTGCGGACATCCACGGTCAGAACGAGCACGTAGAGCTGCTCGCGCGCGATTCTCAGCTCGAGCTACTCGATCAGTTTGCAGGAAGTGCAGACCTGCTGGACAAGGTTCGGGCGCTCTACGACCGCCGGCGGGAACTCGAGCGGCAGATGGAAGCGCTTGCGCAGAGCGAGCAGGAACGGCTGCGGACCATCGATTTGCTGCGCTTTCAGTTAAAGGAGCTGACGCAGGCTCAACTCAAGCCGGGGGAAGACGCGAGCCTGCACGAAGAGCGGCACAGGCTTGCGAATGTTGAAAAACTGCGTGCCGCTGCCTCTTCGGCATTTGCCACTCTTTACGAAGAAGAAGGCTCCGTCTGCGCGCGCCTCGGCTCCGTAGCCCGTTCCCTTGAAGATCTCGCGCGCTACGAGAGCGTGGTGCAGGCCCACATCGAGCCTTTAGCTTCGGCGCGCGCCACCCTCGATGACCTCGCGGCCACTTTGCGTGACTACCTCTCGAACCTTGAAGCCGACCCCGAGCGCCTCGAACAAGTGGAAGATCGGCTGGCGCGAATCGACCGCCTGAAGCGAAAGTACGGCAAGACGATTGACGAAGTTTTGCAATACCAGGAAGAGGGCGAGCGGCGGCTTGGCGAGCTTGAGCACGCGGACGAGCGAAGGCGCGATCTAGCCGGTGAACTTGAAGCCGCCACCGCCGAGTACCGGCGAACCGCCCTGGCGCTTTCCGAGCGGCGTCGCGCGGCAGCTCGATCTCTTGAGAAAAAAGTGCGGCAGGAACTCGCCCATTTAGGGATGGAGAAAACCCGCTTTGAAATTCATTTTGCGGCTGCGCCCGAAGACGCGGGCGGGCCGCGCGGCTCGGATGAAATCGAGATGCGCATCTCGCCCAATCCTGGAGAGGATTTGAGGTCGCTCGAGCGCGCTGCTTCAGGCGGGGAACTTTCCCGGCTGATGCTCGCGCTGAAAACCGTCGTCGCCGAACGCCCGGAAGGCCGTCACACCGCTGTCGGCAACTTGATGCGAACATTTGTCTTTGACGAAGTGGATGCCGGGATCGGCGGGCGCGTGGCCGAATGCGTGGGTGAGCGGCTGAGGCGGCTCTCCCGCGGAGCGCAGGTCCTCTGTGTCACTCATTTGCCGCAAATCGCCTGCTTTGCGGATCATCACTATTACGTGGAAAAGATTGAACGGGGAGGCAGGACGGTGGCCGAGGCGCGCCTGCTGAAGGGTGACAAAGACCGGGCCGCAGAACTCGCCCGTATGCTCTCCGGCAGCCATATCACTGATGCCGGCTTGAAGCACGCGGCCGCCATGCTGAAGCACGCGGCAAATAGATCAACGTGATGTGGATGTGGCATGGGACCGCCACTTTATCCCCGTCGGCTGAGGGCTGGTCCAGACCTGTGGTTGCACGCAATCGACCCATCACTGGCAGCCCCCCTTTGCTTTGCGCCCGCCCGCTTCAGCGTGCGACCATTAAAGCGAAATGTCATCGTTGTCATTAACCGAAGAGATTCTTCAGGTCTTTGAAGGCCATCCGCAAAAGATCTTTCGCGTGAGGGACATCCTTCAGGCGCTTGGACTGCGGAGCAGCCAGGCCCGCCAACTAAAGTCCGTGCTCAAACAGCTCGTCCGAAATCACAAGCTGGTGGATTCCAGAAAAGCTGGATTTGCGCTCGCCGTGAGGCAGCCGGCACTACGGGCCGGACCTCGCGTGAAAGCGGCCGTCCGAGCTCTCGACGCGAAGCCGCGAAAAGGCTGCGTGACGGGACGCCTGATCGGGCACCGTGATGGTTTCGGCTTCGTAGCGCCGGACGTTCCGCTTGCCGGAAGCGACCGGGATATTTTCATACCCGCCGCAGCGATGAAGGACGCCATGCACGGCGACCGCGTTGAAGTGCAAGTTTTCCGCTCGAGCTCGGGGCGGCATGCGCCGGGACCGGAGCGGCTGGAAGGCGTTATTTTGAGGGTGCTCGAGCGGGCCCAGCGAACCGTTGTCGGCGAGTTTCACTACGGACCACGGTACAACTTCGTGCAGCCTTTCGACGCGCGCGTTGCGCGCGAGGTCCTTATTCCGCGAGGGGAAGAGAAAGGCGGTGTCGGGAATCAGGCACGAAACCCGCACCGGCAGTTTGGCGGCGAATCGGCTGGCACAGCGCAGCGGGAAGAGCGGTTTGTGGACCTCGAAGGCATGATGGTGGATGTGGAGATCACTCGCTTTCCAACCCGCACGTCGCTTGCGCGCGGCCGGGTGGTTGAAGTTCTCGGCCGACGGGAAGATTTTGGGGTGGATGTGGAAATCATCATCCGCAAGTACCACCTGCCGCACCGTTTTCCGCACGAGGTGCTGGAAGAAGCCATTGCCGCTCCGCCGCGCGTCACGGAGGCGAATCGCGAAGGGCGAGAGGATTTTCGGACGCTGCCCGTGGTTACCATCGATGGCGAGACCGCAAAAGACTTTGACGACGCCGTCTACGTTCGGCGGCTGGCGAACAGACGCTACGAGCTTCAAGTCCACATCGCGGACGTCGCTTACTACGTTCGCCCCGGCTCCGCCCTTGACCGTGAAGCGAAGCTGCGCGGCACTTCAGTCTATTTCCCAGACCGCGCCGTGCCCATGCTCCCGCTGGAACTTTCAAACGGTATCTGCAGTTTGAATCCGAAGGTAGACCGTTTAGTGATGTCAGTCATCATGGAAATCGACCGTGCGGGGCAGGTTGTGGGTGCCCGGCTCGCACCCGGTGTGATCCACAGCGCGGAGCGAATGACCTACACGGCGGTACACGCAATCCTTCAGGGCGATAGTGCGGTCCGCCTTCGGTACAACACGCTCGTGAAGCAGTTCGAGCTGATGGAAGAGCTTGCCAAGATCCTGAACAAGCGGCGTGAGGCGCGGGGATCCATCGACTTCGATCTTCCCGAGCCGGAGATCGAATTCGATGCACAAGGTCAGATGATCGGCGTCACCCGCTCAGAGCGAACGATGGCGCATCGCATCATCGAAGAGTTCATGCTGGCGGCGAACGAGACCGTGGCCGCTTATCTCGAACAGCGAGGCATACCTTCCCTTCACCGCATTCACGAGAAGCCGGACACGCGAAAGGTGCTGGAGTTTGAGGAGATCGCCGCGCGCTTCGGGGTCTCGCTTGGGGTTGAGCTGCCTGCCGCGCAGCGCGTCCGCCTACGGGCCCGTGACGAACGCGAGCGCTACCCGCGCTTTCACACGGCCGATTACGGCGAGCGCCTCAACATTACTTCGCGCCATTATCAGCGCCTCACGCAACGAATTGCCGGCAGGCCGGAGGAGCGCATCCTCTCCTACCTGATGCTCAGATCACTCAAACAGGCGCGGTACTCGGAAGATAATGCCGGGCACTTTGCTTTGGCCGCATCTGCCTATACCCACTTCACTTCACCCATCCGGCGCTACCCTGATCTCATCGTCCATCGTATCCTGAAGGCGGCCCTCGCTTCCGGCGATCGGCATTATTTCGCTCAGGCGGAAGGCGGGATTATCCCGAGGCTGTCGCCCGAGTTGACCCGGGAAGCGGTGCCGCCGGCCACCCGCCGAAGCGACGGACTTGAGGGCGGCGCATTCATTAGCCTGGAAGAGTTGCACGCGATCGGCCTTGAAACTTCGGATTCCGAACGCCGGGCTGCGGACGCGGAACGCGAGCTGATGGACTGGAAGAAAGTGACGTTCATGACCGGCCGCCTGGGCGATCAATTTGACGCGCTCGTTATCAGCCTCACCGCACGCGGCTTCTACGTCGAGCTCACGGACCTGTTTGTCGAGGGATTCGTCCCTATTGAAAGCTTCGACGACCCTTTCTGGGTGTACCGTGAGAAGCTGCGCGCTCTGATTCATCGGAACTCGCAGCGCGCCTTTCGCCTGGGCGACCGCGTCCGGGTGCGCCTGGATCGCATCGACCACGCGGGCAACAAGCTACTCTTTTCGGTCGTCGAGTGAAAAATAGCCGTCAGATCGCGACTAGGTGCGTAGGGAAGAACGAGCTCGCCGCCAGAATCAGCGTCAGTCCGATCATGACCACGCACGTGGTCCAGGCAATGACATTGAAGAGGCTGGAATTGCAGTATTCGCCCATCAGGTCTTTCCGGTTCACGAGCCGAAGCATGAAGATGAGAACGAAGGGAAGCAAGATGCCATTGATGACCTGGGAAAGCAGCATGACCGGCACTTGTTCCTGATCGCTCAGCACCAAGACGGCTAGCGCGCCGATCAAAATCAGAGCCGTGTAGAGCGAGTAGAACGTGGGCGCCTCGCGCGGGCGCTTGTCGATTCCTGCTTCCGCACCCAGTCCTTCGCACACGTAATAAGCCGTCGCGAGCGGAAGGATCGACGCGGAAAAAAGCGAAGCATTGCACAAACCAAAGGCGAATAGAAACGAAGCAGCTCTGCCGGCTAGTGGCCTCAGGGCCATCGCGGCCTGGCCGGCGTCGGTGAGATTCCGGGCCCCCGAGACATAAATGGTTGCAGCGCAGGCGGCGATGATGAAAAAGGCGACAACGTCCGTCATGAAGCAGCCGGTGATCACGTCCCAGCGCGACTGGCGGTAATTCTTCACCTCGATACCCTTTTCCACAACCGCAGACTGCAGATAAAACTGCATCCACGGAGCGATGGTCGTTCCCACCACTCCGATCATCATGTAAAGGTACGGAGCACTGAAGTGAAAGTTGGGCAGCACGGTCTCTTTCGCCGCCAAAGACCAATCAGGATGTGCCAGAAAGCAGGAGATCGGATAGGCAACGTAGAAGAGGCAGGCGACGAGGAAAATCTTTTCAACGCTGCGATAAGTTCCCTTAACCACCATCAGCCACACGATGAAGGCGCCGAGGGGAACGGCGATATATCGCGTTATGCCAAGTACCCCCATTCCCGACGCGAGGCCGGCAAATTCCGATATCGTGTTGCCGAGGTCTGCGGCCAGCAACATGAGCATCAGGAAAAATGTCGTGCGAAAGCCGTATTCTTCGCGGATTAAGTCAGCCAGGCCCTTGCCCGTGACCACGCCCATGCGAGCCACCATCTCTTGCACCACGATCAGTGCTACGGTGACCGGAATCATGGTCCAGAGCAGCGAATAGCCGTAGAGGGCGCCCGCCTGTGAATAAGTGAGGATGCCACCCGCGTCATTATCAACGTTCGCCGTAATGATGCCGGGGCCGACTACCGCGAGGAAAATCAACAAGTTGCGTCGCAGCCGCAAAACCCGCTTGCCGTCCAGCAGCCTGCCTTTCGGACGAGGCGTCTGGGACACCTCCTTTGCCGATGTGGACTCGGGGGGCGAGGCCGTCCGCAGTCTGGATAAAAATCCCATCGCCTTGAAACCGCCAGCGGAAATCAGATGTACCTATTGCTCAAAAAGTGGGTAAGAGAGCGACAAAACCTCTTCAGCCGGTCGTACGAGTCCTTGCCGGCCTTCCGGCGGTACTACCGGCGCTTTACAACCAGTTCGAGGACGTCGTCGGCCGTAACGACGCCGAGCAAATGATTGGCATCGTCAACGACGGGAAGGGCAACCAGATCGTATTTATAGAAGAGGTCCACTACCTTGCGCGCGTCGCCGTGTGACTTAATGGAGATGACCGGATCCATGGCAAGGTGTTTGAGCGGAGTAGCTGACCCTGCCAGCAGAATCCGTGCGAGCGGCACGGTTCCAGTGAGCACGTTCTCCGTATTTACCAGATAAATCTGATGAACCAATTCCACCGAGCCTTCAAACGCTTTGAGCCGCTCGACGGCTTCGTCCAGGTTGGCCGAATCGTCCACAGCGACGTATTCCGTGGTCATCAAAGCGCCCGCAGTGTCCTCTTCGAAGCCGAGCAGATCGCGGACGTCCTTAGCTTCCTCACGTTCCATTCCTGCCAGCACTTCGGCGGAGGCTTCTGGAGGCATCTCCTGCAGGACGTCGGCAGCTTCATCGGGCGCCATTTCCTCAACGATGTCCGCCGCTTTTTCTGGCGGGATGCTCTCAAGCAGCGCGGCCTGCATTCGGGTGGGAATCTCAGAAATGGCCTGCGCTGCTGTCTCCTCATCCAGCGACTCGATAACCGCTTTCTGTTCGTCGCGACTTAACTCCTGAAGGATGTCGGCGATGTCGGCAGGGTGAAGCGCCGCAAGCCTATCATATGAGATTTTCAGTTTCAAGCGGCGCGCAGGATCGGGCTCAATCAAGTTGATGAATTCCCAGCGGATTACCCGCGAGGGCAAGAGGTCGGTGATGGACCGAATCCGGTGTTTGGACACGACACCCTGTAACAGTCGCCGCGCCGCCGCAGCGAGTCCAACGTTCGCCTCTACGATCCGCAGTTCCGTGTGGCCATTCCAAGGCCGGATATCAAAGTCTACGTCATTCACGCGCACGACTTTCCTGTGGTTCACGTCGATGACTTGCTGATCGAGAATGTCTCTTTTCAACGAAATCAGGCTCTCATCCTGTGCGTAGCAGCGAATGGCCTCCGCAGGAACGGAGGTCTGCGCTGCGCGCACTGAGACGGACTGCATTTGCTCGTGGGTGATGCAGAGCGTTTGTTTCTTCGGCGTCCTCACCCTGTAGGCGGCGATGCGCAAGGCATTTTGGCCCGGGTCCACCATGAGATCCGTCAGCAGGCCAAGATAGTTACCCTGTACGTCAAAGACCGGCAGCCTTTCGAGTTCCGTAAAGTAGATCATAGTCTGCCTCTCATGAACTGCGACGGCCCCGGAACCCGCAAAACGGGTTTCGGATCGCAACGGTGCCATTCCTTTTTGTACGGGGCAGGTTGACTTTTGTCAAGAAGATAAGCCGCTAGCACACGGTGGCCGTTGTTACATCACCTTCCCTCCAGCTTCGAATTGCCCACTGGAACAAGACGATCTGGCAGACCCGGGAACCAGGCGGCAGCTTGCCGCTTGACTCTCCGTGTTGAGTCTGCCATTTTTACCCTCGTACTTGTGGCTGGCATCCGACGAAGTATCGAAATCTATCGGGTGCAGGACAGAGGTGGAGCATGGCGGAGCATAAACTAGGGCGGCGAGATTTCTTTAAGGCGGGCAGCGCCTCCGCACTGGTGGCGCCGCTGGCCCGGCCAGCCGCGGACCCAGCCCCCCACCAGGGCGAGAAGAAGCTGCCGCTCCTCGGCATGATTACGAATTACTCGCCGCAGAAGTTGGCGTTTGCCGCGTCGGCGCACTATCAAGGCGTGGTCGTGCCGCTCGACCGCTTCTTCGATCCGGACAAGCTTTCCGCCGCGCAGATTGGCGCAATCCTAGCCACAGCGCGCCGCGCAGGTGTCCGCATCATTAGCATCGAATGCATGTTTGGAGTCAACCACATCGCGCCTGATCCCGCCGAGCGCCGCCGCGCTAACGAACGCTTTATCCGCTGTTTGCACTTCGCGCACGCGCTCGGGTGCAAATTCACAGGCACGTTCAGCGGAGGACGGTCCGGAGCTTCCCTCCAGGATCAGGCGAAGGCGTTTGCCGAGGTCGTGAACGAAAAGTATCTTCCTGTCTGCGAAAAACTCAATATGAACATGGGTTGGGAGAATTATCCATGTGACGTGAATTTTGCCACGGTTCCCTCGATTTGGAGTATGGTTTTTGACCTCGTACCCAGCCATCGACTGGGTCTGGAATTCGATCCTTCGCACCTTGTGCGCCAGTATATCGATCCGGTTCAAGCCGCATGGGACTTTCGCGACCGTATCCTCGCCGTCCATGCCAAGGATACGGAGATTATCGGTCCTGTCCTTCAGCAGGTGGGCATTCATGGCCAACACTGGTGGCGCTACCGGATACCCGGGCAGGGACTCATCGACTGGCCGCGGTTCATTACCGTTCTGCTGGAGTCGGACTTCAGCGGTGGCATCGCCGTCGAGCATGAAGATCCTTTCTGGAACTCGTCGCCCGGCAACGATGCTCCGGATTTTCCGCAAGCGCGCAAGGACGGCTTCGTGTTGGCGGAGCGTTTCCTTCGCATGTACCTGCCGGGCCGGCTGGGCTGACACGTTGGAGCCGCGCGCACCCCCGGTGGCGGCGTGATGCTAGAAGTCGTGGACTAATTATACTTTTCAAAGACCCTCATGCCGGCGCACCCTCGTTGGCTGATTCCGGAGGAGTGATGACAACGACCGAACTATCCGTATTGCTCCAGGCCCTGGGGAGAGCTCACCTGGTGGACCTGAGCCAGTCGCTTGAAGAACACATGCCCCACTATCCTACGCACTCGAAGTTCTATCACGAGATGTGGAACTCGTACTGGCACGGCGATAGTGCGCTCACATACCAGTTGATTATGAACGAGCATAGCGGCACACACGTGGATGCTCCAGCGCACTTCATCAGCGATTCTAAGGCGAACGCTCACGTTACGATTGAGCGCCTTTCTCTGGACCGGCTAATTGGCCGCGGAGTGCGCATTGACAGCCGAGAATTTCGCGCTGGCGAAAGCGTTCCCATGAGCTTTCTGGTTGCGTGGGAGCGAGGCCATGGAGCCCTCGAAGCCGACGACATTGTGATCTTCAACTTCGGGTGGTCGGCGCGATGGGCGCCGCGGCCGAAATCCGCGGAATACACGACAGATTGGCCCGGCGTGAGCATGGAGGCAGCGCGTTACCTTCTCGACAAGCGCGTGAAGGCCATCGGAACGGATACCCTTTCGTCTGACCATCCCGAAGCCCTGCGCACGCAGCCCATCCACCCGGTAGTTCTGGAAAAGCAAGTTCCGCTCATCGAGAACCTCACCAACCTCGAAAACCTGCCGGATTTCTTCCTGTTTGTCGCGCTGCCCCTGAAAATCCGGGGAGGCTCAGGCTCGCCAGTACGTCCCGTAGCGCTCTTTTGAGAGATGTCGCCGTGGCGGCCGCGCCAGGAGTTATACTCATAAGAAGAGGGGGATTTCTACTCCCCTGGAGTGCTTGTTCACTCTTTCGAGCTGCGCCGCTGATCTGCTAGTCTGTGGCCAGCGAAACGCCGCTTCTTGAGCGCACGGATCACCGTCGCGCGAAAGCACGTTCTCACGGCTCTTCAGGAACCTGTATGCAAGGCGACAAAACTTGTCCTCGATGCGGCCAGATTATCCCCCGTGGTGAAGGAGACTGTCCGTATTGCGCGAATCCGATCCCACTGAACCTGCGCCGCGAGACGACGCTGCTGCTATCCTTGATCTTCTTGGGTGTGGTCTTCGCGTTCACCGCTGTCATCGTAAGGGCGTATAAGAGGCAGCAACTCGCGCTCGGCGGGCACTGGTACACGCGAGGCGAAGCTGCGATGAAAGCCGGCAGTCCGCAGGAAGCGTTGGTGGATTTTAGGACTGCCCTCCGCCACTCTCCGGACAACTCCGCCTATCAATTGAGGTTCGCACAAGCGCTGATTGACGCAGGCAAGTTAGATGAAGCGCGCATCTACCTGATTCGGCTTTGGCAGACGAACCCTGCGGACGGGCAAGTGAACCTCGAGCTCGCTCGAGTAGCGGAGCGTCGGGACAATGTTCCCCAGGTCGTAAATTATTTTCACAATGCGATTGACGGGGTCTGGCCGGCCAACGACGAGCAACAACATCTCACCTTGCGAGAAAGGCTTTGCCGATACCTCATCCAGCAGAATCACCGCCCGGAAGCGCTGGCTGAGTTGGCCGCGCTCGCGGCGCAAGCGCCGAACAGCCCCCGCGTGCTAACTCGAGTGGGGGGACTTTCTCTCCAAGTCCCCGATTATGCCATGGCCCTTAAACAGTTTCGCCGTTCGCTCCACCTTGATGCGAAACAGCCTCTCGCCTGGGAGGGCGCCGGAAAGGCAGCTTTCGCTCAGGGAGACTACCACGAGGCGCGCTACTTCTTGAGCCACGCGTCGCAGGAGGGTAACTCCGAAGCGGCCAGACTACTCGAAACCACGGACACCATCTTGCAAATCAATCCATTCGATACGAAGCTGCCGATGGCCGTCCGCCGCCGGCGAGTGCAGATCGCGTTTGCGCGTGCCCTCGATCGGCTGCAAGAGTGTGCGACCACCCTGCACGTTTCGCTCACGGCGCCGACCTCACCATCATCAAAACAAGATCAGCCAACAACGACATCATCGCCTCTCGAGAAAGTCTATGCTGAGGCCGTCGCACTGAAGCCGAAGGTGACAGAGCGCAGCCTCAGCCAAAACCCCGACCTAATGAATTCGGTCATGAATCTAGTATTCAACATCGAGCAGATCAGCGCACAGCAGTGCGGCCCTCCGCACGGCATGGACCTGGCTCTCTCGTTGCTCGCAACCCAAAACGGAGGTTCCCCTTAGTGCAGGATCCGAAGGTCGCGTCCGCCGGCTCGCTTACAGAAACGCAATCTCCCGCGGCGGCCCCCGAGACAACTCCCCGGGGCAGTGCGCCCCAGCGCTGGAGGGCACGGCTGAGTTCGATTGTCGCGCACATCATTCAAGGTCTTGCCCTCCGGGAAGGTAACCTGTTTCTCCTTCTCGCCGTTATCATCGGCCTCGTTTCGGGCCTCCTGGTCGTCTGTTTTCGGATCGCAATAGACTGGACGCACCTTTGGCTGTTCGGTTCTGGCCTGACGGCCTCGCCGCTGCGAACCCTCTTAGTACCTACGCTTGCGGGGCTTCTGATCGGCGTGCTGGTCATGAAGGTGTTTCGAGGCGTACGTGGAAGCGGCGTGAATCAGACGAAAGCCGCCGTATATATCTATGATGGCTACATTCCGTTTCGGACCGTCATCGGCAAGTTCCTTATTTGCGCGCTCGCAATCGGCACCGGACAGTCGCTGGGTCCGGAAGACCCGTCACTGCAGTTTGGTGCCGGCGTAGCCTCGGCGCTAGGCCGTCGCCTCAAGTTTTCGCGAGAGAAGATCCGCATGATCGCTCCGGTCGGTGCGGTGGCGGGTTTGGCGGCGGCCTTTAACGCTCCGATCTCCGCGTCAATCTTTGTGCTTGAAGAGGTCATCGGTCAGTGGAACGCCGGAGTCCTGGGCGCGATCATCCTCGCGGCTGTTTCGAGCGTCGTCGTCCTGCACATCTTCCTTGGCCCTGAGCCGATCTTTCGTCTTCCGACGTCGTTCAGGCTGGCTCATCCCGCTGAGCTGTTCGCCTACGCCATACTCGGCGTGATTGGCGGATTTTCTTCACTCCTGTTCTACAGGCTGCTCGCCGTGCTTCGCCCCAAGCTGAAGGCGCTCCCGTCTCGCACCCAGTACTTCCAACCCGCCGCGGCCGGCCTGCTGGTAGGAATGATAGGTCTTGCCTTTCCGCAGGTCATGGGGGCAGGCTACTATTACATCGGCGTTGCCATGCACGGCGATTATGTGTGGCACATCCTGGCGCTGCTCGCTATTTTCAAAATCTTAGCGACAACCTTTTCTTTTGTGAGCGGCACGCCAGGCGGTATGTTTGCGCCCACGATGTTTGTGGGCGCCATGATCGGCGGCTCCGTGGGCGCCCTCGAGCGCCATTTTTTCCCGCACCTTGCCGGGCCGGTAGGCACCTACGCGCTGGTCGGTATTGGCGTATTGTTCGCCGGCTTCCTGCGCGCGCCAATGACCTCTGTCTTCATGGTGCTCGAAGTTAGCGGCAATTACTCCATCATTCTGCCGGTGATGGTCGCGAACACCATCGCCTATCTTATCTCGCGGCGTTACATCGATGTTCCGCTCTTCGACCTGTTCTCGCGGCAGGACGGAATCGACCTGCCTTCCATGGAAGAACAGCGAGAAGAACTCGCACTTCGCGTAGAAGACGCGATGCAACCCGTGATGGGGCCTGTGCTGAATGGCAGGCAGACGTTCGCGGACGCCTTGCAAGCGGTCAACGGCGTTCCCGAACAGCACTTTTTGGTTAGCCTGGGAAGCCGCGGGTGGAGCGCCATCACCCAGGAGATGTTGCAGTGGCAGGCGGACGAAGGCAAGGGCAACGAAACGCTCTCCACCCTGCCGGCGAACACACGCTTGCCTTGGCTGCACCCGGACCAGACGCTCGACGTGGCCTTGCGAATCATCGGCGATAAGCCCCTCGTGCCTGTCGTGAGCCGCGACAACTTCACGAAGGTCGAAGGCGTGATTACGCTGAACGATATCCTGAGGTCTTATCGCAAGCAATTTGCCAGCCCGCTGCATACGAATTTGGCTCATTCGCACGTGAAGAAATAGCACTGAAGCATTGCCGGGAGCGGGGCCTGACTCACAAAGGGGTCCCTTCCGGCACGCGGAAGACGGAAAGCTGTAGAATTCACCTATGCGTATCAGGTTGCTTCTCATTTTCTCGCTTGTTGCAGGCACGACGGCCGTCTCCTACATTTTCACCCTCTATGAAGTGAAGGCGGAGCGGACCGCGCTGATGCAGGAAGTAGCCAAGCGTTCCGAGCTCCTCGCCGAGAGTCTCAAAGTGAGCGTGGAACCCCTCGTCGAGCTTGGGTCGAAGCGGGATTTGCGCCGCCTTGTGCAGAGTTTCGGTAGTCGGGAAGAGCTGGCTGGCGTCGCCGTGTATGATAGGCGAGGTGCTGTGGAGGCGTCGAATTCTCCCGGCCTCATGAGCCAGCTTCGCGGCGTTCCCGCCTCGGTCGACCAAGCGATCGCCAGAAATCAGCCTTCCGGAGCGTTCCTGACCATCGGACATAAGCAGATGCACGTTTATGCGCTGCCGCTTCCACGCGGCCACCACCTGGACGGCGTGCTGGCGATCTTTACTAACGCGGGCTCCATCGCTGCAGAAAGCGCCTCGCTTTGGCGGGCTACATTTGTGCGCATCCTGGTTGAAGCGCTGCTCGTGGTCCTGATCACCGTGTTTCTGGTTCGGTGGACGATGGTCGGGCGCATCGCGAGCATGGCGCAGTGGATGCGACACATGCGTTACAGCCACGCCTCCGAAATGGCTCCGCCACCGCAGGGAGACATGTTCCAGCCGCTCGCACAGGAAGCCACCCGTTTGGCGCTCAGCCTGATGGCGGCGCGCGCCGCCGCCGAGGAGGAGGCGCGGTTGCGCGAGGCCGGCGAATCGGTGTGGACGGCGGAACGGCTTCGCATCTTCGTGGAGAGCAAGCTCGCGGATCGCCACCTGCTGGCCGTTTCGAATCGTGAGCCTTATATACACGAGCGCCGCGGGAACGAAACCGAGTGCATTGTGCCCGCAAGCGGCCTGGTAACCGCCCTCGAACCCATTCTGCGCGCGTGCGACGGGACGTGGATCGCGTACGGCGGTGGAGACGGGGACCGCGAGACCGTCGATGACCACGACCGGTTGCGTGTGCCTCCGGCAAGCCCGCAGTACACGCTGCGCCGGGTTTGGCTGACCAAGGAGGAAATTGAAGGATACTATTACGGCTTTGCCAACGAAGGCCTGTGGCCTCTGTGCCACATCGCCCACGCCCGGCCCATTTTCCGCGCCGAGGATTGGACCTACTATCAGGACGTCAACCGCAAGTTCGCGCAGGCTGCCTTGGAGGAAATGGAAGGCCAAGACCACCCATTCGTGCTGGTGCAGGATTACCATTTCGCGATCTTGCCCGCGCTCATCAAGCGGGAATTCCCTTCGAGCCGCGTCGCGATCTTCTGGCACATTCCGTGGCCGAACGCGGAGGCCTTCGGCATCTGCCCCTGGCAGCGCGAGTTGCTCGAAGGCCTGCTTGGCGCGGACCTGGTAGGCTTCCAGATTCAATCGCACTGCAACAACTTTCTTGAGACCGTGGACCGCGTGCTCGAATCCCGCACGGACTGGGAGCGTTTCGCCGTAAACAGGCGCGGCCACGTCACCTTGGTGCGCCCATTTCCTATTAGCGTGGATATGCACGAGAAGACGAACACACCTCCCGTTTCCGGGGCGGTGTACCTCGAACGCGGGGCCCTCTTGCGCGACCTCGGCGTGGAGGCGACGTTCCTGGGCGTCGGGGTTGACCGGGTGGACTACACAAAAGGTATTCTCGAGCGGTTTCGCGGTATCGAGCGCTTCGTGGAAAAATATCCTTCTTACCGCGGTAAGTTTACGTTCGTGCAGATAGGCGCTCCCAGCCGCACCCACATCAAGCGCTACCACGACCTCATGGCCGACATGGAGTCCGAGGCAGACCGAATCAACTGGAGGTTCCAGACGGCACAGTGGCGGCCTATCGTCTTTTTGAAACGGCACCACAGCCACGCCGAAATCGAAAGGTATTACCGCGCCGCCGACCTGTGCCTGGTGACCTCCCTGCACGACGGCATGAATCTGGTGGCAAAAGAATTCATCGCCGCGCGCGACGATGAGCAGGGCGTGCTTATCTTGAGCCGCTTCACGGGCGCCGCGCGCGAACTCCGGGACGCGCTCATCGTCAATCCTTACGACACCGAGCAGCTTGCCAGCGCGATCTATTTCGCGCTCGAAATGGAGCCGCAGGAGCGCACCGCACGGATGAAGCGTATGAGGCGAGCCGTAAGCGATCATAACATCTACCGATGGGCAGCCAACCTGATTAACGAGCTCGCGGAACTCCGGCTGGAAAAGCCGGAAGCACTACGCGTCCCGTAGTGCTCCGAGTCGGAGCTTCCCAGCCACCGGGCGTCGAGGCATCGTGTGCACACTATTGCCAGCGCTTCGAATCCACTGATTAGGGTTTTCCGGCGCGCGCTGAAAGAAGGCACGACGCGCAGCGGCTGGCTGGCGGTCGAAGGGCCGCTGCTGATTGAAGAAGCGCTCAAGGTGGCGAAGCCCACGATCTCGGAACGGTCTTCGGCAAGCAGCGGCGCGGGCGTCTCGCCCGTGAATGAGCACGGGCAAGAAGCTCGTGCCACGAGCGTAGTCCGTAGTGCCATCGCGACTCCCTCAGCGGCGCGGAAGTTTGCCGGCTTGCTCGCGCGGCTGCCCGGCGATGCCGAGCGCGTTGAAGTCAGTGAGCGCCTGTTCACAACTCTGGCTCAAACGGTCACTCCGCAAGGCATCGCCGCGCTGGTCGAGGTGACGCCACCCTCGCTGGACTTGATCCTTAAACTCCCCGACGCTGTTCTCGTGGTCGCTTGCGGCCTTCAGGATCCGGGAAACCTTGGCGCTATCCTGCGCGCGGCGGAAGCGTTTCGCGTCGCGGCGGTGATCTGCTTGAAGTCCACAGTAAGCCCTTCGAACCCGAAGGTGGTTCGGGCCTCGGCCGGCGCGGTTTTCCGATTGCCTGTTTTCGCTGGCCTCGAGGCCGACCGGTTTGTCGATCAACTGCGACGACACGGCGTGCGGATTGTGGCGGCTGACCCGCACAGCCCGAACTCCCTTCCAAAGGCCGATCTGCGCGGCCCGATGGCGCTCCTGGTTGGCAACGAAGCCGGAGGGCTGGGCGACGACTTGCTCCGAAACGCGAATGTGCGCCTCAGCATTCCAGTAGCCGCAAACGTCGATTCCCTCAACGCCGCTATGGCTGCCGGGATTTTTCTCTACGAAGCCGCCCGCCAGCGCCGCCTTGGGTAGTCCAGGGACACGAACATCGACACAGATTGGCCGCCTATTGCAGACATTCCTTTCTGTTCCAACGTCGCTATCAATTCCCGATTTGTGACGACATTTTGTCACACCAGGAGGGGAGAGATCGCAAGTGCAGTGGCAGACTTGAAGATTTGACCCGGCGCAGGTCCGAATGCGGAATCCTGACCAATTCCCGATTTGAGCCGGTTCTGTCCAGATCCCGATTGGGGCAGCCAACCGATTTCACCTAGAGGGACGAAGATTACCGGTGCCGTCCAGATCCCGATTGCGGGTTTGTCCCCATGCTGACCAATTCCCGATTCGACCTCGCGCTGCCCGAATCCCGATTGCAGGCGCTTCTTTGAGGCGAAGAGCTCAACAGGGAGAACACTCGGAGGTTTTTTGCCCCTCACCCGGCTCGCTCCGCTCGCTACCCTCTCCCCGAGGGAGAGGGCTTCGAACGCAAATTTTCGGGGTGTCGTGAAGCGATGTGAGCAACTGCTTTTGGGTCGCGGCTCCGCGCTCTCCGTATTGTGAAAAGCGCAGAAACAACCGAGAGCCTCCGTGATCTCTGTAGTGAGCCTTGAGGGCCGCAGAAAACACAGAGATTCTCCAAAGCCGAGGGGCGAAATCGCCAGAACTGCAATTAGCACGAATTCACGCACCCCTCGGTTATACACCCCTGAAATGAGACAATGGAGACAGGTGAGACAAATGAGACAGTTTTTTTCAAAGACTTGTAGGGTGTGATGGGACTATTTGAGCCACAACCGAGAACGGACGAAGCGGCGGATGCCGGGCGGCCGCTGGCCGACCGCATGAGGCCGGCGAACCTTGAAGAATTCGTAGGACAGGCGCACCTACTGGGCCCGGGCAAGCCTTTGCGCCGGCTGATCGAGCAGGACGATGTTGCATCAATGATCCTGTGGGGACCGCCGGGCTCGGGCAAGACGACTCTGGCCATGCTCATCGCTCGCCGCACCCGCAGCGATTTCGTCAAATTCAGCGCGGTGCTTTCCGGCGTGCGGGAAATCCGGGAGGTGATGGCCGCCGCGGAAAAGGCGCGCGCATATGGCCGGCGAACGATTCTCTTCATCGACGAGATTCACCGTTTCAATAAAGCTCAGCAGGATGCCTTTCTGCCCTATGTCGAGCGCGGCGACATCGTGTTGATTGGCGCAACTACGGAAAATCCATCCTTTGAAGTTAATTCCGCGTTGCTCTCGCGGGTGAAGGTCTACGTCCTTTCGGCGCTTTCGACGGATGAAATTCAGGCGCTTCTGGCGCGCGCGCTCAGCGACAAAGAGCGAGGGCTTGGGCGCGAGCGTGTGAAGATCACGGAGGGCCAGCTCCGGCAGATCGCCATATTTGCGAATGGCGACGCCCGCGCGGCCTATAACACGGTTGAAACCGCCGTTGCCGCAGCTCCTCGCGATGCGGAAGGCTCGGCAGAGGTGACGGACGCGCTGCTCGAAGACGCGATTCAACGCAAGATTCTGCTCTACGACAAGGCAGGAGAGGAGCACTACAATCTTATTTCCGCGCTCCACAAATCGGTGCGCAATTCCGATCCCGACGCCGCGCTTTATTGGCTCGCGCGGATGCTCGAAGCGGGCGAAGACCCGCTCTACATCGCGAGGCGGCTGATTCGCATGGCCTCCGAAGATATTGGTTTGGCCGAACCCGGCGCGTTGGG
Source organism: Acidobacteriota bacterium (assembly GCA_021817045.1). Lineage (GTDB taxonomy): Bacteria > Acidobacteriota > Terriglobia > UBA7540 > UBA7540 > RH2-MAG17b. The sequence continues at coordinate 22,343 of JAKAWG010000051.1, forward strand.
GCTGGCGGTTGCGGCGATGCAGGCGGCGCACTTCGTGGGTCTGCCTGAAGGGAACCTCGCGCTGGCCGAAGCGGCGGTCTATCTGGCGCTTGCGCCCAAATCGAACGCCCTTTATACCGGCTATGGCCACGTCGCCGAAGATGTAAAGAAGGCGGTGACTGAGCCTGTGCCCTTGCACCTGCGCAATCCGGTTACCGGATTGATGGCGGGAATGGGGTACGGCAAGGGATACCAATACGCCCACGACGCTCCGGACCGCCTGACGGATATGACCTGCCTGCCCGAGCGGCTGAAAGACCGCCGCTACTACTTCCCAACCGAAGAAGGTTTTGAGAAGAGGCTCAATGAGAGACTCGAGGCCATCCGCGAATGGAAGAGAAAAGCGGGGGAGCGTGGCTCGTCATGAAGCGTTCCGACACGGTTTTTAACGGCGGTAAGCTAGCCGGTTCGGCAGTCGAGCAGGTAATTGCTGCGGCCGTTGGGCAGCCCGCTCCAAGCCTTTTCCAGATTCCGTCCGGCTACACAGGCGTAGTCCTTCGGAAGCGCTGGCCCGACGGGCATTGGTCCTGGATCGGACATGTGTTTACTGCAAGCGGACAGGAGAAGTTCTCGATCAGGTGTATGAGTCGGCTCACAGTTTCTGACGGTCCGTGTGTCGGGCGCACGTAGCGCAAACCTGCTTATGAGGTCGGATGTGGCCCTTCCATTAAAAAAGCCGCGGACCCCGCGCCAGCAGGGACACGCTACCCCCTACAGCTTCACGGCCTGAATGAGGTTCTGCGCAACGAAACTTGATGGATCCCGCGCCAGCTTCTCAAACTCAGGCCCGGAATACCCCAACGAGTCAGTGGGAATTTCGCTGATGGTGATTTGGTAGCTAGCCTCGGCTGAGCGTACCACGCGCGGCGAGCTCAGATGTCGTTCTGCGAAGCGATGCCTGCTGAAAGGGCGTAGCCGCGTCACAGGCATTTTGGTGAGTCATTTTGTGTCACGACACCGCTGTGGCCTCAATTTCGACCATCATTTCCGGGTCAATGAGGCTCTGCACGCCGACCAACGTCGTGGCCGGATGGATTTCGCCGAAGGACTCGGCGTGGGCCTTGGCCACGTCCTTCCAGCGATCAATCTGGGTGAGGTAGATGCGCGTTCGGACCACGTGTTCGAGCCCCAGCCCGACGCGTTTGAGCGCATTTTCGATGTTTTGGATCGCCTGCTTGCTTTGTGCGTAAGCATCTCCGGGTGAAAGGACCTTGCCGGCAGGGTCCGTGCCGGTCGTTCCGGAAACATAGACGACATCTCCAGCCTGGACCGCGCGCGCGTAGCCTGCCAGGGGCTCCCATGGCGTTCCCGAGAAAACCTTATTGCGTTTCACTTTCATGGCATTCTCCTCTTGACCGCTCCGGGAACATCCCTGTATCGCGCAAGCCGTCCCGGCGCGCGGCCTTCGAGCGATATGTGTGCAATTCCCCGCCGGCCTTCTCGCGCTTCGTTTCCTTGTGCGCGAGGGCCACTTCGTAAGAACTAAATTTCGAAGTACCGCCGGTGAGCGCGGGCGGCGAGACTGAGTCTTCGCCGCCGTCTGGCGAGAGCTTCCCGGTACCGGCGTCGCTCCTCTGCCGTGCGCGGCGCAAGCGTCGGCACCGGAACCGGCTTGCCAGAAGTATCCACGGCAACGTAGGTAAGAAAAGCCGAGCTGGTCTGAAGCCGTTTTGCCAAGACGTAGTCCTCAACGTAAACGTTCACCTCAACTTCCATCGAGGTGCGGAACGCCCGCGTGACCAGAGCCTTCAGTACGATGATCTGGCCGACGTGGATGGGATGAACGAAGTCCAGCGAATCGACGGAAGCCGTCACCACGTTAGACCTCGCGTGCCGGTGCGCGGCGATAGCGCCGGCAATGTCGATCAGGTGCATCACCTTGCCCCCCAGGATCGTTCCCAGCGGATTGGCATCGTTCGGAAGCGCTACCTCCACCATCTCGGCGGCCGATTCCGCCACGCTTCTGGCCCGCATCTTCGGCATTTTTGCGTTTCCCAGGCTGCTTATAGTATTTTATGAGGGCTTAATCATGCAACCCGGCACGGGCGCCGGAAGCCCGGTTGTGTCCAACATCGAAGGGGACAATGGAACCGTCACGCATCCAATCTTTGCAAGAGGCGCTCCAACTCAATCCGGGTAACGTGTTTGCACGCTACGCTCTGGCCATGGAATTGATGCGATCGCCGCAATCGGAGCAGGCGTGGGAACACTTTGAGATTTTACTCGCCCACCATCCCGACTATACCGCGACGTATTTGCAGGCAGGGATGCATTTGGTCCGGCAGGGGCGGCGCTCCGAGGCCCGGCAAGTGCTTGCAAAAGGCATAGAGGTTGCCCAAATACACGGCGACCAGCACGCGCGTAGCGAACTTGAAGCAGCCATAAACGACCTCTCCGAAGAGTGAGAGCCGACCCTTAAGGCGCGAAAGAATACCTGCCACCCGCGTGCGACGTCGCCCCTTGGAACTCGCGGATTTAGCCTCCTAAGAGACTGGCTGGAGGCCAACCTAGTTCAGTTGGCCGGCTTATCGCCTTTGGCAACCGACGTGGGCGCAGAAGCCGGAGCGGCGGAAGCTGAAGCCGTCGACACCGGGTACATCTTGTTGTATAGCGCCACGATGGGCTGGGTGATGTCGATGGTTTTCGCGGCGTAGTAGACCGGAACCTGCTGGTCGCCGATCACCAGCGAAAAGTGGTGCTGCCGGGCATATTGAGAGATCACCTTCACCATTTTCTGGCCAATCTTTGTGATCGCCTCCTGCTCGTCGGCTTGCATATCATCCTGAGCGTCTTGCTGGTTGTCCTTGAAATGCCGCTGCTTCTCGTCAAGCTCACGGCTCAGCGTGTACCGCTCGCTGTCGCTGAGCATCGTGCTTTGGTTCTGCAGTTTATCCTGCAGAGCGGTGATCGCCTTTTGCTGTGTCTGCAGAGCCTGCTGACGTGGGGCGTATTTCTGCCTCAAGTTGGCGAGCGCCTGCTTGCCCGCGTTCGTCTCTCCGATCGCTTGCTGGATGTTAATGACTGCGACTTGCGCCGAGGCGCTGCCCTGGCCGGTGGCTTGGGCCGCCGACAGCACTGGCGCAGCCAGCAAGCAAGCCAAAACAACGAGATTAAACTTCCTGGTGTTCATGCAAACTCCCTCGTGTGATTAATTTCAATATGATAGCACGGTCTTCCCCTTTACGCAGCGCTAAAACGTCTGCTGAACTGTGAACCCGGCCATGCCGTGCGGCTCCGAGAAAATTTGCCGCTCGAAATACGGCAGCGCCGAATCGTAGGTAGCAATGTTCGGGAACAGCGATTCCGGTGGCAACTCCTGCGGCGGCGTCGCGTAAGCGTTTCTCAGCCTGAGCACGTTATAGCCGTAATAAATCTCGATGGGCATGTGGACCATCGGCAGCGTTACATCCAAAGCAAGGCCGACGGAGCTGCGCGGATGGAAATTCAAACCGGGGATTGGGGTCAGATGCCCCGTCGGCACCTGGAAATAAGGATATTGGCTGGTGATGCTTGACAAGGCGTTTGGCTGTAGCTTCAGTTGGCTGGGGCGCAGGATGAAAGCGTCGCCGATATCCATAAACGGCGCCAGCACCACGTCCGGCCCGACCACCGGAATCCTGTACTCGAAGTTACCAAGCAACTCCGTATCGCCGCCTGGCACCTCAGTCGTATTATACGGGAAATTGGTAAAGGAACCGCAAGTCCCGGATTCGACCGTCCCGTTCGCTGCAACCGCCCAGATGGGGTTGCCCTTCGCGTCGCGGTTGCAGACCTGCCCGATGGTGGGGAACCAGATGACCGGGCTGATGCTGTAAATGTTGAAGCCGCGAATGTCATACTGGCCGCCCATATAAAACCGGGCATAGGGAGGCGGCACTTTCCCGCCGTAGCCCGAGATGGTTTCGCCCAGGAAATGAAAGGCGAGCACGTTACGCCCGTGATTGATGGGATGGTAATACTTAAACTCGAGCGCGGGCGAGATGGTGTTGACGTTGCCTCCCAGGATGCTGCCCGAAAAACCGAGCGTCGCGGAAATGTACTTGCCGCGGTGCGGAAAGATCGGATTATCGCGATTATCGTAAAGATAAGTCGGGGTAATCTGGCTCTCAATAATGCCGTTGAGTTGGTTGGGTCCGGCAAACTGGCCGTAATCGAGCGCTTCGAAGAGGCTCTGCGATGCCGCGCTGAAAGCTTGAATGCTGCTGTTCTGGAATTCATACGTCAGGCCGAGGCGCGCGAAGGAGCGGCGCATGGGATAGTTGGCAAATACCGTGAAGCCCTTGGAGTTTTGCTGATAATTCTGGAAATACGATTGGCCAAACGGCGTATTCGTGACGTTTTTGAGGTTCAGCCCAAACAAGGCGCCGTACTGCTGCAATTCGTCAAAGTGGTAATCACTCAGAAAAATGGTGCCACCGACGGTCATGGGGCGGTTGAGGAAGTACGGCTCGGTGAAACCTATGTTGGCGCTGGTGACGAAAGTTCCCACCTGGCCGCCGATGCTGAGCGTATCGCCCAAGCCCAGGAAATTATTCGTCGCGAAATTGGCCCCAACGAAATTGCCGTAAATGCCGCTGATGCCGCCCGAAAAGCCGATCGAGTTGCGGCCCTTCTCCTTCAGATTGACGTCCAGGTCTACGGTGTGGTTCTTGTTATTTTGCACTACGGTCACACCCTGATAATTCGTTCCGTTCCCCCCTCCTCCCCCCCCAGCCGGCTTGATCGGATTAAAGTAACCGAGTTGATTGATGCGGTAAATGCTCATCTTCCACAGGGCCGTGTTGAAAACGCTTCCTTCATCAATCAGCAACTGCCGCCGGATCACCTCATCGCGCGTCTTCGTGTTTCCGCTGAAGTTGATGCGATGAACGAAATACTGGTGAGCTTCATCGAAGTCCAGAGCCAGGTTGATTACCCGGCGTTTGCGGTCCGGCTCGATATCGGGATTGGCGGTGAAATTGATGTAACCGTAAGCGCCGTAGAGTTTCGTGTAATTTTTGAGAGCCTTGCGAACTTTGCTTAGGTCGAAGATGTCGCCCGTCTTCATCCCCAGGAGCAGCTCGAGTTGCTGCGTCTTGAAAAGGTGGTTGCCCCGAATCTCAAACCGGCCCAGGCGATACTGGTGGCCTTGCTCAATCGGAACGGTAATGTTCACCTGCTTGCCTCGGCCGCGCCCGAGGAAGATGAAGGGCAGTGGGCGGTGGGTGGTCACCGTCTTGGTGATCGGCTCCTCGGGCAGCGCAAAGAAATAGCCGTGCGCCTGGTAAAGCTCGCGGATCTTCTCGAGATCCGCATCCACTTTGTCCTTGTTATATGTCTTGTGGAAGATCCAGAACCATGGCGGCAGCCCGATGGGCTTAGAATACTTCATCGTCTCGATCAACTTAGACTTCGGAAACACGGTGTCTCCCTGGAAAATGATCTTGCCTACCTTCACCTTCGGCCCTTCGACCACCACAAACGTCAGCGCTACCGAATCCGGAGGGATGTCCCGCGTGCGCGCCCGCACCGTGGCGTACTGCCGGCCGTTTTCCGCGAGCATCTCTTCAAGAACGACGATGGCTCGCTTGACGACCACGGGATCGTACTGCGACATGATGGAAAGGGGGACTTTTTCCTGCTGAAAGCGGTCCATCACGTCGGACTCCGTCAGTGAACTCATGCCCTTGTAATCGATGCTGCGGATCAGTTTCTTTTCGCGGAGAAAGAAGGTGATGATCTTTCCGTATTTGCCGTCCGAGGCAACGCAGCGGATGTCATCAAAATAGCCCGTGTTCCACAGCGCCATGAAGTCGCGCTCGAGGTTGTTCACATTGTAGGCGTCGCCGCGGTGAGTGAAGATGCGTGCCTGCAGGGTGGAATCAGGAATGCGGCGGTTGCCGCGGAATATGATGGCCTCAATCAGCGGCGGGCCCTCTTTCCCGGGCTTGGCTGTGGGTTTTCGTGCAGTCGGGACTGGAGCGAGTCCCGGGGCCTGGAGCTGAATCTTGCCGCTGGGCGCGGGCTGCTTCTCTTGCGGCGCGGGTGCCACTCCGGGATTTTGAAGCTGAATCTTGCCCGCCGCGCTCGGCGGCTGGTTGGCAGACTTTTGCGCCGCGGCTTTCGGCTTGGCGGGCGGCGTGCTCTGCTGGCCCTTCATTGCTGGGGACACGAACAGGCACACGGCCAAGCCGAGCATGGCGATTCTTGCCGGCGGGGCCCACCGCCTGCCGGGCAGCGCTCCTAAATGGCGAAGACGCAGCATTCCCCCTTTTGTCCGCATTGATCGTTCCACAACCAGCAACAGGCCGGCCGGAGCAATTTTGGCCGGAGACCTTCCATCTTATATGAAAGCCGCCGTCTTTGGGAATCGTTGAACCGCGCGAGACCGTGCAAAGTTCCGGTGGAAATACTCAATGGGAGAGCGGTGTGGCGGTTACGAGACTGTCGTTTACGGGTCTGTAGTAGAGACCTTCGCTGCCTGCGATCACTTCGAGTACCGCTGGCGGCTGGATCTCACCTTGGATTAATGCCTCGGACAAAGGATCCTCCAGGTGTTTTTGCAGGGCCCGCCGCAGCGGTCGGGCTCCGTAAGAGCGGTCCGTGCACGTTTTTTCCAGAATCCAGCGCGCCGCCTCCGGAGAAAGGTTGACGGAAATGTTCTTGTGAGCAAGGTTGACGTTGAGGTTGGACACCAATAGCTCGATAATCTGCAGGAGGTCGTCATCGGAGAGCGCGTTGAAGAGGATAATCTCGTCCAGGCGGTTCAGAAACTCGGGGTTGAAGAGCCGGCGCACCTCGCTCATCACCAGGCTCTCGACTTTCTTCCCCGTCAGCTCTTCGTTCGCGGACTGAAACCCTAAATGGCTTCTCCGCTCGAGGTGCCGGGCGCCGATATTGGAGGTCATAATGAGAATCGTGTTTTTGAAATCGACCGTGTTGCCGAGCCCGTCCGTCAACTGTCCGTCTTCGAAAACCTGCAACAAAATGTTGAAGACATCCGGGTGCGCCTTTTCAATCTCGTCCAGCAGGATCACCGAGTACGGAGACCGGCGAACCCGCTCGGTGAGCTGGCCTCCCTCTTCGTAGCCCACGTATCCCGGCGGCGACCCAATCAGCTTGGAGACCGAGTGCTTCTCCATGAATTCCGACATGTCGAAGCGGATTAAAGAGCGCTCGCTGCCGAAGAGGAAAGCTGCCAAAGCGCGCGCCATTTCCGTTTTTCCCACACCCGTCGGCCCCAGAAAGAGAAACGAACCCACGGGCCGACCCGGCGCCTTCAGGCCGGCGCGCGAGCGCCGGATGGCTCGTCCCATCGCGGAAATCGCCCGGTCCTGGTTGATGATGCGCTTGTGCAATTCTTCTTCGATGCGCATCAGCTTGGACATCTCTTCTTCTTTGATTGCCGTAACCGGTACTCCCGTCCAGCGCGAGACCACCTCTTCGATGTCCCCTTCATCCACTTCGCCCATTGCGGTTTCGTCAATGTTGTACTTCTCGCGCAGCAGCCGCAGGTTCTCCCGCTCCTTGCGCTCCTCATCGGAATAGAAGCGCGCCTTCTCAAACTCGTGGTTAGCAATCGCCGCCTCCATCCTGTGCACCACGAACTTGATCCGCTTTTGTGCGTCAACCATCTCCTCGGGAAGGGTGCTTTGCTGTAGTTTGACTCGCGCTCCCGCCTCGTCGATCAGATCGACGGCCTTGTCCGGCAAGAAGCGGTCGGAAATATAGCGGCTCGAGTGATAAACGGAAGAACGGATGGCTCCGTCGGTGTAGGTGACGGCGTGAAACTTCTCGTATCGCTCCTTGATGCCGAACAGCACTTTAATCGCGTCCGGCTCGCTTGGCGGAGGCACCTTCACCGCCTGAAAGCGCCGCTCGAGCGAGCGGTCCCGCTCAATCGACTTGCGGTACTCGGCGGGCGTCGTGGCCCCGATGCACTGAATCTCGCCCCGCGAAAGGGCGGGCTTGAGGATATTGGCGGCGTCAAGCGAGCCTTCCGCCGAGCCGGCTCCGACCAGCGTGTGCAACTCATCAATGAAGATGACGGCGTTCTGCGCCTCCATCAGCTCTTTCATGATGGTCTTCAGGCGCTCCTCGAACTGCCCGCGGTACTTAGTGCCCGCGACAATCAGCGAAAGGTCAAGCGCCAGGATCCGCTTGTCGGCCAGAAACGACGGCACATTTCCGTCCGCGATGCGTTGGGCCAGCCCTTCCACAATCGCGGTCTTGCCAACGCCCGGCTCGCCAATCAGTACGGGGTTGTTCTTCGTCCGGCGGCACAGGATTTCGATCACGCGCTCGAGTTCGTTATCCCGGCCGATCAGCGGGTCGAGTTGCCCTTCAAGCGCCGCTTGCGTCAGGTCGCGGCTGAACTCGGACAACAGAGACGTTTCTTTCGCGCGGTTGGAGGACATTTTTTCACTCTGCGCTCGGGTGAGCTCTTCGCGCAGCGCGGAGAGCCGCAAGCCGCGTTCGTGAAGAATCTCGGCGGCAAACGACTTCTCTTCGCGCAGCAAACCCATCAACAGGTGCTCCGTCCCAATGTGCTTGTGAGAAAGCCGCTCGGCTTCCTCCGCTGCATACGCGAGCACGCGTTTGCACTCCTGGCTTAAAGGGAGGTCCACCGACGTCGAAACCTTTTCGCGAATCGTGCTTCGACCCTCAATCTGTTTGCGAATGGAGTCAATGGAGGTATGAGAACGGAGGAAACGGTTGGTCAGAGCCTTGTCCTCACGGAGCATGCCAAGCAGCAGGTGTTCAGTTTCGATATACGTACTCCCGAACTGGCTCGCCTCGTAACGCGCGAAGAAGATCACCCGGCGGGCCTTTTCGGTGTATTTCTCGAACATAGCCCCTTCCCTCGCGACAAGCCAGGGCGTCCAACACAGGCACGCCCCGGTCACTCAGGTATCAGTGCGCTCCCGAGGAAACGGTTTCAATCAGTTTCCCTTGTGCTAGATGCAGCGTCCGGTCTGCGCACTGTGCGAGCCCCGCGTTGTGCGTTGCAAGCACCGACGTCAACCCGTGACGCCGGTGAAGCTTCGTCAGAAGCCCGGACACTCTCTCCGCCGTCGCCGAATCCAGGTTTCCCGTAGGCTCGTCGGCCAAGAGAATAGAAGGTTTGTTGGTGAGCGCGCGCGCCAAGGCGACCCGCTGCTGCTCGCCTCCGGAAAGCTCCCCCACCCGCCTCGTCATCGCTTGCCCAAGCCCCACCTCGGACAGCAACTCGCGCGCCCGCGATCGGGCCGATTGCAAATCGCCACCCGCAATCAAGGCCGGCATCATGACGTTTTCCTCGGCGCTAAATTCAGGTAGCAGGTAGTGCATCTGCCAGACAAAACCTATCCGCCCGTTGCGGTAGGCAGCACGCTGCCGCTCCGAAAATTCTCCAACCTTTTCCCCATCGAAGTATACCGCACCCTGCGTGGGAGTGTCCAGGGCAGCCAGCAGGTGAAGCAGCGTTGTCTTGCCCGCTCCCGATTCGCCCACTAGCGCCACAAATTCCCCTTCGTGAATTTCGAAGTTCAAGCCTTCAAATACGGTGACTTGATCTTCGCCCGAGCGGTATATCTTCGTGAGATTTTCTGCACGCAGCATCAAAATGATGGGTTCATTGATCCAAAGGTCTAATGAATCACATTCCTTTCATTCGTATCTTAAGATCTCCGTCGGTTCCAGCCGCGCCGCTGACAGCGAGGGATAAAGGGTGGCAAGGAAGCTCGCCCCCAAAGCGACGGCGGCAATCCACACTCCATCCCACGGACGCGAAACAAACGGCACGTAAGAGAGCGCGTAGACATCCGCCGGAATCCGGATCCATTGATAATGGTTTGCCAGCCACGCCCCCCCGTAGCCAAACGTCAATCCGAGCACCGTCCCGATCAATCCGATCATCAGACCGTGCAGAGTGAAGATGGACCAAACCTGGCGCCGCCGCGTTCCCATCGACATCATCACGGCGATCTCCCGGTTTTTTTCCATCACCATCATGGCCAGCGTGATGAAAATATTTAGTGCCGCCACCAGAACGATGAGGCCGATCGTGAGGACCGTCACCAGCCGCTCGAGGTGCAGTGCGTTGAAAAGGGAACGATTCTGCTCGATCCAGGTGGTTGTGTCAAAGCCCGCCCCCGCTGCTTTGCGAATCACATTCGCTACCTCGGGCGCGCGATCTACGTTGTCGATCTTGAAACCGATCACCGAAACCACGTTCTCGAGATCGAAAAAGCGCTGTGCCGCTGCCAGATTCGTAAAGGCCCACGTCGCATCAAAATCATAGAATCCTGAATTGAAAATCGCCACAATGCGGAAGTGACGGTACTTGGGTACTATCCCAAACGGCGTCACATAGCCCTGCGGGCTGGTCACGAGCACCGTATCACCCACGAATACGCCCAGGCTTTTCGCGAGCTGGCTGCCAATGATAATCGGGTCTGCATTCGGAAACGTCTCCGAGAGTCCGGAGAGCGAACCCGACTTGAGTTCGGTCAGCAAATCGCCTACCCTTACCTCTTCCTTCGCGTCCACACCTTTCAGCACGATTCCCTCTGCGCGCGACTGGCTTGAAATCAGCACCTCTTCGTAAAGCGCAGGCGCTGTCGCCACAACATGTGGCAACCGGGCCAGCCGCGCCGCAAGTTGCTGGTAATGCGGGATGCCGACGTTTGGCTTGCTGATCAAGTTAACGTCGGCAGTCGCGCCCAAGAGGCGGTCCTCGAGGTCGTGGCGGAAGCCGTTATTGACCGCCAGCGCCACCACCAGCGCGCACACTCCCGCCGCCACGCCCAATACCGAGATCACGGTGATAATCGAAATCGCAGACTGGCGCCGCTTGGCTTTCAAGTAGCGAAGCGCCATGAAGAACGTAAATCTCATCGCTTTATCAATCTTCCATTATCAACGAGCTTGGGCATCTCTCCAAGCCGGAAATCACGGACAAGCCAGGGACAGGGGAACTGCCGCCTATTTCTAGAATCGCATAAGATGGTATTGGCGTGTGCCCTCCTCAGGTCGAAACGGAAGAGAAAGACCGTTCCGCGGGAGAATGGTTGTAGGCAATTACAGTAGGCTACAGCAAGCGGCCTTGAGGCCGCGTTCTTGAACGATGCTAAATCTATCTCGCATCCGTGAGCTGCTCGAGCCGTTCGGCGTGGCTCTTGACCCCCGGCAAGAAGCACAACTCGCGTGCTATCTCAACCTGCTTCTTCGCTGGAACCAGAGAATCAATCTGACTTCGGTGCGAAGCGAGGAAGATTGCGTAACGCGCCATTTCGGCGAGAGCTTCTACCTGGCGCATTTCGAGGATCTTTCCGGATGCCGGCTGCTGGATGTGGGAAGCGGCGCCGGCTTTCCAGGGCTGGCGCTGAAGATCATGTTTCCGGACATCGAGACGACTCTCTTGGAGCCGGTGGCAAAGAAGAGAGCCTTTCTAAAGGAGGTCGTGCGCTCGTGCGGAATGGACCGCGTGACGGCGCGGCCGGAGAGGATCGAAGAGATCGTTTTGGCTAAGTACAACGTGGCAACGGTGAGGGCTGTTGGAGATTTAAGGTCAATCGTGACAAGCATAAACCGTGTGTTGGATCCCGGCGGCAGGCTTCACCTTTGGATATCGGAGAAACAGAGAAGCGAACTGGAAACTTCCGTTTTTGAATGGACGAGGACGCTGAGAATTCCGCTCAGCCGCGAGCGAGAAATCGTAACAGGAGTCCTTCGTGAATGCGCTTGAGACGGATGTTTCACGTGAAACACCGACAGTTCTTGTCATCCCATACCCATTCTGCTACATTGACACTTCCAAGAAATTAGGGAGCGGAAGTGGGTCGCGTCATCGCCATTGCCAACCAGAAAGGCGGCGTCGGGAAGACCACTACCGCCATCAATCTGGGCGCCGCCTTGGCCAAACAGGAAATGTGGACCCTGGTTGTTGACTTTGATCCACAAGCCAATACCACGGCCGGCATGGGCTTCCCGCGCAACCCTTCTCGCTCTTCGATCTATCACGGCTTGCTCAACGACCGCGAGCTTACCGAATTCGTGCTTCCTGCGGGGATCGAAGGGCTTTTTTTGATTCCTTCAGAAAAAAATCTCGTCGGTGCTACCATCGAGCTCACTGATCGCCAAGAGCGCGAACAGCAACTCCGCCTCAAACTCGACCCTCTTCGCTCTAAGTACAACTATATCCTGGTGGATTGTCCTCCCGCGCTCGATTTACTCACCCTGAACGCATTGGTCGCCGCCGATTCTGTTCTGGTGCCTGTACAATGCGAGTATTTTGCCCTCGAAGGGGTTTCCGAGCTACTGGACACGCTGATCCGCGTGCGTCGGGCACACAATCCCAAGCTGGCGGTGGAGGGAATCCTTCTCACCATGTATGACGACCGCACCAATCTTTCCAAGCAGGTCCGGGACGATCTCAAGGATTTCTTTGGTGACCAAGTCTTTTCCACAGTTATTCCACGCAACGTCCGCCTGGCTGAGGCTCCGAGCCATGGCAAACCGATTCTCGTTTACGATCCCGCATGCCGCGGCGCAGAAAGCTATATTCAATTGGCTCAGGAGGTTATAGGCCATGACGCGAAAGGCGCTAGGGCGGGGGCTTAGCGCCCTGCTCGAAGATACTTCAAGTAGTACCGGCGGTCTGCAACAAATACCCCTTGACTCGATTGATCCCAGCCCGTTCCAGCCTCGTCGTGCGATGGCCGAAGAACGTCTTAAGGAACTGGCCGACTCGATTCGTGCCACAGGGGTGCTCCAGCCGGTCCTGGTAAGAAAGCTGGATGAGCGCTACCAGCTTATTGCCGGCGAGCGCCGCTGGCGAGCCGCGCGCTTAGCGCAACTCGAACTCGTTCCCGCCGTGGTCCGAGAATTGGGTGACAGTGAGGCGCTCGAAGTCGCGCTTACTGAAAACCTTCTCCGTGAGGACCTGTCTCCCATTGAGACGGCCCGTGCCTACGAGAAGCTGCAGGAGGGGTTTGGTTACAGTCATGACCAGATCGCATCCCGGCTCGGGATCGACCGGACGACTGTGACTAACACCTTGCGCCTGCTAAAGCTTTCTCCGGCCATCCAGGATATGATTGAGAGTAAACAGCTTAGCGCTGGACACGCCAGGGCGCTGATGGCATGCCCCGACGCCAAAATTCAAATAGGGCTGGCTCAACAGATCGCCAAGCGCGGCCTCTCGGTTCGCCAAGCGGAGCGGCTGGCGACTGCAAGAAGGGCTACTCCTCCCAACCAGGAAGCTAAACCGCTAGACCCCAACCTTCGTGCTGCTGTTCTTGAACTGGAACGGACATTGGGGACGCGGGTCAAAATCGTTGGCAGCGAAGTTCGAGGCCATATTGAAATCAGCTATTATTCGCAACAAGATCTCAGCCGGTTGTACGATTGGTTGGTTCGGAAGTAGACGTGGAGGCGATCATGGCATTTGGATTGAGCAAAGGGGAAGCGGAAATTCCCAAACGTGGGTTCGTGGCGTCATTCGAGCCTGGCGCTGAATTCGAAGGCAAACTGAAATTCACCTCCGGCGCGGCAAGGATCAACTCGCATTTTAGAGGAGAGGTCAACGGCGACGGCTATCTGCTGGTTGCTGAACGTGGCGAGTTGGAAGGGGACGTGAACGTTAAAAGCGTGACGGTGACCGGAAAGGTGAAAGGGACAATTCGCGCTAGCGAACGAATTGAAATCAAAGACCCCGGGGTTATATTGGGGGATATTTACACGCCTGTCCTCGTAGTTGAGCCAGGTGGGTATCTGGATGGGCAGTGCCACATGCCAGCCCAGCAAGGAGAATCGCTCAAGCCATCGGCGGCGGATCAGCCGTAGAGGGCTTCGAAGTTTAGATGGCCTACATTGCTGGGCTACTGTTCGCCTTTCGCCGCGGGACTCCCGCGACGGCCCGGGCCGGTAACCCGCCTAACCCGTTTCGTGTTCCAGCTTGGCGTTACCGATGCGGCCACAGGTTGCCGTTGCCGTCCGCCTTCTTCCGGGCGTTCGCGGCACGTTCAAGTTGCGGAAGGATGGACTGCATGGCGTTAATCACCTCGCGGAGCCGTTCTTTTTCGCTGCGAGCAGCAAGGAGAGACTGTTTGAAGTCCAGATCTAGCGGAAGCAGGCCGGCAATCTGAAACGACAGATGGCGGTACGGAGGCAGGATCGAGATCGTGCTGCCGGCCTGGGACATCTTGCGGGTGATTTGTTCGAGCAGTTCCAAGGCGCGATGCGCCTCTTGCTCGGCTGGCCGGTTAAACCCCTGGTCATCCTCAAAGAAAGCGACGCCGGCGCGCAGATAAGGCTTCTCGTCGTCGGTGAAGAGAATCTCAAATCTTCGTTCGCCGCGCGTAAGAATATCGAAGCGCCCGTTGCGGTACCTCCGTGTCACCCGCACGACCTGCGCCGTGCAGCCAACACTCGCAATACCCTGCTCTTTCACCCTGACAACACCGAACTCTTCCAGGCCGTTGCTCCCCGTGCCGGCCGCAAGACATTCGGCGATCATTGTCTTGTAGCGCTCTTCGAAGATGTGCAGAGGAAGCGATTCTCCGGGTAGGAGCACGAGATCGAGCGCGAAGAGGGAGAGAAGGAGTTCTTCCATGGGTGCGGTCTGCGGAAGGAGAACGCTCCCTTGACGGCGGGACAGACGGAAACCCCAACCAGCCGCCCCTCCTGGTGCGGCGGGATTATAGCAAATTCTGAACGAGATGAGCGTTCAGGGAACCGCGACGATAGCCTTCGAGGTCGAGCGTGACGTAGGTGAAACCCAGCGACTTGAAAATTTCGACAAATCGCTGGACCATCTGGGGGCTGAAGGCGCGCGCCAGTTCTTCAGGCGCGATTTCGAGGCGAGCCAGGTTGCCGTGGTGTCGGACCCGGAATTGCCGGAAGCCGAGTTCGCGCAGCTTTTCTTCGCCCTGCTCGACGGCGGCTAGGCGCTCTGGCGTCACCTCAAAGCCATAAGCGATGCGCGAGGCGAGGCAGGGTGAGGCGGGGCGATCCCAAACGGGCAGTCCAGCGTTCCGGGCGAGTTGGCGGATGTCTGCCTTGGTGAGGCCGACGTCGAGAAGCGGTGTCAGAACGCGGTGGTTGTGGGCAGCGCGCGCTCCAGGGCGCCAGTCGCCCTGATCGTCCAGATTCACGCCGTAGGCGACGTCAGCGAAACCGCGCTCCGAAGCCAGCGCGTCCAGCTTGGTAAAGAGTTCGTCCTTGCAGAAAAAGCAGCGGTTGGGATTGTTGGCGCGATAAGCCGCATTTGAAAGCTCTTCCGTGTCGATAAATTCGTGGGGAAAGCGCGCTTGCGAGGCGCACTCTTCGGCCATCTGCCGGTCGCGGGCGGAATAGCTGGCGCTCAGCGCCGTAACTGCGAGCATGCGCTCGCCGAGCACTTGATGGGCACGAGAGGCGAGGTATGCGGAATCAACCCCTCCCGAATAGGCCACAATCAGCGACGCTGACTTGCCAAGCTTGCGGTCAAGGCTTGACTCTTTTTCGTTCAATGCGGTCATGGAAGAACCCGTTTTAATCAGGATACCGCCAAGCCCGCATCCGAATCAATTCTTCGTGCGAGACGCCGGTGCGCCTTTTGCGCCCCGCTTGGCGGGCTTCGGGGGTGCGGGCGGAGGAACGGTCAACACTTGCCTAACTGCATCCGGCAACTTGTCGGCGTTGGCAAGCATGAGGCTCACTTGCCATAGCTGGGTCGTAGACAGCGTCCCGCGAAATGCCGGCATGCCGGAAAGTCGAATTCCATTCTGCGCTTTCCAGAAGGTCACGCCTGGGGGATCATCCGTCACCATATGGCCGGACTCAAGAAGTTGGGGAGGATGAGGAAACATCCCTTTTGCCCCCGGCCACTCGGGCGCGCCGATCCTGCCGTGGCACCGTGCGCAGTTATGGGTGTAGACCTGGGCCCCAGCCAAGAACGTAGTATCATCCGCTGGTACAGGCACCGTCCGGGGCATCGATTCTTTCAGTTTGGCGTGGAGCGCCGTCTTCGCGAAGAACTTTTCCATCGGCATAGGGGGAGCGTCTGTAGCCACGGGCGCCAGACCCGAACGCATGTAGAAATAAAATGCCACGGGCACGAGAATGATCCCCACAATCAACCCAGCAATGAACGATTTCATAGTGACGCCACCCTCCCTTGTGGTCGCCGAACTGACCAGCCTGTCAATCATAGAGTCCTCGGAGAAGCAGGTCAACAGGACTTGATGTCGTGAATCAGAAATTCACTGAAAAAATCGAAACCCGTGTCGCCGGCATTTCGAGGGCCGGCGTTTTCTTGCTGACCCGAGGAATCTGCTTTGAAAATTTCGGTCGATACCCCTCGCCCGGCTCGCAGAGTTTATCCTGAACCTTTTCGCTCCGCTCAGGGTAGACTCCGGACGGCGGATGAAGGGTCATTCTCATGCTTCTCCCCATGGATCGTTAGTCCACGAAAGCGAATGAAAATGGGTGTGAGTTAAGATAGCGCTGCCCGGAGCGGCGAGGTCGAACCCGCAATGGATAGGTCGAGACCGTATGCTTCTCTGACCCGGAGCGTGCGCGTTGAACAAATAATTGGGCGTCGTTGCCTCCCCCGGCGGGAGGGGCGGCAGCCTGTGATCCTCGGTGAAGGAACATGAGGCACGCTCTCCGCTTCCGGCCGCACCCAAGGGGAGGAAACCTATGCCTTACAGGATAGCAGGAATTGACGTTCACAAAAGGATGCTGGCGGTCGTTATCTGTGACGTCGAAGTGGCGGACGAATTCGAGTTTGAGCGGCGCCAGTTTGGTAGTAACCCGGCACAACTGCAGGCGCTGGCCGCATGGCTCGTGGGGCAGCAAGTTGAGGAAGTGGTCATGGAGTCGACGGCGCCGTATTGGAAACCCGTCTGGGGAGCCCTGGAACGGTACTGGAGACCGCTCTGCCAGAAACGCGAAGGAGCCCCCCTCGCCCCCCGTCGGGGAGCCTGCACTTGGCGCAGTCGCAATCGAATCGTGCCCGGCGAGGGCGCAAGGACGACTTTCCGGACGCCGAGCGGTTGGTGAGGCGGCTGGTCGCGAACGAGTTGGACCTGAGCTTCGTGCCC
>JAKAWG010000137.1 GCA_021817045.1 Acidobacteriota bacterium
GCTAAGATTCATCACGGCGGTTCTCCTCCTGAGTGATTTAATTTTCCGACAAAAGATTTATATCACTTCTGGAGTCTTCAGCCCCCTCTCCTTCCTGGTCCGTTTACACACTTTATACCGCACTACCTTCAGACGCGCGCGGAAGGAGCGAGCCAGCAGGAATTCGTGGGGCGGCTGGATGCGAGCTTGAAGGAATTCCAGGAGACGGAAGCGAAAGCCAAGGCGATGGCGGAGAAGTTCTCGGAGATCATCGATCACCCGTCGGATTTGGGAGTGCTGTACCGGATCAACGTATTTATGGTGACGGGGACAGAACTGGTAGCCGAGTTGATGCAGAACATCGACAACTTTTACCACGGGCGCGACTACATGAAGCCGGTGGACTTTAGAAAGATCTATGTGGAGTGGCCTGTTCTGGCGTCAGTGCCCTGGCAGTCCTCCGAATAGGCCTCACTGCAGTAAAGCGCAAGAATAAATGTCGGCCAAGACTGGGGAACGTCACGGATGACGGAAAGTCGGCCTCATGAAAATCAAATCTATTCCTGCGCATCCTTTTCAATACTCGGAGCCTCATGACCATAACAACATCAGGTATATTAACTTGGCCCGGGTCGAGGCTGAGGATGGCACGGTGAGCTGGGGCGAGCGCATCTCGCAATTTCCGGAATCATCCATTGCCGTTAAGATGAACATTGAGCTTGGGTACCGGCCGCTGCTGCTGGGTGAGGAACCTCGGGAAGTGGAGAGACTCTGGCACATGATGCTGGCTCGCATCTGGTGGTATGGCCCTCGGGGCGTTGCGGGATTCGCCGTCAGCGCGGTTGACATGGCTTTGTGGGCCATTAAAGGGAAGGCGCTTTGCCGGCCCGTCGCGTCGCTGATCGGCGGCTGGCTCAAAGAAATAGTCAGCGCAATGGCTTCCATCCATTTTGACATGGAAGACCTTGACCGGACTGTGAAAGAGTTTCAGTGGTTCCGCGAACGAGGCTACGGAATGGTCGAGGCGTGGGTCGCCCCGGGATGGTAGCTACGTTCCCAACAGTCCTGCGTGTGTCCCTCCAGACAGCGCAAGGGAAGAGAGGGGGCCGACCGCGCTTTTTCGGGTTGTAGGCCACCTGGGCTCGTTGCTGGCGACCACAGACTGTGAGCACCCTGCTATCCAAATCGAAGATCGCTTGGGAGGATTTCCCCGAGCATCGCCGTACGCGAGGTGTCGTGCAACTTCAGGACGGAGTTCCGCCTCCGACGCGCGAAGCGATCGAGGAAACGTCGCAAGGTGCTCGCATCGAGATAGCCCGGTAGACCGGCCAGACAGTGAAAGACGCCGTTGTCGCGCAAAGGTTCGGCGTTCTCGATCCGGCGAATTCAAAGGCATGCATCGGCCCGCTAGACACGGTCCCAAGGAGCGGATTATGGACTACAAGTATCAGGACATCGCAAAAATGATCGATCACTCCCTGCTGAACCCCACTTTGACCGGCGAGGAACTGGAGCGAGGATGCGGCCTGGCGCTGGATTACGACTGTGCGAGCGTCTGCATCATGCCTTATTGCCTCCAACGCTGCACCGAGATCCTGAAGGACAGCACGGTGAAGGCGAGCGCCACCATCGGCTTTCCTCATGGCGGACACACCACGACGATCAAAGTCGCGGAAGCCGAGCAGGCCCTGGACGACGGCGGCCAGGAACTGGATATGGTGGTAAACATCAGCAAAGTGCTGAGTGAGGATTGGGACTACGTCCGCCGGGACATCAGGGCCGTGATCGAAGTGGCGCATGGCCGCGGGCAGAAGGTGAAAGTCATCTTCGAGAATTGCTACCTGAAAGATCATCACAAAATCAAGCTCTGTGAAATCTGCGGAGAACTGGACGCCGATTGGGTGAAAACTTCAACCGGCTACGGCACTGGCGGCGCTACGATCGAGGACTTGAAACTGATGCGCAAGCACTCTCCGGCTCACGTACAGATAAAGGCGGCTGGAGGCGTGCGCAACCTCGACAAGCTGCTGGAAGTTCGCGCTCTCGGCGTCACGCGCGTCGGCGCCAGCCGTACGGCGGATATCCTGGAGGAGTGCAAACGGCGGCTCGGGAAATCTGCTTAGCAAGGGGTACCGGCAGGAAGACTGCGGTTCTTTACGGTAAGCGCAACGTGAGCCCGCGTTTTCAATCAGTTCCGAACGCCGCGATAGGCTAGCTAGCCTCCGGAGCTGTGGGTTTAAGGTGCGTTTGAAAGATTAGAATTACTCGCTTGCTGACGTTCTTACCGTAAATTTTCGCACGCTCGCTGCCGAGACCCCATTTAAAACCGAGACCACTGCTGATGACGAAGAGGCAAAGAAAACCACACAAGGACGATGCCATCAGTCGTCAGATGATCGGTGGCCCGCAATCCATCTCTCTGGACCTGTACCCGCCCGTCCTATTGAGCGACATTAGACTGCTTATCAATGGTGCCCGCGCCCGTGCGGCCGCGGCCGTCAACTCGGAGATGGTCACGCTCTACTGGTCGGTCGGTGAAAGGATTCGTAAAGACCTTCTCGCCTCCGAACGTGCCACCTACGGCGAGCAAATTATCGACGAACTGAGTAGACGATTGTGTGAAGAATACGACCGCAGATTTAGTCGGTCCAATCTTTTCCACATGATTCGTTTTGCCGAGACCTTTCCGGATCGGGAGATTGTCTACGCGCTGAGTAGACATTTGTCCTGGATCCACTTCCGGCAGATTATCTATCTTGCGGACCCGCTTCAGCGCGGGTTCTATTCGCAAATGTGCCAGCTCGAGAGGTGGAGCACCCGGACGCTCCAGGACAAGATTCAGCGCATGCTCTACGAGAGGACAGCGATCAGCAGAAAGCCTGCCCACCTCGTCCGCCAGGAGCTGGATGCTCTGCGTGATAACGATCGCGTCAGCCCGGATTTGGTCGTCCGCGATCCGTACTCCTATGAATTTCTGGGATTGACGAATGCTTACAGCGAAAAGGATCTCGAAAGCGCAATTCTGGGTGACTTGGAGCACTTCTTGCTGGAGTTCGGTTCGGACTTCAGTTTCCTTGCTCACCAGATGCGAATCACGGTCGACAACGAGGACTGCTACCTCGAACTGCTGTTCTTCCACCGGCGGTTGCGCCGGCTCCTTGCGGTGGATCTCAAATTGCGCCGGTTCCGGGCTGCCGACAAAGGACAGATGGAGCTTTGTCTCCGCTGGCTAGAAACCCACGAGCGCCAGCCGGGAGAAGAAGCCCCTTTGGGTCTGATCCTCTGTGCTGGCAAGTCTGACGAGCACGTCGAAGTGCTGCAGGTTGAGAGAAGCGACATTCGGGTCGTTCAGTATCTGACGGAACTGGCGCCGCGAAAGGTACTAGAACGAAGGCCTCACGAAGCTCTTCGGGTTGCTCGAGAACGCCTCAACCGCGCCTTAAAAGCAACGTCGCAACCGGAATAATCGGTACCCGAACAGGCGTTGCGATGACACATAAAAGCCTCGTTGGCGGTGGCAGTTTAACGGGAGCAGCAGAAACTCGGTGGTGGGAAAGATAAGCCGCTCAGAATCTAGATTAATTAGGACACGGCCAATTTATCGATCCACAAGAACCTCAGTGCTTTTATGCTCCATGACTGGGGTCCAATCGACGCGTTCCTATTTAGAATCAGAGGCTTCCAATAGTGGCCACAAAGTTCCTGCTGCCCCGGGCAGATTCTGTTCAAAATGGGAACCCGCGTAATGAACCGCCGTTGGATTGTGCTTTCGCTGGTCTTTGTGGCCATCATGATCAATTATGTGGACCGAGGGAACCTCAGCGTCGCGGCGCCATCGATCATGCGGGATTTTCGAATCACACCAGCATCTATGGGGACGCTGCTCTCCGCCTTCTTCTGGACTTATGCCGTATTTCAGATTCCGGCCGGCGTCCTCGTGGATCGACTCGGCATACGCTGGGCTTATGGCGCCGCTTTCCTGGTCTGGTCTCTGGCGTCTGCTTCCATCGCACTCAGCCGCGGCCCAGGTGACCTTATCGGTTTGCGCATGGTCCTGGGTCTGGCCGAATCCGTGGCGCCGCTGGCGAGCATATCTTTCATCCGGGGCAATTTCTCCGGCGAGGATCAGGGCTTGCCGACCTCAATCTATATTGCGGGCCAGAACATCGGACCCGCACTGGGAGCTTTGGTATGTGCCGCCCTGCTTGAGAGGTTCGGATGGCGGATGATGTTTGCGATTAGCGGATTAGGGGCGCTGGTATGGGTGCCGTTTTGGCTGTTCAGTGTTCGCTCCGATCAAACGCGCTCCGTGCGCCAACCGGCAACGACGTCCAAGAATCCGGTCCGGGCCCGGCGAGTGGTTTGGCGTCCGCTCCTGACCGACCGAACTTTTTGGGCGATGTCATTGTCAATCTTACTCTCTTCCTATTATTGGTATTTTGTTCTGACATGGGTCCCGAGTTATTTGATCCTCTCGCGAGGGTACTCAACTCTTGGCATGGGAAAGGTGGTTTCCATTGCGCTCTTTACGATGGCCATTGTGAACATCCTGGCCGGCGCGGCGGCGGACAGACTGACTGCCCGGGTTGAAGTGTTCCGCGCGCGTTTGTGGTTTGCCGAGGCCGGATACATAGGGACAGCAGCGGTTTTGCTGCTGCTGATAGCAGGGGGGCGGGCGTGGACGCTTCCGATCCTCACGTTTTCCATGTGTGCCACGGGAATCGGGAACTCCAGTTTTTGGGCGATAGTGCAGCACGTGTCGCCCGAGAATATGATCGGACGCTCGGTAGGATATTTGAACACGGTCTCCGTGATGGCCGGTGCAGCTGCGCCGATTATCACCGGACTTATACTCGGATCGCACGAGCATTTTGCACCGGCAATTCTCGTAGCAGGGCTTTGTCCAGTTCTAGCCGCTGTCTGCTTGTTGGCAGCGGGACCGACGAGGCTCAGCGCGGTAAAATCGATGTGGGCGGCCGCGATCTGCACAGATTAGATGCAGAGCAGCAGAAACCCGTGGCGGACTTCCCGATGTGTTTTTGGAATCAGCTGTGATGGATCAGGGCTGATTGGGCCCGCAAGGGACAACACCGATGTTTTCTGCCCCAGGCGCCGAGGAAATGTGCCCTTAAGTTCCAGTAAAATCTTTGGGTTGCAGTCAGCCCATCGACTGTTTGTTGCTCTCCCGTAATTGATAGAAATCGCCTATTCGGGGCTACACGATGTGTCTAGACAGTATCTTGACACGCTTATGCGTGTAACGTATCATTGCTTCTGGGAGAATAGACGAATGATCGTGAGAGCTGTCGCGTTAAAGGAGGAAGGAACGCACCTGCCTGCGGAAGGCGTGCTTGCCCGCTTCGCCGACCTCCGATCAATCCGGTCATTGAAGGACCTTGAGAAGGTGAAGCAAGAGCGACCCGACATTGTGTTGCTGGACGTTCGTATGCCCGGCCTCGATGGAAGAGAGGCGGTCGAAGTGCTGAGTCGGTCGCGGCCCGCTCCCATCCTTGTTCTCATTGACGCCAAGATGCAGCCGACAGCACTGCTCAAGCAACTGAAGAGCTTGGGCACTCTCAGAGCGACCCGTCATGGCCGACCGCCAAGCCTTGCGCAGATCATTCGATTGTTGGATATCTCGCAAGAAGTTTTCAGCCGTATCCTCAACGTTTCAGCTCGCACTGCGCATCGCTGGCTCAAAGGAACACGGCCCCGCCGCACTCGAGAGTTGAACAGGGTGCTTGAGATCGTGGCGCTGCTTGAGCGGACGCTTCCAAATGACGAAGCCATTCGGAGCTATTTGCACCATGCCAACCCGAGCCTCGAAGGCGAGCGACCAATCGACCTGCTGATCCGAGGCGAGTTTGACCGTGTGTCAGCTGACCTCCAAGCCGTTCAAGAGGGAGTCTACGTCTAATTGACTCTTCCTCCGGACCTTCCCCGGTCGCCCCTGTCCATAACCGCTTTCCGAGTCGTGCTTCAAGGATTGGACCCACTGGCGGCAACTGGCAGCTTGAAGGCGGGTGGACGCTTCAATCCGCCAAATGAATTTAGCGCGCTCTACACGTCGCTTGACGGAAAGACCGCGGCCCTAGAAGTCACGAGAGGGCTGAGAATGCGTGGCGTTGATCCCGAGCAATTTCCGGAAAGTGCGTGGTGGGTTTATGAATTGGAAGTGAAGCTGGAATCCGTTCTCGATCTGACGGACTCGAATGTGCTGCGGAAAAGTGCGATTGCCGTCAGTTCATTGACTGGTAGCGACGTGACCTCAACGAGACGGATAGCAGCCCAAGCGAGAGAGCAGGGCTACGAGGCTTTGCTGGTTCCCTCCGCGGCTGCGCCCGGATCGAAAAACCTTGTCATTTTCCTAGACCGCGCGCCGGCAGGCCCAATTGTACTCAGCTCAAAGCCGGTGAGGCTCAGCGAGAAAACCGTTTAGGCATAGCCCAGCTCTTTGGCTGAGTTCCGGTCACTCTGTGGGATTGAAGCGTCTCAGTTCTTGTGGGATCGCTAAGTTACTAATCAGGCCAGAAGTATGTAGACATAACCGAGCTACAGGGCCGGATACTGAGGATCGGGCATGAGAAAGAATCTTTGAACCACGCCCGGCGATTTCTGGAGGCTGCGCAGCCGAGGGCCGAGATAGCTTCTCAGATGATCGACTCCCTGCAGGAGGGCATGCCCGACCCCGTGGTGCTTGACGTGATTCCACACCGGTTCGTCCGGATGCAGCTCCGGCGAGGAGGGCGGCAGGTAGAAGAGCCGCAGCTTTCCCTGCGTCGAGGCGACGTAGGCACGAATCGCGCGAGACCGATGAACCGGATGGCCGTCCACGATCAGAAAAATCCGCTGCGGGAGAGGGGGCATCAACCGCTTCAGAAATTGCACGTAGCGCGCCGCGTTGAGCTTGCCTTTCACCACCATGAAGCGCAACTCGCCGCGGGCGCTCACCGCCGCAATCAGGTGCATGCCAAAACGCTGCCCGGTCGCCGGAACCTGGGGCGTCTGTCCACGCACTCCCCCTGTCGTGCCGGGGTGATAATCCGAGCGCACCCCGGCTTCGTCACCGAAGAATATCGCGGCTCCGGCCCGCTTCGCCAACGCTCGGATGGCCGGATCTTCATGCCCGCGCCACGGCTCGACCCGTTCCGGGTTCTCTTCCCAGGCTCGCCACAGCGGACGCTGGCAGGTCAAGCCCAACGGTCTCAGCAGCCGCCCCACGCGGCTCACGCTCACCTTCAGCCCAAACCGCTCT
>JAKAWG010000138.1 GCA_021817045.1 Acidobacteriota bacterium
GCAGCACAAACAGAATCCCGCTCAACACCCGCCGATCCGAAAGCGGTCGGCGCCCAGGATACCGCCTGCGTCGTCGTCGGCGCGGCAACAGGGGTTCGATCACCGCCCATCATCGGTCATCCACCAACGGCTTCGGCATCGCACTGGCTCCCGGTCATGCGATGCCCATAAGTGTAACCGCCAAATCTCATTTTGTTAGACGCTCTTATTAAGTTTCATCGAGAGTGGCCTATTTGTGGAAATGATTCAGATGGCCCTGATTGATTTCTTTCATCTCGCGTCTCGCTTCCGCACGACGCTCGCGGATGAGTTCTTCGGAAATCAAAGTCTTCCCAGTCCCTGTATGTTTGCGGGCAATGTTCTGGGCCCTCTGAACCATGAGATCGATCTCACGTTGAGAATGGTTGTGTTTTGTCATCCCCGCCTCCGGCGCCATCGCCCTTCCTAAAATTGCTTTCATTCTAACTCTGAACTCGTCAAGCCACGACCCCGCGGGACCTCCAGTGTTGATTTCCGTGCAAATGTAACCCACTCTTTCCAAAAACGCTGACCCACCGAGTTGCTGACAAAATTGAGTTCAATCAGGCGGTTAAGTATTCTGCGGCGGGTCAGTCGTAGATGAATATCTGGGTCAAATCGCTATGGAATTCAACACCGTAGGGGTTCCTTTCGTGGGCACGTTTGCCGGCGCGCTGGTGGCCTCCGAGCTACTGAGATATCTCCATAACGGGCAGTTGTTTGACAAGGTGAGATACCGAATGGCGTCTCCGCTCGAGCTGCCCACCGCGCAGAAGGGCAGCATTGGCGACACGGATCTTGGTTTCTTCAGTTATGAAGAAGTGGGTATCATGGGTGTAATGTTTCAAGCCAAAGACAACACGGCGGCCTGACGAAGAAATGCGCGAGCTTCTGTCGCAAGTCTTCGAGCAGAGATACCCCACTGCGCGAAGTGGTACGTGATGGCAGCGTCGCTTACGGACTGGTGTGGATCGCGTCCAGGGAAAAGGAACGTCGAGTATTCTCCCCGGTCGCGTATTGCCAGATACCGCTTAAGACCGGGGCGGAGCCGTTGATCGAGAGCGATTTCATTGCCGTTAAGGATAAATAGGAACTGGTCATCCGCGGTCCGAAGGCTCGACCTAGGTAGCTGAACGACCTCACTCAGTGGCATTCCAAGTAAGCCAAGCAGAGTTCCCACCACTGCGGCCCGCAACTGTGCGTAGTCGCTGGTTTGCTTAATCATCGCAATGCACGTAGCCAGATCTCTGCTGTTCCGCTTTGACTTTTTTTGCCTGCGCGGCGCAAGAATGACGGGTTCACCACCATGCTTCAGTAATCCGACGAACGCAGAGAGAGCAGCCCGTTGACCGGGCACCCTTCTTAGGTAGCTGTCAATTTCACCTTGAGTCGGTACAGGCCCACGCGATAACGATAGCAGGCCGCGAGCCGCGTGTAACGCGACGCGTATTGTCTTGGGTGAAACACTCGCACCAACTCCATAACGGGTTCTGAGAAAACGATCGAGCAACGCGGCGTGGTCTGGGTTGTCGACCGAGAGAAGAACTGTTCGGATGCGTCTCCACTCCGAATCATCTCGCCGTTGCTGCAGGTCAGGAATTGTTATTCCGATTGCGCGTAGGAATCGGAAAATGCTCTCATTGCGCCGCATGTCCTCAGCGGTAAACAACTGAAGCAGAGAGGATGGATTAACTGAGTCTGGCCCAGGTAGGTTGTCTTCTAGTAGCTGGAATGGGCTGAGATAGCGTTCAAGCTTCAGGGCGAGTCTCTTGGGATCCGTACGCCAGACCTCTTGCTCAACGAACTCCGTGTAAAGCTTACGGCACCAGAGTGTTTTCAGATTTGCCGCAATGCCATCCAGTTCGCGAGCCACACGCGCCGTCCAGTAAGCGTTTTCCTGCTGCGCTACTTCTTCGGCCGTGCGGTCAGTTGCGGCACACTGCGCACACACCGGCTTGCCAGTCTCGTTTACTGGTTTCCTGTATTTCCGACAAATGGAACACGTCCGGAAACCTTCCCGCTTCGACTTGGACGTGAACGGCGGAAAATGTCTTCGACAGGATTTACATACGGGCTTGTCATCTATTAGCAATGCCGCTCTCGTGACAGGGCGGCCGCAGCGTAAACAGTGCCAGTTCGCGCGGGTGCATACCCTGCAGAGCCCCGAGTCTTGAGACTTGTGAATGCGTGCCGGTGCCCCGCATTTAATGCACGGTCGTCTGAGAAATTCCTTGGGGTAACAGGTGGCACAAAAGGCGAGATCTCGAAATACCCGGTGGGCTTTGGCCATGGTGGTGCCGCAGCCGCTGCACTCTGTTCGATGGCCGCGCGTCGGAGGGTGCTGAAGCGTGGTGCCGGCCATCAATGTCTCGTTTGCAGCCGGTCGAGCCGGCGCGTGATCACCGGGGCAAGGTCCAGCGATCTACGTGCCAGTGTGGTGCTGAGCCTAGATGGAACTCGCACTTTGATCGGAGTCCTTCGTTGTTGTGCTTGGACCGGGAAGTTCCGCTGCACGGCCTCAACCAACCATGCTGGCTTTTGGGTGCGTCTGCTATCGATCAATGTGCCGGCCCGCAGAGGCGATCTCCGGTGGTGGTCCAGCATCCGCCGCGGCCACTTGCCGGTGAGCCAGACTGCCGCCGGTAAGAGCACGGCGCGCTCGCTGACCCGGCTGAACTCGAGCGGTGAATGCCTCTCTTCACGCGGGGGCAGTGGTGGGAACACATGGTTACGGAATTCCGGACGTTGGAGTGCACTAAACAGGAGCCTGAGGCCTGCCAGCCACTCCGGAAAACTCACGGTGAAATTGCCTAGACACACGCTCCCCGTGGACCACGCATCCAGAAGCACCTGCTGCGCGGCGAGCGTTGCCGCAGTTGGGATCGTGTTCTGGATGGCGAGCGGTGCTTGGCAGATATGGCAATGGTTGACATCGTTTCCCACGGACCTGTGAATCGCGAGAGGTGAATCGCACCTTGGACAGGCATCCCGCAAGAGGCTGCCATGAATCGGGCAGCTAAACACAAAAGCTAGCCGCCAGTGGCGCAGAAGTATCGGACTCGCTGCAAGACACTCAGGGCAATACTGTTGGCCATGCCTGCGGCGAGTCCGGTGATAGATTCCCGCTGTCAGGATTCCCGGGACCAAGGCGACACTAAGTCGTCCCAGTCTCGGGAGGAATGCTTGAAGGCTCGTACCGGCTGCGCTACCGGGAGGAAGGCCCAAATGGGTTCCGAGTTGCTCCAGCATGTCAGGGTCGAGATTAAGATCCGTGTCCCGGTTCCAAACGGCCCGTTTGCCCCACGCAAGCCTAGCCAGCGTCGTCGGAGTCTCGTTGTACGCGTGTGCTACGCGCACAAGCCATGATGATGTGATTTCATCGCCACATGGTGGCACGCATAGTGGCCATGTCGCGTTAGCGGATTGCACGGGCAGTGCGCTTCTGGGCCACCGTTGAGCGCTCGGAGGGTGGCACCCAGTCAATGGCTGCAAACATGTCTGGTGTAACCCTTGGTTTATGGTTGTGCATGGCGTAGGACGCCATTTCCCGGATCAGTTGGAAGGCATCACCGATGGTGCCCTCCGAGTTGGCCAGAATTAGCCGCGAGAATCGCCCGTCGGCGAGATAGGATGGCTCGGGAAGCGGTAGGAGCTTCTCGAATGTCATGAGCAGCTGATCCCAATCGTCGCCAGAGGTCCAAATATCCAGAGGTAGGGGTTTGAAGCGGTTTGAGAACTGGCTGTCGAGCCTCGTGACATTGAATGCCTCTCGAGTGCCGGCCGCCACAATAGAGATCTTCAGATTATTGCTGAGTGCCTTCAGTTTTTCCATGAACTTACGCTGCTTTGTCGGCGTATCCTGGGCGATGGCATTGAACTCATCCAATGCGAGCACACGAACTCTGTAGCGCACAAGGAGTCGGTACGCTTTGAACTCAAGCTTATCGATTTGCTCGCTGGGGTTATTGGGGAAGCCGAAGGCATCGATGATCTTGTTGTATAGACCCCGGACGCTGGCCTCGCCAATGTTGTCAATGAGCAGCACTTCGACCACAAGGCCTTCCGGTGTTTCGATGGGAGGGCTCAGCTTCTTGAAGCGATTGACCAGCCGGGTCTTGCCGTTGTTGGTCTCGCCGTAGATCATCCGGCAGGGCATCCTAAGGACACGTTCGCCCTGAAGAAGCTTTTGCAGGTCACTTAGGAGGGTGTCTGCGACGGGATATGTCACCCAATGGTCGCGGTTCATATAGTTCTCGCGCTCCTCAACCGAGAGCGCAAGCGCCCGGCGCGCGCCGTCGCAGAGGTGTTCGAACGCCTCAGGCATCGGCTTCCTCGATCTCGAAGGCCTTGAGAGTTCCGCGGCGGCGCGGCGGCTCCGGTTGGAAGTTCACCGTATCTGCCGCCATAGGCTTATGTTCCGCCGTTGGAAATGAGTCCAGCGATTCGGCCCGCGCCTTGGCACGCTGCTGGTTGCGGCGAGCCTGCTTGGTTTTCTCCGCAGCCGCAGCCTGAGTGCGGCGCATGTTCGCTACCGCCCGGAATATCGCATCCTCATCCACTTTACCCATGCCTTTTTCGGACGCGAGTTTGCTCGCGGCGTCCAGTTCCCACTTGCTGATCACGGGTCGTGACAGGTCGGCGTAAGGAACCTCGACGTATTCGCGGTCGTCGTCGTTATAAAAGAATACAGGGCTTATACCGCGAGGATCCTGGTGGCAGCGGAACTTGCGTTTCGTCTTGCCATCCAGAAGGGTCGAGCCAACCCATCGGTAGAGCGCCCTCGAATAGTAGGTCACGTTGTCGATGGTGATGCCGTCTGGCTGGACAGTGCGTTCCTCGTAGGGCAGGAAGTCGATGAGTAGACGGCGCGGGTCGGAAGGGATCGGTGGTACGCCGCGCCCCGGGCGGGTCTTGGTGCCGTAAATGCCTTCTTCGTAATGCCGGACAGGCGGCATCTTGTTGAGGGAGGAATGAGGCCTATTGTTGTACTTGCCCACTAAAAATTCGGCCACCCAATACTCTATTTCCCGTAGCGTGAATACTGCGTTCTTACTTGAGTCGTAACGTCCGCGCTCCGCGGGGTTGGAAAACGTTGCCCCGGGTAAGGTCTTTAGCTCAAGCCCAATGGTGCCCATGAGGCGTTCGATGTGGGCGCCGTAGCGCGGCTTCTTAACCAGGCGCCAGTGGATGTCCATAAGATTGTTTTGGCAGCCAAGCGTAACTGCTTCGCAACGGAAGTCAGGACCGTTGTCGGCGTGGATGACGCCGATTTTGCCGTACACCGGCCATTTGTGATCGATGTTGCGGGCCGCGAGCCAGTTCTCTTTCGGCAGCACGGAATGTGCGATCACGAGTCCGACGGATATTGCGCTGGGAGCCTCCAAGGACACGACGAACCCGGTGACCACGCGGCTATAGACGTCGATCGCGACAGTAATCCAAGGCCGGCCGATGGGCATGCGGAACTCGTCGTCCACAATCTCTATATCCATCTGGGTATGGTCGATCTGCACAACCTGCAACGGAAAGTCGGCATTGGGAAACTTGCCTGGTGTCGGTGTGTGCTTCTCTAGTGCACGCACATCGCCGCGCCTTTCCGCTCGCAGGCGGCCTGGTACAGAGCGCAGGCGGTTTCGCACGGTGTTCGGATGGACGCTGAAACCAGCGTGTTTACAAGCCTCGATCACTTTGTCCACGATCACATGGTCGCGCGGCTTTTGCTCCGTGAGGTATTCATTCTCGATGTAGTGCTTGATGATTTTCTCAACGTCCACATGGATACGCGTGCCCCCGCGGCCACCATCAGGCTTCTCGCGGATGAGCGCGGCCAGGGTCTGAGAGCGCTTGAATCGCTTCATCCAGCGGTACACGGTTGCCGGATCGACGGCCATATCGTTGGCAACTTTCTCGACATCCGCGCGACGGCGCTTGGGCATGGCCATGAGCGGTTGGATCGCCGCGAGAATCCGTTTGGCTTCAGCGATTTGGTCAGGGGTCGCGTCGAAGAGGAACGGCGGCTCTTCGACTTTCTCTTCGCCGACCGCTTGTATGTCGGCGATGTTCAGGAATGCGCGTTCGCCATTATCTTCACGGATTCCGACCAGGGTGCTTAGATCAAGGCTGTGTGTGATCTCGTAGACCACACCGTGGACGAGTACGCGGGAACCTTTGGTGAGCAGGATGTCCTTGCTCATTTCATACTCCTTGCGGTCGCCAAACACGAGTCAGGTAACTGAGCTTCGATCCGTGCATATCCGCGTCCAGCTCGCCGGTTGCCAGCATGAGCCAGATCTGAGACAGCCAGGGACCCCGCTCCTCGATGTTGGGACAGACGTCATCAATGAGAACCTGCAGCGTGGTCTCGCCGACGATACGTAGCGGCCTAAGCAGGCGCGCCCTCTTGATCTCGTCCACAGGAATGAATCGGTACTCGCGGAGCAATCGAACGTTGTCCAGGAAGGGCGTACGAATCTCGACCTCGGTGTAGATGCTGAACCGCCATCCCTCACGCTTGGCGTAACGGACCGCCTCCTTGAAACCCGGTCGCAGGCTGTCCCAATTCTCCTTGAGATCAGCGCGCATCTTGACCTCGCAAAGCTGCGGCCGCCGCATGGCCCAAGGGTGATACTTAACGAAGGCATCAGGGGTGTAGTGGGAGGACCGGCCGTTAGGGCGAGTGTATTCAAGGCATACAGGCTGGTGATCCACGTCCGCGACCGATGGGTCAAAGTCCAGTAGCGTGTAAAAGTCCCGCTCCAGACCCCCCTCAAAGGCTGAAGAATCGGACTGCCCGGCCATGGCGACTCTGCCCGTGAGATGGCGGTAGTTTCTGGGAATCTTGCGAACCGGCATGCTCCACTCCTTGACCCCCGTGGCACCGAAAGCACCAAAACCTGGTCGCGTCCACTTTGTAAAATATCATATCTAGTTGTAGTTTCTCATGTAAGTAATCGCATTGTCTATAGGTGTAATAGACAGGGGGGAGCCCATTTATTGCAGTCACTTATGGAAGTCAGAGCGGCTCCTATCCGCGTCCAGGCGAAATTTCACTGGCGCACCACGGCGTGCTGTTTCTGGACGAGTTGCCGGAATTCAACCGGCATGTGCTGGAAGTGCTGCGCGAGCCGCTGGAAACCGGGCAGAT
>JAKAWG010000052.1 GCA_021817045.1 Acidobacteriota bacterium
TTGCTTTCGTCGCTCAAAGACCCGAGGTGGTTCAAACTTGCGCACGACTTTGGGTCCGACGCCTATTTGTCAAAGAGCGCTCCGGTGGCCGAGATCTTTGCGGCCGTTTGGCAGTTGGCTGGCACTCAACACGGTAACAAGCAAGACCCACGGTTCAAAGGCAGAAGGGCTGCTCCCTAGCAGATGGCAGGAAATTCTCGAGCATAACAGTGGAGTAGGAAACGATGAGCACAATGGCCGCAGCACTGGCAGGCCAGGGGGCGAGGCCAGGCGACGCCACTGAGTACACGGGCCGTCAGGAAGACCGCGCGCCTTTCGTTGCAGTGAGCCCGGCGATGAAAAGTGTCCTCAGCCGCGCGAAGCTCGTGGCGGCGGTGGACGTTCCGGCGCTGATCTTGGGAGAGACCGGCACCGGGAAAGAGGTCGTCGCCCGCTTCATTCATAAATTGTCTCCTCGCGGCCATCGGGGTTTTTTCAAGGTGCATCGCGCTGCGATCCCCACGGAGTTGCTGGAAAGCGAGCTCTTTGGCCACGAGGCTGGCGCCTTCACCGGCGCCATTCGATCCAAGCCGGGCCGTTTCGAGCTCGCGAACGGCGGAACGCTTTTGCTGGATGAAATTGGCGAGATGCCTCCCTCGCTACAAGCCAAGTTGTTGCACATGCTTCAGGACGGGATGTTTCAGCGGCTCGGAAGCTTGAAAAGCGTCCAAGCCGATGCAAGGATCATCGCTGCCACCAACGTAGACGTGAGCAATGCGCTGAGAGAAGGCACGTTGCGGGAAGACCTCTATTATCGCTTGAGCGTCGTGACCATCCACCTGCCTCCGCTCCGCGTCATCTTTCGCCAGCCCTTATGGAGGCGTGTTATTCGTACCGGTGGCCCGGCAACGTACGCGAGCTCGAAAATTTCGTTCGGCGCTACCTCATTATCGGTGACGAAGCGATTGCGTTGAAAGAGCTGACGTCCGGGGCGACAGTTAACGCCGAGGCCCCGGGCGGGTCGGAGCGAAGACTGGCCGGGGGATTGAAGGCGCGAGTGAGATCGCTTCGAGAAGAAGTTGAAGCAGAAGCGATCTTGCAGGCACTTGAGAAGGCGCACTGGAACCGAACGCAGGCTGCCGAACTGTTACATATCAGCTCGCGATGCCTGCGCTACAAGATGGACCGGTACGGAATTCGACCCGGACGGCCGGAGACGATTGAATCGTTGCGTGCCTGAAGCTGCCGGAAGGTGCCTTCCAGCTTCGTCGACATTGGTTCCTCGGGCTGCTCCATCTCGACCGGCATTTCCGGGAGCATGGATGTGCCGGCGAGCGTTACCACCGCGCTCTCATCCGTCGCAAGCAGCATCAGCCTCACCTCTAACACCTCCACCACTAGGTTCACCGGTTCCATTCCGCTCAGCGCATTTGCTGGAGTAACAGAAGGCGCTGTATTCAACCTTACTTTCTCCGCTTGGGTCGGAACGTCTGGAGGGATGCTTCCTTATCACTCCCGTTCTGCCGTCGGCGCCGAGTCAGGAATCAGCGCTCGGTTGCTGATTCTTCCTGAAAGTTCGGGTGAGCCATTCCACCAGATCATTCGCTGAAAATGTGTCCCCGACCGCGCGGTCCTTTTCTCTTTGGTCTGCACAGCGATTCAAGGGTCTATAATAGTAACCTTTCTCACGGGGGACAACTCTATGACAACTGGTTACACTCGGCGAAAATTCCTAAAAAACTCCGCCATGGGGGCCTTGGCGATGTCCGCGTTGCCGGCAGCCAGCTTGGGCGGAGGAAGCGGTCTGGCTCCGGGACAAGAGGGTATACAGATCGCCGCACCCTCTGACGAAATCGAGCAAGGCTTCCTCCATCCGCCGGATTCCGTTCATCCTTGGGTTTACTGGTTCGTGTCCGATGGGAACATCACCCGCGAGGGGATCACGGCGGACCTCGAAGCGATGAACCGAGTCGGAATACGAGGCGTTCTCTATATGGAAGTAGACCAGTACGTGCCGAAAGGACCAGTTCGCTTTCTCACTCCCGAATGGAGACAGATGATCCAGCACGCGGTCAAGGAAGCAACGCGGCTCGGCATTACCGTAAACATGAATAACGACGGCGGCTGGTGCGGTAGCGGCGGCCCCTGGATAACTCCGGAACTGTCGATGCAGGTGGTCGTTTGGAGTGAAACGCACCTCCGGGGTCCCGCACGCTTTGCCGGAAGACTTGCGCAACCGAAGACAACGCTCGGCTATTATCGCGACATTGCAGTGCTGGCTTTTCCGACGCCTGCGGCAGAACGGGTCCGGATGGCTGAGCTT
This sequence comes from Acidobacteriota bacterium, assembly GCA_021817045.1. Classification (GTDB taxonomy): domain Bacteria; phylum Acidobacteriota; class Terriglobia; order UBA7540; family UBA7540; genus RH2-MAG17b. Next base: position 2,303 of record JAKAWG010000052.1, read on the forward strand.
TCTCCCACGTTGACTTGTGGCACTGAGCGGAACGGTTTCGATGCTGCGAAGTTAATGGACGGCAATCCGGGCACGGTTGCTGCACTGCCTCTGCCCAAGCCGGGCGAGCCGCAGTATCTCAATATTGAATTCAACCAGCCCTTCACCGCGCAGTCCCTCACCGTCGCTGTCGACCCGTTTGATTCCACCCTCGATGGCGCGCTCGAGGTGTCCGACGATGGCGGGCACTTCAGGACAATTTGTCCCCTCACCCTGCGATGGCCCGTGTCGGCGGTCAATTTCCAAAAGGTTACTGCCCGGTTCTACCGGCTTGTCCTGCGGCCGGTGGGAGCCGCATTTGCCGACGGTATTCCCCTCGGCGAGGTCGAATTGCACCAAGGCTTGCAGATCGCCGACGTCCCCGGCAAAGCGGCCTATATCCGGCAGGGTTCGTACTCCAACCGGAAAGATGAGTTTATGGACGAGCCAGTCCCGTCGGCGGAGATGGTGGTGGAGCACGATCAGATTCTGGATATCAGCGCCAAAATGGACGGGGATGGAAGGCTCACTTGGGATGTGCCGACGGGTAACTGGACCGTGTTGCGTTTTGGTTATACGTCCACGGGAGTGATGAATCACCCGGCACCGAAGGAAAGTCTCGGGCTTGAATGCGACAAGCTGAGCAAGAAAGCGATTGAAGTACAATTCGCCGGACTTGTTGGAAAACTGCTTAAAGACCAGGCTGCGGTTGGAGCGCACGCCCTCAAGATGACGCACATCGATAGCTGGGAAGTCGGATCTCAGAATTGGACTCCGAGGTTCCGACAAGAATTTCGGGATCGGCGCGGCTACGATCTGCTTTCTTACCTGCCCACTCTCACCGGGCGATTCGTAACCGGCCGGGACGTCTCCGAGCGCTTCCTGTGGGATCTGCGGCGGACGGTTGGCGATCTCTTGCTTGAGAACTACGCTGGACATATGAGAGAGATTAGCCACCAGCACGGGCTTACCCTGTCGATTGAAGCTTACGGTGGTGGCCCGCTTGAGGAAGTCGCTTACGGCGGCCGCGCCGATGTTCCGATGAGTGAATTCTGGAGCGGCCCGGATAGGCATTACGTATGGAACAAGGAGATGTCCTCCGCTGCGCATGTCTACGGGCGCCCCATCTGTGCGGCGGAATCGTTTACTGCCATTCCGGAGTACGGCAAGTGGCAGAACTATCCATTCCAGATGAAGCCACTGGGCGACCTGGCCTTTACTCTGGGCGTGAATCGCTTCGTGTTTCATCGCTATTCGATGCAGCCCTGGCTTGACCGCAAGCCCGGCATGACCATGGGACCGTGGGGTATCAATTGTGAACGCACCAACACCTGGTGGGAGCAGGCTGGCGCGTGGTTTACGTACATCGCCCGCTGCCAGTATCTCCTTCAAAACGGTCAGTTCGTGGCGGATGTCGCCTACCTTGGAACTGAGGATGTGCCAAGCACGTTTCCGCGGCGGGAATTTTTGACGCCTGCCATACCCGCCGGCTATGACTACGACTGCGTGCCGCCGGAAGTCTTGCTCAATCAAGCCACGGTACGCAACGGTCGCCTGATTCTTCCAAGCGGGATGAGTTACGGGGTGTTGGTTCTGCCGCCGGGGGGAACCATGACGTCGCCGCTGCTGGCCAAAATTAAGGAACTGGTCACTGTTGGGGCTACGGTAGTTGGCCCACCGCCTTCTCATTCGCCGAGCTTAGCGGGATACCCGCATTGCGACGAGGAATTGCGGCAAATGGCGGCTGCACTTTGGGGCGATTGTGACGGCGCGCATGTTGTGGAGAACCGCCTAGGCAAGGGCAAGATGATCTGGGGAAAACAACTGCCCGAGGTTCTGGAGGGATTAGGAATTTTACCCGATTTCGCTTGCTACGGTGTGGAGGTGGGAACGCAAATTCGCTACATCCACCGAAAGATCGGTAACGCGGAAGTCTACTTCGTGGCGAGCGGTTGCCCGGAAGCAAGGAGGTTCCGGTGCATGTTTCGCGCCAAAGGCAATCCACCGGAACTTTGGTGGCCTGACACAGGACGGATCGAGCGGACGGCGCTGTATGACACGAGCGAGAGCGGTACGACCGTCCCTCTCAATTTCGGCCCGTATGGATCGGTCTTCGTCGTCTTCCGCGGAGGCGCTGGAACTTCGTCCGATCGCGTGATTTCGGTTCGTCGCGACAGCATCGAGATTTCAGGCATCCCTTCCACCCCCATGCCCGAACTTCAGCTCGATAAGGAATGTCCCGCTATAGATGTGGAGCGGGGCCCGGATGTGGCATATCTCGTCGAGGCGGTTCAGCCGGGAAGCTATCAGTTGACGACCAGCGGAGGTCGTGTGCTGAAGGGAGAAGTGGCAGCGCTGCCAGCGCCGGTTGAGATCCCAGGTCCGTGGGAGCTTCATTTTCCAAAGGGCTTGGGAGCACCCGAGCGTGTCACGCTGGAGCACCTCATCTCATGGACAGACCACTCGAATGTCGGAGTGCGATATTTTTCGGGGACGGCCACCTACCGCCACCGGTTTACTCTTCCCGCGCACTTGCTCGCCCGAAACGTGCGTCTCTATTTGGAACTCGGAGACGTCTCAGTGATCGCTCAGGTAAGACTGAACGACCACGATTTCGGCATCCTCTGGAAGCCGCCTTTTCAGGTGGACATCACCAAGTCTGCCGTCGTTGGAGCGAATAATCTGGAAGTTGACGTGGTTAACTTATGGCCGAACCGCTTGGTCGGAGACGATTATTTGCCGCCAGACTGCGAATGGAAACGGCCGACGGGAGCCTGGAGTCCACATTTTGGCGAGGTATTGGCCAGGTGGCCGCAGTGGCTGCTTGAGAACAGGCCAAGCCCTACAGGACGCGTCACCTTCACCACTTGGAAACTGTGGACCAAGAGTGATCCGCTGCTCAAATCCGGTCTGCTCGGCCCAGTCCGCGTTGTCCCCAAGGCAACAGTACGCGTTTAGGGTCAGGGCGCGGATTCACACAAAACTCATCGCCGGCACCTTGAAGAGTACCTTCCGAGCTTGCTGGCATTCTTCCGTTAGCCGTCGAGGCGAACCCCTCCAATCTTCTGAGTCGAAGCCTTACGTCAGTAAAAAAACCTTGACATCTTGAAAGGGGACGGTGACCCAGATCGTATCACCCTGGACAGGCTGCTCCTCACGATTGTACAGATCCGTCGCCCGTTGAAAACCGGGAGGGAGTAAAATCCGTTCTGCTTGATCGACAGGGTTGTCGTTAAAAACGATGAGAAGGCTACGTTGCGAGCTTTGAATCAGCCGTGGACGGACCTTGTCGCCTGCCGCCGCCGGCCGCACCACTGGACTGAGAATCGCTCGCAATAACTCGATTCCTTCATCACCGTACGCCGAGATGCTCGACCCAAGGTTTGTTCCAATATAGTAAACGACGCCGCTGCCCACACTTTTCCGCGCAGCCACGGTGAAGCCAAAGCTCTTCGCAATCGGGGTCGCTGAACTCGCTTCAATGGGCGTTAGAAAAGTATGCCCCTTGATCCGAACATTGATTGGCTTCGTGAACTCAATGACAGGTTCATAATAGATTTGGTCCGAGGAAGGTATACTCGCTGGTTTTCGTTGCGCCGCCCACCATTCCTTCTTCGTCGAGCCTTGGGGAGCGGGAAGGTAATAATTTTCCTGTTCTCGATAGCCGAAGGTTTGTGACAATCCGTACGGGGGAATCACGGGATTGTAGAAACAGCGCTCATCGAATAAGCCGAACGAGGTCTCCAGGATGAGGGTGCCGCCGCTCTCCGCGAAGCGCTGTAACTGGTTGCACGTTTCCTTCTTACCAATCAAATGCCAGGGAACGATAAGTACCTTGTACTTTGCTTCTTCCAAGCTTGACGGCTCGACGAAATCAACCAGAAGGTCCATGTTCCACAGCGCCTTATAGTATCCCCGGAAGGATAAGGTGGAGGCGTCTTCATCTCCTGCCATCGCGTAGGTCAGCAGCGCGTTATCCTGGTCGAAAAGAATTGCAACTTCAGTCTGCGGTTTGTAGTCTTTGATGATGTCCCAGTGCGCTTGAATCAGACGATTGGCTTCTGCGGCCTCGAGCACTCGATCGGTGGGAGACCCATCTCTGGCCACCAGCCCGAACCCTGTTGCTTCGGTCCCTGTAGCCTCGGCAAGGTACGTCCAATAGATAAGCCCCTTGGCACCCCCGGCTACCGCAAGCCAGTTATACAATCGAATGTCCCGGGCTCTCATGTGGGGGCCTTGCCGAAGGCCACTGCTTCCATGTCCACCTTGAAGCTCTGTCATCCAGAAGTTCTTGCCCGCTGAGTATGAACGGGTCACTTCAACCTTAGCTGCCCCAAAATGGATAGGAAATTCTCCCCAGCGCGGAAACATTGACAGTCCCCAGGTTTGGACCCGCTCCGCCAGACTCCAACCGTTGATTCCACTCACCCCAATGGGATCAACGGGAGCGTGCTGGGCCGTATGGCTCTCAATAAGGTGATGGGAATCGACCTCGCGGACATGATCCACGCGAAACTTCATGACTCTTGTGCTGCGGTCAATAATGAAGCCGCGCCAGTCAATCCAATCTTTATAGGTGCCCATGTGGCGAGGCGGATCGATGGCTTTCCAATTGGGGTAACGACGGGTCCATGCCTCATTGAGGCGAGCCAGGCTGCCATATCGCTGTTGGAGCCATCCTTGAAAATCGGCAATGGTCTTGTTGCAGTAGCAAAATAACAGCTCCTGAGGATTGGCCCAAATGTTTCGTGGCCAGGCAGGCTCGATGTGGGGTTCGTTCCAAACGTCGTACGCATACATCGAGGAATGCGGCGAAACAACTTTCACCATCTCACGGATGAACTTGGCAGCCGCTTCTTGCACTACCTCCCAGTCCAGGCACAGCCCCGGCCAGCCTCCGCTGACGTTATTTCCACTATCGGATAACCGGTGGGGGTGTCCGGTGGCGTCCACAAAGCGGGTCTCGGGATGAGCCTGTTCCAGCCAGTACGGCGCTTCTTCAATCACCACTCCCATGAGAACACGAATCCCAAATTCATCGCAGTACCCCATCACCTCCTCAAGCTCGTCAAATTGGAACTTGTCCGGCTCAGGATTGTTATAGACCCAGGCGGTGTAAATGCGGATGATATTGAACCGGTATTGTTGGGCAATCGCCTTGAGCATGCTCCGGCGTTCGCTCGGCGGTGGATTAGGGGGACGATAGAAATGCGTGCCATAAATGAATTCATCCTGAGGTTGAACCTGGCCAGGAATTGATTGTCCGGAAGGCATTTCCGAAGGGTCTGCAAATATTCGCATCCCGCCCCACGAGGCGACAGCCGTTCCGGCGGTGGTTTGCAGGAAGACTCGCCGTGATTGCCGCTTTTTCATTTTTTGTGTCCCCTGAAGTATTTCCAACTTGCGCGCCGGCCAGGCCGCGAGCCGGGCTGTCCGGGTAAGCCGAGCGTTCGGCTGCGGTCCGTCGGAAGCTTCAAAACTTCGGATTGCATAGGAGCGCCGCGCCAGTGAAAAGCGCGCCAGGCGTTTCGTGCCGGAAGGCTTAAATGAGACCAGAAGAGGCCGTGGCGAGTCAACTGTAATTCCGTGAAATTCTTGAAGGCGTCGAGGGGCTTTCCGTCGAGGACCAGGAAGCGTTAGTCGAGGCACCGCTCAACCGCCTGTCGAACGCCGCCGGGCTGAAGACGTTGAAACGACGCAAGAAGGATTTGCCCAAGGCCGCTCGCGCCCCAGCGTGCCCGACGACCTAACGAAACAGATTCTTTCTTGGAGCGCGTCCTGTTGCGGTCAAGCGCTTTCGTACGGGCGGAAACCCTGCAAAAGCAGGTAACGGGTAGCGCGCACCGCCGGGATTGCGGTTCGCGTCCTTGTGCTCGCAATCATTTCTGCCGTGTTGCAAGGTGGCCGCGCGTCCAACTTACTTTTCTTTCGGACTGCGTCACCGGCCCCCCAGACCCGGACCGCAAGGACACTGGGCCGCGCTCGCCTTAGCGCCATGACTTGCGCATCAAAATAACGCCCTGACTGGTCCGCTTGTTAGTGACACCTTTTGGAATCGTTGGAGATGGGGCAGAAACTTTCATCCGCAGGAACAGAGGCTCGCCCGACTTCCAGGAACTAGCGCCCCCTTTAGGAACAGAGATCCAGTAATCAACCCGGCGGTTATAGCGCCCCACAAGGAAGTTCCATCGGGCTTCGTCCAAGGGTGCTTTCGCGCTCCTTGCGGGGCCTGGGACAAGCGCCACGGAATGGACGTCCAGTCCGACGGTGCCGTCCAGGAAGTGAAATTGCACGTCATAGTTCCCGGGTCCATCCAGCAGGGGGGTTATATTGGCCCACAGCGTCGTGGAGGTTCCTGGCGGAATATCCTCCGCATTCCAATCTCGCACCCGGCGCAGGCGATAGGCTGGGTAAGGATCCTTTATCCCTAACTGCCTGCCGACCTCCCAAGCCGTGTTTGCGAGATTAGAGGCGAAATCAACCGTGTCCAGCAAGCGTGATGGAAGAGCGTTCTGAGGCAGCGGGTTCACCGCCATGCCCCATTGGTACACGGAAGCACTCAGCATCCGCGCGGCTGCATCGATCTCGGCCAGGGCAGCCTTAGCAGCCGATGGCCTTTGCTCTTGTGGGAGTCCTCGCGTCTCCGAGAGCTTGATAAGGCCGTCCAACAGCTTCAGTTCGCCGATGTCGCTCCGGGACTCATCCGCCATGGGCGCTTCCCCTTCTGCTTCCGCCAGCTTCAACGCTCGTTTGGCGGTGGCCATGTCCGCCTTGAAGGACTTGCGATCTGGAAACTCCGACAAAAGTCCGTGCCCGAACTCCATCGGTCGTAAGTCCTCCACATTCGCCTGGTGCGTACCGAAATTCTGGAAGAGCGTGCGCTCGGAGGAGTCCAAGATCAACCGCTGGGCGACTTCGCTGCCCGCCAAGTCCCAGCCCACATTTCCAACTAATTCCGCCCATTCGGCAAAGTGCTTAGGCTGGGGAATTCCTGCCGAGTGAGCATAGGCTTCAGCGAAATCCCGGGGGCTGCGTCCACTGCTGTTCCAACTCCACTCCGCTGCCGCAGTTACATTGAATCGGTAGTATCGGTTAGAGGGTGTCGCATACCCAATCATGCCGCTCAGCCGTTTGTCTGCAAACTCCTTCATCCGCGCGTGAATGAACTGTGGACCAGTAAAAGGAAACACCGTCCGCCAGGAGCCTGTGAGCTCCGGATAGACGCCAAGCCAGCGCCCGGACCGGGCGAAATTCCCAAGCAGCGGATAGATCATGGGGCGGCGAGAACTGTTGTAGGTTCTACTGCCGTCATAATAGATGATCCTGGTACTGGGCGAGGCCGCTGCCAAAACCTTGTCGTTCACCGGATAGCTGCCTTGGGTAGTCAGTATTTGCAGGACAGCCCCGGGCCTGCCTTGGCTTGCCCTTTCGAAGGCCTCCTGGATGCCCTTCACTTCACGGACATACGGTTCCTTGCCTGGGCAGAGGTAGGGTAAATTCTGTTCCGCAAGCCAAACGGAGATTTCATTGATCCCTGGAATCGAGAGGAATTCCCGCATCCAGTCAGAGAGGATCTTGATGGTTTGGGGTTGGGAGAAGGAAAGGCCAGGCTCGTAATCGGCAGGGAGGGGCTTACCGGGCTCAGGGGTACAAGCCAATTGCGGGTAATAATGAAAAATTCCAGTCTCGGCAAGGTCCTCCATGTGCCAGATAATCGGTACGATCCTGATTCCCAACCTTGCGGCTTTAGCTATCATTTTCCGGTCCACGGTAACTGTAGGGGTGCCATCGTCACTAAAGCCAAGAGGAAATTGCAATTCGATAACGTTGAACTTCCGCTCGGCCATCCACTGGAAATCCGGGAGGGCCGATGGATTGCCACGATACCCGAACCACTCTCCTCGCTCGGCGATATCCGGCCAGTCGAGGACGGATACGGCAGGAAATTCCTCAGTATTCCGCGGGGGGACTGGAGGCGGCACTAACTCCGCCAATGTTCGAGCCGCATAAAGAAGCCCGAGGGGAGTGTTGGCTGCCAGAAGAAGGCCCTTGAATTTACCGCCTCTCAGGACGGGCCGGATGGCGTAAGCCTGATCTTTATTCGGGACGCGCTCAAGCGATGACCGGAGATTCCTTGGACACTGGGACCTTTCAGCCGTCAGAACAAGGTGGATTTCGAAGCCCTTCCCGCCAGCAGCTAACGGCTTCAGGATGCCGGCTGCCGTCCTCAGGAGCGGGTCCTCAGACGGAGGCAGAACTAAAGCCACGTCACGTGAAGATACGCACCTGGAGCCGCGGACCCGAAGCTGCTGGGGCAGCGGGATAACACGGTTCGACCACTTCTTGATGGATGCCTCTGCTCCTCGGACCGGCCTCGCCACAATCAAGGAAGCCGCCAACAAGCCCATGACCCATCGCTTCGCCATCCACACCTCTCCAGCAGGGGGTAGCCGCGGCACCGATTTTGTGCCGTGGGCCCCTTCCAGATCACGACCGGCGAACCCACGGCATTGAAAGCGATGGCGTGGCTACCGGCTTGGCCGTGTCCTAATCTGACGTAGCGCCGGCCTTCAGGCCGGCACGCGCCGAACTGAAGCTCGGCGCCACACCCGAAATTAGGACACTAGCCTATCTCTCTTGACAAGCGCAAGAGGACGGTGGTATAAACAAGAGCTTGGGTTTGGCGCAGCTTGCCGCCCTCGCCAAGCGCCGGCTGAGCGATTTTTCCCCCTCGCGTAAGGTCAAATTCCAGTTCGCGTAGAGGACTCACGTGTCCGTTTTGAAAAAGGGCCGTGGCACACCCGCGCAATTGGCTGCCAACCGGGCCAATGGTCGTAAATCCGAAGACGCCAGGAGGAAAGAGGATTGTTTCCCTGAATGGTCTGAAGCAAAGGCTGCGCGTGCAACCGGGCACGCGCTCGCTCTGGCAGACCATGAGCGCGCTCAGAGAAGGCCCCGGATACCCCTTCCCAAGCCGTAAAAAAGAATCTCTAGGCTAGTGACTTTTCACGAAATTAATACCCCATTTTCCCACGGGAAACCCACCAAGTTAATGAAAACAAACAACATTAGAATTTGCTTATGACGACCAAACCCAAAAGCAAACCCAAGCTTTTCAGCCATAAATGGGTTAAGCCATTTAGAATGATAAACTTATAAGGGCTAGCACGACCCCCCGTCATTTCTATAAATTAATGAAAACAAATAACATAGATAGTCGGCTGGACGTGACCTGCCGCAAGCGTTTTTCCATCAGTGCGTCTTCAGAGCGTGTGAGAGGCTCGAACCTGCCAGATCGATTTGGAGATCTCCTGATTCTCCGCGTCAATGTGAGTCAGGCGGCGTTCGAAATCAAACTCTTCGTAGGCCCGCGAGAGCTTACCGGCCGTGAGCGCCGAAAATCGCTGGTGAGGGCGCTGGCAAAAAGCACCCGTGTTGGCAATTGTCATCCCGGTCAATTGTGGACCTTCACCAATTCCCTCACAGCCCCGACGATTTTCTCGACAGACGGCACGTAGAAGTTTTCCATTACCGGAGCGAAGGGGACAGGGGTATCTGGGGCGGCAATGCGCCGGATGGGGCCATCCAGATAACCAATACAATCATCCGCCACCCGGGCGGCCACTTCCGCTCCCCAGCCTCCCGTCAGATTGTCTTCTTCCACAATCAAAAGCCTTGTTGTTTTCCGCACCGACTGGAAGACGGTCTCCCAGTCGAAGGGCGTCAAAGTGCGAACGTCAATAACTTCAGCATCGACCCCCTCAGCAGCCAAAATTTCTGCGGCCTGCATCGACTTGTGTACCATGAGAAGATTTGCAACCAGAGTGATGTCACGCCCTGGCCGGACGATTTTTGCCTCTCCAAAGGGTATAAGATATTCTTCGTCGGGCACCCATCCTACAACCTGTAGACCGCCCTTCTCTTTGCGCGCGCCCTTGCTGCCGTACAGGAGCTTATGCTCAAAAAAGATGACCGGATTGTCATCCCGGATCGCCGTCTTCAAGAGTCCCTTGCCATCATAGGGGTTAGAAGGGCAAGCGACCTTCAACCCCGGCACGTGCATGAAGAACGCCTCCAGGGACTGGCCGTGTTGCGCGCCCCGGGTCGTGGCTCCCACCGGAGCTCGGAAGACCATCGACACCGAAAGCTTACCACCCGACATATAACGCAGCTTGGCGGCGTTGTTCGCCAATTGATCCATGGCCAGAAACAGGAAGTCGCCGTATTGCACGTCGGCTACAGGCCTCAACCCAGCGAGCGCCGCTCCCGCCGCGACACCTGCAATCGCAGCCTCAGAGATGGGCGTATCCAGTACCCGGTGATGACCGAATTCTTCTGACAGCCCCAGCGTCACCGTGAATGCCCCGCCAAACCCGCCTTCCACGCCGATGTCTTCGCCGAGCAGGATCACACGCTTGTCGCGCCGCATTTCTTCGCGCAGCGCGGCGCGCAGCGCGTCGACCATGGTGACTTCCCGGCCGGGAATTTCCTGATTGGATACAGCACTAGCTCGCGAAGACATCACTCAAACAATCCTCCGGTTTGGGGCTAGGGTCACTTTCAGCTTGAGCGACAGCCGCCTCCAACTCACGCTCAATGGAGGTTTTGATTTTTGTAATCTCGGCTGGCTCAAGGACTCTCTCGGCGAGAAGCTTTGCCTCATAGCGGGCAATCGGATCGCGCTGTTTCCAGGCGGCGACCTCTTCCGGTTCTCGATAGCGGCCCGGATCGCTACGCGAGTGCCCGGCAAAGCGATAAGTCTCAAGTTCGAGCAGCGTGGGGCCGTCACCCGCCCGCGCGCGGCTTCCGGCCTTCCTCATCGCCTGATAGACAGCCTCCACATCATTACCGTCCAAGGTTTCGCCCGGAATGCCATACGCCATCGCGCGCTCGCTCACGCGTTTGACCCGCATCACCTTTTCGACCGCCGTCGAAGCCGCATACTTGTTGTTCTCGCACACAAAAACCACCGGCAGGTTCCAGATGGCCGCCATATTGACCGCTTCATGGAAGGTGCCGATGTTGGTTGCCCCTTCACCGAAAAAACAAGCCACGATGTTCGGCTGCTCGAGATAGCGGAACGCCAAGGCGCAACCTGCGGCCAAGGGAATGCCTCCGCCGACGATGGCAATGGCCGGCACCATCCCGGCCTCCATATCGCCGACGTGCATCGATCCGCCCTTCCCACGACAACAACCCGTTTCCCGGGCGAACAGTTCGGCCATCAAACTCCGTACGGAAACACCTCGCGCGATCGCATGTGAATGCGGGCGGTGCGTGCTGGTGATCATATCCTTGTCTTCCAAGGCCGAGCATACGCCCACCGCACTTGCCTCCTGGCCTTGCGACTGATGAATGGTTCCAGGCAGGCGCCCTTCGAGAAACAGATAATAAACGCGCTCTTCGAACATGCGGCACATCAGCATGCGGTGATACATGAAAAGCTTCCGCTCTTTTGTTTCAGACATCGTTAAAGTTCCTTCAAGTGCGTTTGGAGTCTTTCCAGAAATCTGGCTGCCGTGACTCCATCGATCACCCGATGGTCCGCAGCCAGCGTGAGCGTGCAGACATCCTGCATTTTCAACTGGCGGTTCCTGACGAGTGCCTCCTCCCGCACCGCGCCGATGGCCAGGACAGCCACACAGCCGGGCGGAATTATCGCGGTGAACTGCTTTACTCCAAACATTCCTAGATTGGAAAAGGCCAACGCGGGCGCTGCACCCGGCGGTGAACTGGTCATTCGGTTTTGCCGGATGTCATCGACCGCCCGCCGCATAGCTCGCAGGTGTTTCTCCCAAGATGAAAGAGCGGGATCTGGAATGGCGACCAATCGCAGGCCCGTTTCAACCGCCGCCACGAGGAGAATGTCCGCCGTGGCTCTTGGCATGATTTGGCCGTCACGATAGTCAACGTTCAACCCAGGGACATCCTTGAGCGCCTGAGCCGCTGCACGGACGAAAATATCATTCAATGAAGCGTGAAAGTCCGGGTGAGCTTCGTTCCAAACATCACGCCACCGAAGCATGTCTGAAACTTCCGCATCCACCGTGACGTAAAAGTGGGGGATCGCCAAAACACTCTTCGTTGTGATCGCCGCCATTGGAGACGCGGGCCCTGTCGCTTGCTTCTTCTGCCAGGCATTCTCGACATCACGCCGGGCAATCAAGTTGTCCGGGCCGGTGCCGGTCAACTGCCGCCAATCTATGCCTAACTCACGGGCGCGATTCCGCGCTGCCGGGGTTGCCGCCGGATGATCGGACATCTCCGGAGGCGAGAGGACCGAGGCTGGCGCGCCAGAAGCAGGCTGCTCGGATGCTGATGTCGCAGGCAAATCGTTGTTCGATTTCGGACCCGCTTTCTGTCCCGTTGGGGTTGCGCCGTCGTACGGTTCTTTAGCCTCATCCGTCAGGATCGCAATGGGCGCCATCGCGCTTGCCATTTCACCTTCACTCACCAAGAGCTTTCGCAGGTAGCCAGCTTTATAGGACTCGACTTCCATGGTGACCTTATCGGTCTCGACTTCTAAGATCAGCTCGCCTTTGACGATTTGCTCGCCGGGCCTCTTGAGCCAGCGCACAATCTTCCCCTCCGCCGCTGTCTGGCCTAAGTCCGGCATAATGATGTGATGTTTCATCGGAGGTCCAACTTATATGTCTTAATTTCGTAAGGCGCGAGATCGAAGGTTAAAGTGTTCGCCTGGAAGGCAGCCTTGCGAATCACTTCTTCAAGAAGGTTTACCTCAGATGCCCGGACAGCACCGCTCTGAAATCGAACCGTAACGCCTTTCGTCTTTTGACCGGCAGCTTCGTAGAACCTGATGATAGCGCTCCCGCCAGCGCCGGGCTTGAAAGCACTCAGCACTACATTCGGCGACGATATCTCCACAAGACCCCATTGCTTCGGTGATCTTCCCCGATGGCTGGAAACAACCCGGACGATGAGGGGATTATTGAATTCAAGCCCTGCCTGGTAAATGCGCGCGGCGCGCCAATCGCCGGAATGGGGCACCAACGCGTAGTCGAAGGTGCGCCAAACTCCCAATTCCAGCCCCAGCTTCGAAGAGCTTCCAGGCTCATAGCCGCCGACGAAAGGATAGGCGGTAATGCTGGAAGAACGCATCAGGGAGAGCAAAAGTGTGCCGCTCGCAACGTTATTCCCCGGAAGGCCTCGATTGAGCATAGCTACACCGCGGCCGCCGCCACTCCAATCAATCCAATTTTGCGCGGGAAATTCCAACTCGGTAGGCCGCTCGATGCTGCCGAACGGAATTTCATCAAATCGCTTTCCGGCAGCAACTGAGGTCGGAAACAGGGCACGATAGCGGACGAATTTATCCTCGTTCAGCAGACGCGTTTCAATGTCGATGCGGCGGATGCCCGGGTAGACACGAATGGCGGTTGCAAAATGTCCCGAACCAAAGGGGTGTGAGACGTGGAACTCGGAAAGAACGGGTCCACCTTCGATGGCGCCGTTTCCCCCCACCCATTCATTGCTAAAATGCGATCGGTCCGGAATCGGCAAACCCCGTTTGCGGGTCATGGCCGTGAGCCGGGCGCCGTTCAGCGTCCCGTAAAGCTCCCAAAAGTCTCCTCCATCCTGCTCTTCGGCAATGATGTTGGCTGGACGGTCGCCTAGCGCATCCCAATCGCCTGAGGCGGATTTTACGAGAAGCTTCGTCATGGCACCGGTCCAAAGATCGAACGTGACGCGAAAATACTCGTTCTCAATAGACCCGGAATCTACATGCATGGTGGAAACTCCCTGCACGTAGGAACCGGTCGCCGCTTGCCCGGCGTCTGTCGTAGCCGCACGGGTTATGCCTTGGGCACCGCCACCCTCCGGAGCCGCTTCGTAAACTGAATAGCCAAGCGCCGGCACGTCACGCGCAATGAAAGCAATACGGGTTTCCTCGATTCCCCCATCCGGGTAGCGAATGGTTTCCATCAGTTGCACGGGAATCGCGTGCCCTGAGGGGTCGAGAAGTCGAATCGAGGCTACTCCTGGCCCCGAAAAGCCAATCCTCGCCGTGGCGATGTCAGTTCGCGGCCAGCCCAAAGAATTAAACACCAGGATCGGAATTTTCTTGCTGGTCTCGGGGCCGGAGACGCGCGTATTGATTTGGGAAGAGAGAGCGTCAAGATTCTTATCCACCATGGCGTCGCCCAGCGCCTTTGCGAACTCGTCGCGCCGAAGGGTGCCCTCGTAGACCTTGTCCACCATGTCGCCGGAAATCAGATCGTGCGCCTCGTTGAACAAAACCGGCTCCCACGCTCTGTTTAGATCGTGGTCGTGAGGAATGATTCCGAGCCAGGAGTTCAATATGCTGAGTTTTTCTCCTGTAGTTAGGATTCGTTCGAGATTCCGAAGCCACTGCTTCAGTTCGATGCGGCTGCTGTACACACCCTGAAATACCGGGTTCAGTTCACCGCTGATCACGGGCTGGCGAGACCGCCGAGCGACGATGGATTCATATTCGGTGGGTACGCCGAATCGGATGGTGAACGGCTGATCGATTTTCTGATCAAACTCTTTCACCATGACGGGCAAAATTTCCTGCGGATTAATCACGTCGGCCCCCGCCAGCGCCACGCGATTCGGCCAAGGCGAATAGCGGCCCAGTGCTTCCCAGATGCCGCGGGCATAAGAGTTAAACTGAGGCAGGTTTCGCTTGCAAGGGTAAAACAGACCGTAGCCGAGGGGCAGCCAGAAAGCTGGGATTTCCGAACCATCAATGCCTCGCCATAGAAACTCAGAAGGCGTCTCGTTGCCCGGAACGCCTCGCTGGAACCAATACGATTTATATCCGGCAAGTTTCAGGAGTTGCGGCATCTGCGCGTGATGCCCAAAAGTATCGAGCGCCCAGCCTACAGTTACGTCCACACCCAGTTCCTGCTTGTAATATCCTTTGCCGTACAGCGCCTGACGGATCCAGGACTCGCCGCTCGGCATATTGACGTCCAGCATCACATCGTTGCCACAGACGATTTCGAGCCGGCCTTCTTTGACCAGTTTCTTGAATTCCTGGGCAGCCTCGGGATACCGCTCAAGAAAGGGCTTCACATAGGCTACTTGGTCGAGGAGGAACCGGTAGTCTGGATTGTTTCTCAAAAGGTACAAGGCCATCAAAATATGAGGAAGGCCCGTTTCCAGATATCCTTCGCGCGTCTTAAAGACAGCGCCCTCCCAGTGGGTGTGTGGAATAATCCAGAGCGTAGCCTTTGAAGGTAGGGCGGACGTACCCCCTTCAGCGAGCGGGCTCTGGGCTGGTAGCCAACCAACCCGAAGTCCCTCGAACAAGAGCCCAAGGCCTGCCGTTTGAGCCAAGAATTTTCGACGATTCACGATAATTCCCCGTAAAGGTTTCGGCCCTCCCAAAGCTGAGATCAGGACAATGGGCCTACAGCGCGAAAAATAGCAGCGCCCGCATTGAGTCCGAAATCCGCCTCTTCCAAGCGATCGAGTTCGGGCGGCGTTATGACGATGCCTGCTCTTTCCACCACTCTTCGATCTCTCAGAACGGCCGCTTCGTATTGCTCACGGGTGATCATCTCGCGCCGTCCTTCGAATGCGGGAAACCTCGGCTTTTACCGGCTGACCCACTCGCTCGCAGGAGCTCGATTATTTTGCGCTTGACCGCACTGCGACCTGCTGTCATGGCATCTTCCGGGCCTCCCATCCCCATAAAGGGATGAGGATTCATAGGCTCGCGATAAAACTCCAGCTTTCTTATGACGGCCTTGAGATATACCTGTTTGAGGATAGTCCCAAAATTAATCTTCCGAACGCCCAGACCCGCAAAACGCGGAGCCAACTTCAGAGGTATTCCCGTCCCCCCATGCAGTACCAGGGGAAGGTCGACGGCTTCGTGGATCCTCGCGAGAGCGCCCAGTTGGATCGTGGCCTTCCCTCTCGTCAAGATATGGATGTTCCCGACTGCCACTCCCAGCGCGTCAATTCCCGTTTCCTCGGCAAAATCTCGTGCCGCCTTCGGGTCCGTCACCACCGTGTTCCGGCTTCTTCGCGAACTGTCTAACCGGCCCACGGCAGCTTCCACCGAAACGCCTGCGGCGTGCGCGAGGCGGACCACCCTCTTTACAAGCTGGCGGTAGGACTTCATCTCCAGATGTTCGTTATCCACCATCACTGCATTAAATCCCAAATCGATGGCTCGACCGACTTGCTCCAAACTATCCGTTTCGTTAAACAGGAACACCGTTGGGGCCCGCGATTCCCTCAGCGCCTGACCCAGCCCTGCATAAAAAGACAAGTTCTCCGCCAGGCGGCGATTTGAGTGTTGTAGAAAGCCGCCGTTGAATCCGGTGATGATCGGAGAGCCCGTCTCCTCGGCAGCCTCGACGGCAGCCTCGAAGGACTCCAGATTCCACGCTTCACAATAGCAAGAGACGTAACCCCGTTGACCAGCGTCCTCAAGCATATTTCGGGGTGATATTATCGGCATGGCAATTCCCACGTGGTGACATTCCCGGATGGTTTCTCACTACGAATGAACGTAAAGGCAGCGCCGACCCGCGAAGCGACACTTTACCGTGAGTCGAATAAATAAATCTACTGCAATTTTAATAGTTCTTCAATGAACTTTTTACAGGAACATCCGTGACCTGCACAGCAGCAGAGCTCCAGCGAAACATGTGTCACCACATGTCGAGGCGAATGCGAGAACAGTTCAATTCCAGGGATGTAACCGTTTTGAGCTGGACGAAACTGTGAGACGGTGTTCTAACAAATGCTCCTCGGCTCGCCGAAGATGGGCCATAGCTCGCCGTTTGCGGCGCATACCAACTCCCGCCAAGAGTGCGTCCGCCACGGCTAGCTGAGTAACCCGTGACGTCAGCGGTGCCTGAAAATACCGGACTTCGCTCGGGGCTGCGTATAATCTGACATCGGCAGCCTGCGCCAGGGGTGAATCGATGGAATTCGTGATGCAGATCGTTTTTGCTCCCCGACTCTTGGCGAGGCGCACGCACTCTACGGTCTCACGCGTGTTGCCGGCTACAGACACTCCGATGGCAACGTCCCCCGGTAGTAATTCTGCCGCTAAAGCCACCTGGAGGTGAGCGTCATATTCGATTAAAGATGGCAATCCAATAAAGCGCATCCGAACGGAAAGGGAATAAGCAACCGGATATGAGAGGCCGATCGAAAACAACGCCGTGCGGTGCGCCTTAGTGAGGAGCTTCACCGCAGCATCGAGTATTTCTGGAGGGTTCAGCTTGACGGTATCATTTAAGGCCTTGATGTGCCCGTCGAAGACCTTCCGCATAATTGTTCCACTGCCATTTCCGCTCTTTGATTTGCCCATTGTGTCTAAGAAGGGAGCGGACAGCTCACGCGCGAGACCCAACTTCATGGCCGGGAGCCCTTTTAATCCCAATGACTTACAAAACATTACGATGGCCCCAGCACTGACTCCGCACTGTCCGGCCAGCTCAGAGATAGGACACGCCATAAAGCGCTCCGGATCGTCGAGCACAGCTTCAGCAATTCGGCGCTGTGCCCTCTTGAGGGTTGGCAGGCGCCCCTTGATCAACGGCAGTAGTGCTCTGCCGTCGCTACGTGCTAATCGTCGCGCGTAGTTTTCGCTCAAACGATGCTACTCCTTACGAACTCGGCAAGCCGCTCGTAATACAATTCAACTTCGGGTCGCGCGTCCGAGTTGCCTTCTGCCTCAACTCTGCAGGCGAAACCACTTGCTCGCTTCTCCGCGCGTCGATCACGGGGCACGATCAAATGACCACATCGCCCGCTCCAGAACCGGCCAGATCGCAGGTCGTTCCCTCTGTTACGGCTTTTGAATAGAGTATAGAAACCGAGATGCCGCTGCAAGCCTGGTCGCTGAACCCCGATCCGTCAATAAAACGCGGCTGAGGCGCAGGAGTTCCGGCACAAGTGAGCGGAGGACCTGGGCGGAAGGACACTGTGCTGCTCCGCGTCGGTTTTGACCCTGGCGTAGCGGCAAAAACATCTCGCTCGTTTTTCAACAGACTCCCGAGCTACGTCAGGGAATCGCCGAAGAATTAGGGGGCAAGTCTTGAGGTTTTCCTCGCGCCTTGATTGTGGTAAAGTGCACTGGGTTTTACCGACTCAAAGGACGGGCTGGAAAATGGACCGAAGAAAATTCCTTGAGGCAAGCACAATGCTGTCGATGGGCGGTGTTGGCGCTCGGGCGGGCGAGGAAAGAGCATCGCTTCCGCATCCACCGTCCCTGCTGTTTTCAGATGAGAAGAGGAGATTGAAAATCACGGGAGTGAGGATGGTGCATCCTCGGCCAAAGAAATCATTACCCCCCTATAAGCCCACCCCGGGATCATGGTCAGTAGGCGGCTCTGTGGTAGCCAACCCAATGTCGATCTATCCGAAGTATAAGGCTCGGCGAAGTTCGTTTATGGCCAACGACCTGGGGCCGGACTGCGTCGAAATTACGACCGACAAAGGGATTAAAGGGCTTGGCTTTGGAGGCCCCGGGTGCAGCTTTGTCATCGAGCGGCACCTGACCAAACTGCTCATCGGCGCAGACCCGTTCAACGTGGAAGAACTTTGGGACATCATGTGGCGATCTACACTTTATTACGGCCGCAAGGGTCTCGTCGTCAACGCGATTAGCGGCGTGGACATCGCACTGTGGGACATTATTGGAAACGCTTTAGGGATGCCAATCTATCAGTTGCTGGGAGGGAAAACGAAGCCGAGAATTCCTGCCTATTGCACTGGAAACGATGTGGAGCAGCACCTCGAATTCGGCTTTAAGCGAATTAAGCTGGCGGTTCCTTATGGACCTGCGGACGGGCGCGAAGGAATGAAGAAGAATACGGAGCTGGTCCAAAAAACCCGGGAAATTCTGGGGCCAGATGGCGACCTCATGCTCGATTGCTGGATGGCCTTCACCAAGGACTATGCGATCGAGTTCGCGGAGATGGTAGCTCCGTACCGGGTCTATTGGATGGAAGAATGCCTCGAGCCTGACGATTACGACGGCTTTCGAAGTTTGCGCGAAAGGGTCCATACGACGCTGATGGCGACGGGCGAGCACGAATATACTCGCTACGGCTTCCGACTGTTGCTCGAATACAAGGCCGCGGATATTTGGCAGCCGGATATTACCTGGTGCGGAGGGCTCACCGAGTTGCGCCATATTGGCGCGCTGGCGGCTGCGTACAATATCCCCGTGATCCCGCATGCCGGGTGGCAGTACGGCGGAGCCCAATATATTCTTGCCACCACCAACAGTCCTTGGTGTGAGATGTTCATGCCGCCACCGGGCGGGCCTCCTGAAGTCTATAAGAGGTTCGAGGAAGAGAACAACATTACCCGTGGGCCCGAAGGCATCTATATGAGGCCCGCAGATCGCCCGGGATTTGGGTGGGAGTACGTGGTGGATTAAACTACCGTTTGTGAGTAGGACGTCGCTGCATGGGCACACACGTCATTGCGAACGGAGCGACGCGCCAACTTTCCAACCGCCGCAGAAGCAGATTGGTTTCCCGGAGTTTACCGTGAGCCTCCTCGTATCGCTCAGAGCGATCGGCTTAAGGAAGAACGAAGTTACTCAGGACAGGCCGTCGAGCCGGAAAGACATTGACCCTCGGAACGAGGGAACACAACAAACAATTATGGGGCACGGCACACTAAGGAGATCCAATGAGACGCAGAACGTTCGTCGGCAGTGTTTTTGCAGGGTTGGCGAGCGCGGCTAGCGGCGCTCGCCTGCCTAAGCCCAAATCCGGAGGTATTCCGAAGCGGCCTTTCGGTAAGACCGGTGTGGAACTCACGGTGATCGGCCAGGCAGGAGGACGTTTCCCACTGATTACCTTTGATGAAGCTAAGGCTATTACGCTCCGCGCCTACGAGTTGGGGATCAACTATTTCGATAACTCTATTAACTACTGGCACGGTCGTTCGGAGGAGGTTTACGGCGCGGTGCTCCCACCTTTTCGCAAGAAGGTGTTCATTACCACAAAGGCGGACAGTCGAACGCGCGCCGGGGCTGAAGCGGAGTTGCATCGTTCTTTGAAGCACCTCCGCACGGACTATATCGACCTTTGGCAGATTCACATGGTGAGCTACAAAAAAGAAGTAGAGGAGATATTCGCTCCCAGCGGCGCTATCGAAGCTTTCGAAGCCGCTAAGAATGCAGGGAAGTGCCGCTTTATTGGCTTCACAGGCCACCACGACCCTTACGTCCATCTTGCCATGCTGAAGGCGTATGACAAATTCGATTCCATCTTAATGCCGCTGAACGTTGCCGATCCCGATTATTTGAGTTTCGAGAAGCTGGTTCTACCCGTAGCGGCCGCGCGGGGTATGGGCATCCAGGGTATGAAGAACTTTGCCAACGCCAAGCTCCTGCAGAGTTTCAGCGTGAGGCAGTGCTTGAACTATGTGATCAGCCTGCCGGTAAGCTGCACCGCGGTGGGCTGCACGACCATGGGCCAGCTTGAAGATGACGTTCGCTTTGCCCAACAGTTCAAGCGTTACTCAGAGGAGGAAATGAATACGCTGCGCGTGCGGGCCAAACCCATTGCAGGACCTTACCTCGAAAATTGGAAGCGAAATATTCAGAGTCGGGCCAGCGTCACCCAGATGAATACGGTAGAACACGGATGAAGCTCCACCGGCGCGATTTCATGAAAGCGATCGCGGGGGTGGTTCCCCTCGCAGGTCCTGCAAGTATCCAGGCGGCTCCCTCAACGCCGCCGATACCCATCATTGACACTCATATCCATCTGTTCGATCCACGACGCCCCCAGGGCGTGCCCTGGCCTCCCAAGACCGATAAGATCCTCTACCGGCCGGCACTGCCGGATCGGTATCAAAGGGTAACTCAAGGGCTCGGGATCGTCGGCGCAATCGAGATCGAGTGCAGCCCCTGGCTGCAGGACAACCAATGGGTTCTGAATGTAGCTGCCCGAAACAAGATCATTGTCGGGACGGTCGGCGACCTGGAGCCGGGCACGCCGGCCTTCAGGAAACAGTTCGAACACTTTCATCGGAATCCGCTGTTCCGTGGAATTCGATACGGAAATCTTTGGGGGAGAAACCTCGCGGCACAGCTTTCCAGGCCGGCTTTTGTCTCCGACCTTAAATTTCTCGCGGACGCCGGCATGGAGTTAGATACTGCGAACCCCGACCCGGTATTGATTGCGACCGTTGTGCGGCTCACGGATCAAGTCCCCAGCTTGCTGGTCGTGATCGATCATTTTCCGCAACTTCAATTTCCCGTGGAAAAGGCAGCTCGCAAGACCCTGGAATCCAATTTGAGAGCGCTGGGCAAACGGCCCCAGGTCTACATCAAGGTCTCCGAACTCGTCCACGATTCCCCGTTGCCGCGTCAGTTTGGTTTTGATAGCAGTCGAATGAGCGATAGGCTGAATTTCTACCGGTCGATACTGGACGTGCTTTGGGATACCTTCGGCGAGGACCGGTTAATGTACGGCAGTGACTGGCCGAATAGCGATCACTCGGCGCCATTTCGTGAGGAGTTCAAGGTTGTAAGCGAGTATTTCGCGAATAAGGGAAGGACTGCGCAAGAGAAATTTTTCTGGAGGAATTCTATCGCGGCGTATCATTGGGTGAAGCGCGACCCCAGCCAGAACTTGACTTCGGGAGCGGCGTAGATCGAAAAAGGAGGCCACCGATGAAGGATCTTTCGAGAAGGCGTTTTCTTGGCGCTTTGGCTTCCGGATCAACAGGTATGGCGGCGCTTTCAACATCGGCAGGCGCCGCGCGTGGAGCCGTGCCTCCTTTTCTCATCACACAGGAGAATTATCCATGGAAGGCGCCTGGAAAGAGGGAAGGAGCCGATCACTTCAGGATGGTGGCGCTCACCGATATCCCGGTTCAAATCCAGCAAAAATTTCTGGCCTGTTCTCCCGGGATTGAGTTCCTTCAATGCCACTGAGCCGCTGACTTTCATCACGCAGTTGTGAACGCGCACGTCATCTACGGTCAATTTGAACGTGAGGATCTTGCTCGTGCCAAGCAGCTCAGGTGGATCCAGTGGACGGCGGCTGGCGTGGAGAATATCTTGTGGCCGGAATTCGTACAAAGTCCACTCGTACTCACCAATATGCAGCGCATGTTTGCCCCGCCGATCTCTGAAACCGTGTTTGCTATGCTGCTGGCGCTGACGCGAGGCATCAACCGTTACACGCTCCAGGCCCAAGATCGTGCGTGGAAGCCACTTCACGATCTTGTCGAAATCAGCGGCGCGACGATGGGTGTCGTCGGACTGGGTGGCAACGGCACGGACACGGCGTACCGCGCTCACTATGGATTCGGCATGAGGGTGCTGGCAGTGGATCCCAAGCCCTTGCCTAAACCTTCGTTTGTTGAGGAGCTTCATTCGCTCGATTGGTTCCCTGAGATGGTTCCTCAAGTGGTCGTTCTCGTGAGCGCGGCCCCGTTGACCCCGATTTCCAGAAAAATATTCAATGAGCAGGTGTTCCGCGCAATGAAGCCGAACTCCTATTTCATTAACATCTCCCGGGGGAAGTTAGTGGACACGCCGGCGTTGGTAAGCGCCTTGAGAGAGCGTCGAATTGCCGGATCGGGACTCGATGTGACAGACCCAGAACCCTTGCCACCCGGGCACCCGTCGTGGAGCGCAGGAAACGTCATCATCACGTGCCATACTTCGGCTTGGTCGGCACACACCTTCCGGCGCTCTCATGACTTGCTCGTAGAAAACGTCCGGCGCTACGTGAAGGGCTTGCCGCTGCTGAACGTTGTAGACAAGGTACGCGGGTATTGAGCGACCGTGGTTGTTCCCCCTGGACGATCCTGGAGGCCTGCGTTTGTCGCACGACATTTGGGCTCTGTTGACATCCTCAGGAAGCAGAGAAATGTGGCAACGCGGACGCATGTTCTCGGTTCTTCTTTTGTATATTCTC
The DNA here is from genome assembly GCA_021817045.1 of Acidobacteriota bacterium. Lineage (GTDB taxonomy): Bacteria > Acidobacteriota > Terriglobia > UBA7540 > UBA7540 > RH2-MAG17b. The sequence goes on from JAKAWG010000052.1 coordinate 25,228, forward strand.
GCCGGTTTTCCCCTGACATTGGCGGCCGCTGCGCCAATCCAACCTCCATTTTCAGTGCCAATTTCAGGGATGAAGTGGCGATTGATCGGCCCCTTTCGTGGAGGAAGAGCTCTTGCGGTAACCGGAGTGCGCGGCCAGCCGAATGTTTTCTACTTTGGCGCGGTCGACGGGGGCGTTTGGAAAACGGGCGACGCCGGCGTGGTCTGGAAGCCGGTGTTCAACGGAAGGCCTTTTGCCTCGATTGGTGCAATTGCTGTAGCACCTTCGAACCCTAACGTCATTTATGTCGGAACAGGTGAAGCCGACATGCGGTCAGACATTTCACCCGGTAATGGTATGTTCAAGTCGACGGATGCCGGCCGGACGTGGAAGTTCTGCGGCCTACGCGACTCGCAACAAATCGGGAAAATCATGGTAGATCCACACAATCCCGACGTTGTTTACGTTGCGGCGTTAGGCCACGCTTATGGCCCCAACGAAGAGCGCGGCGTCTTTCGTTCGAAAGATGGCGGTACGACCTGGCAAAAGGTGCTCTATAAGAACGCCGATACTGGGGCAATCGACCTCTCGATGGACCCGCACAATCCTCAGATCATTTACGCTGCCCTCTGGCAAACGCGCCGTCCGCCCTGGAACGTCTATCCGCCTTCTAACGGACCGGGAAGCGACCTGTATAAATCAGCCGATGGGGGAAATACTTGGGTGGAGTTGAGCGGTCACGGTCTGCCCAGTGAAGGCCTCGGACGCATCGGCATTTCTGTCTCACCCGCCGACCCGCAGCGCGTGTATCTGCTTGTTGATTGCAATCAAGGCGGTCTGTACCGCTCTGACGATGCGGGAAAAACCTGGAAGCTCATGGATCACGAAAGGCGTATCTGGAAGCGAGGCTGGTATTTCGGCGGAGTCACGGCAGACCCAAAGGATCCGAACACTGTTTATGTCGCGAACACCTCTCTCTACCGCTCGCGCGACGGAGGCAAGAGCTTTGTAGCGATCAAAGGGGCGCCGGGCGGAGATGATTACCATACGCTTTGGATCAGCCCGAATGACCCCGATCGTATGATTTTGGGAAGTGATCAGGGTGTGATTGTGAGCGTGGACGGCGCCAAAACGTGGAGCTCCTGGTATAACCAGCCCACGGGTCAGTTCTATCATGTCGTGACTGACCATCGGTTTCCTTTCTGGGTGTATGGGGCGCAACAGGACAGCGGCTCCATGGCACTTCCAGAGCAAAGCCTTTACAGAACGCTCTCCAGTCTTAACTGGCATCCGATTTCCGTGGGCGGCGAAGCCGGCTATATTGCACCTGACCCGCTGCACCCGGGAGTTCTCTACGGCGTCTCGTTTGGATCGTCAATCGACAGATACGACATGACGAACGGCCTGGATCGCCTTGTGCCTCCGACGCTTGCCCACCCAGGTAATTACCGCAAGACGTGGACGCTGCCGCTTGTCTTCTCCCCCAAGAACGAGCACGGGCTTTATTTTGGAACTCAAGTTCTCTTTCGCACTCTCGACGGCGGGGAAACCTGGCAGGTGATCAGTCCTGACTTAACTCGCCCTCATCCGGGCGTACCCCCCAATCTTGATTCCTCGGCCGCAGCCGATACGAACGGAACGCCTCCGCGCGGGGTGATCTATACCATTGCGCCTTCGCCGCTTCAGGCGGGAACCGTGTGGATTGGTACCGACGACGGCCTGATTCAAGTGACCCACAATGACGGCAAATCCTGGCACAACGTGACGCCTTCAGCACTCACCGCGTGGAGCAAAGTGAGCCTAATCGAGGCCTCGCATTTCGACGTTAACACGGCCTATGCCGCGGTGGATCGCCATCGGCTCGATGATTTCAGGCCCTACATTTACAGGACGGAGGATGGCGGAAAATCGTGGCAGCTCATCACGCGAGGAATTCCTGACGGCAGCTTTGTGCGGGTGGTGCGCGAAGATCCCGAGTGGCGAGGCCTACTTTACGCAGGAACCGAAACCGGCGTATTTATTTCCTTCAACGACGGCGGTCAATGGCAGTCGCTTCAATTGAACTTGCCTCATGCTTCCGTGCGTGACCTAGCCATACGCGATAACGATCTGGTTGCGGCAACGCACGGCCGCGCGTTCTGGGTCCTCGATGACATCACGCCTCTCCGCCAAATTTGCGCTCAAGTCGAGCAAAGTCCGGCGTGGCTCTTTAAGCCACAAACGGCTTTTCGTATTCAAAAGGTAGGATTTCAGGGAACTCCGTTACCGCCGGAAACTCCTCAGGCTCAAAATCCGCCCACGGGCGCGATTTTCGATTACGTCTTGCACGCAAAGGCCACCGGCCCCGTCACGCTGACTGTTATGGACTCAGCGCGCCACAAGATTTGCACCTTCTCGAGCGCCACTGTGCCACCCAAAGTGAACCCTCGCCTTCTGGATATTCCCATTTATTGGATCAAGCCTGCAGAGCGCGTGCAGACAACGGCCGGGATGCATCGCTTTGTCTGGAATCTGCGCTATCCGGGTCCTTTCGGCGTGAACCCCGGAAACGCCACGTTCGGGCGCGGATCGGGCCCCTGGGCCGTGCCAGGCACCTATACGGTGGAACTACAAGTGGATGGGCACAACTACTCTCAGCCTTTCGAAGTTGCCATGGACCCGAACGTTTCAACATCGCCAAAGGCCTTGCAAAAGCAGTTTGAGGCGGCACAGCAAACCCTGGTCTTGATTAGGCAGGTTGGAGAAATCTCGCAACAAGGCGCCAGCCTTGTCCGTGGCGTCAAGGTTCTGAAGCCAAGAGTAAAGGCTCAATCTGAAGCAGCGCAGGCGCTAAGTAGCCTGCTGGCGAATATCCAGGCCATTCTTGGGACAGCGGGCGAGATTTCGAACCCGGACTTTGCCGGTGTGGGAGGCCCTCCGTCGCCGCTCGTCAGCGTCCGCGGCCTGAGCTCATCCCTCGCGATGCTGGAAAACGCCATCGAGAGCGGTGCTTCGGCGCCATCCCCAGACGCGGTCAAGGCGCTTATCCATGATCGAGGAGATGTTGCGATGCTGCAAAGGAAATGGAAGGAAACGCTAAGTGTGGATTTGCCGAAGGTCAACGCGTTGCTTCGAAAGGATGGATGGAGCCCCTTATTCCCGACAACAAAGACTCAATCGACTGCGGCCAAACAGCCCGTTTCGCTCGACAACGATTAGATTGATCAATGAACAACTGGAATGAAGCTGACGGAGCGGGAAGAACAACTTAGGACTGAGTTTGATCGATGGGCGCTAGCGGGCCGGGGCGATGAGATGGAGCAGCATCATTGGCCAATCGTCCAGCCGGTTTTGGAACGCACCTGCTTTCAACCGTGCGACCGCGTGCTTGACATAGGTTGCGGCACGGGCTGGCTGGTCCGTGCCATTGCCGCTCGGATTCCTAATGGGCGCGTGGCCGGCATCGACGTCTCGGTGGAGATGATCGAACGGGCCCGAAGGCTGAGCTCGGACTTTCAGAACGCCGAGTTTCGGACAGGCAGTGTCGACCATCTCCCGTGGTCGGACGGTTCCTTCACGAAGGTCGCGTCTGTGGAGTCTGCCTATTACTGGCCTGACCCGGATTCGGGAGTGAACGAAGCGGTTCGTGTGCTCGCGTGGGGAGGATCGCTCTGGATTCTGATCAATTATTATCGCGATAACCCTTATTGTCACCAATGGGGCCCGTTGCTTCCCGTTACTACCCATCTGCTCGCCGCCGATGAATGGGTCGAGATTTTCTCCCGCGCCGGGCTCAGGGACGTCATCTATAGCCGCATCGCCGATCCCACACCGGTTCCGGAGGTCTATACTGGCCGCTGGTTTCAGGATGCCGACCAGTTGCGGCGTTTTCAGGAAGAGGGTGCCCTTTGGGTGCAGGGAACACATCCGTAGCAAGCAATCAGCAATGTCTTGAGCGGGTCCGAATAGCAGACGCTAGGAAAAGCAGCGCGGAGTCGGACGCCGACCGGGAAAACTGGGGCTCAACATCTTGCTGTGTGGATCTTTGCTACTCTTTGGCTCCCCAGAGTGCATCCCTGATCCCTCGGCCCGAGGCTTGCCAGAGCTTGACGATTTCGAAGATAATGGTGGTCGCGTAGGTGACCGCGATCCAGACGCAGACGGCCTCGATAGGCAGCCTCGACCAGGCTCCTATAAATATGCCGAGCATCTGCGCTTCCTGGTAGCCCCACCAACCGTACGGCACCGCCAGCGTAGCTTCCCAGACGACGCTAATGAGAAGAACCAGGAAAAGCGTGACGCTGAATGCTCGCCAATTGATGAACGGCCGCGCGGTGCGGAAAAAGCCGGTGGAAGGAAGAAAAGCGCCGACGACAAGAAATACGAAGTAACCGGGAAAACCCTCAGAGCTCGCAGCAAACAAGTCCTTATACGCAATGGCCAGCACGATCAAGAAAACCCCTAAAAACACGGACGTGGGGTGGAATTGCAAGAGGCGGCGAATCTTCTTCGCTTCCGAGGGATAATCAGCCACGTTGTAGGCCGCCAGCCAATACTCGTCCAACCAGACATAGATCAGCAGCACCGCAATGAAACCTGTCAGATAGAAAATGTACTCCTCGATGGGGACTGACCCGCCCAAGGCAGGAGCGGAGATGCCAAGCGTCGCACCGCGATAAGGAAATCGAAAAAATCGATGCGCGAAGAAGAAATCGAGGCCCCAGCCAAGCGGGACGAGAATCCAAATAGTCCGCCAGAAAGCCTTCTGCGGGATCTTCACTCCTTCGCGTGGCAAAAACCAGAACGCGATCACCACAATCGGCACAATGAACAGCAGGAGGCTCCAAGTGTAGCCGTGCGGCGTAGGATCTGGCGAGACGCTGAGCACGGCGGGACGCCGCACAGTGCTCAGCGTAAGTGCCGCCGGGACCGCGACCATCGCCAGCATGGCGACGACGATCCACACACTCACGCGCGAAGACGGAGAACCGATGGTTGCAGACCTCGACATGGCGACGATTCCCCAAGAGCCTTGGAAATTCTATGCTACGGGACGACGACGGACAAGAAGAAGGCGAGACGACGGTTGCGAGGGCGCAGGGTTCGGGAAATTCATACTCTCATCGCTGCCTGATTCGCATGGTGTCGTCGGTAGAAAACGTGGGCCATCCCGCAGTGGAAGAACTAGTGGGAGTCGCGGTGACGGTGAAATGCTGGCCATCGTCAAGCACGGCTGTGAAATTATAGCCCCTCCGATTGACGCCAGAGAACGCAATATCGCCCTCTGCCTGGAGCTGACTGAGCGTCGCGTAAGTTCCGTGCACTGCCAGATATGCCCTCTCCGCCTGGCCGATCGAAATGAGATCAGCAGTGATCCCCGTTGTGTCGATGGCCTGCTGTGGGGCGCTTGTACCCGCAGGCCCAGGCGTTAGCTGCGCGCGGTAAACGTAATAGCTGATGCCCAGGGCGAGCACCACACCTATGAATGCTCCTGCGCGTTTCATGTCAAAGAATTCCTCCGCCTCGAAAACGGATTTGACGCTGGAGGCTCACTGGTCAATACGCGCGAGAGGCAAGAGCCACTTGGTTCTTGGCTTCAACCTTGAGCAGGATGGGTGGCGAAGCGTGATAGGTGCTTGCGTTCGACTCCACTTGCCCCACGACGTAGATCGGCTCCGCAATCGGCTTCGCCCAGGACTCAGCCCTGAGTGTGAAAGTATGGCTGGATTCCCCCGAGTGGACAAGCACTCCGTTCAGGCCGACGTTCACCACGCGGACGCCGGGCGGGAGGTTTTCTATCTGGCACGGAACGCGGCCTTCGAACCCGTTCTCACGCGCAATGCGGATTTTGACCGTCGCGCTTTTTCCAGGTTCGAGAACGATTTCTTTCGGTTGCGCGGCAACGTGAACGTCCGGAGGTGGCATGAGCGCGGCGACGAGCAATGGCCTGTCCGGGTCAGCCACACGAACCAGCTCGCGCCCGGCGACCCAGCCGCGGCCCTCGATCTTGAAAGGTGCGGCAGAAAGCCAGCCGGGGGCCTCTGCTGAAGCCGCCAGAATTAATGTCGTCGAGTCTTGACCTGGAAGGATCGTGGCGGGTTCGGCGGTGATGCTTTTCGAAAGGCCTGTGACCTTGATCTCAATCGGGCCTTCGTAACCCAGTCTTCGGTCGGCCAGAACCGTCAGGGGAGAGCGGCCGCCCCGCGGGATGTTGGGGTGTCGCGGGGAAGCGGTAAGAGTGAAATCCGGCGTGGCGTTGCGCACGATCAGTTGATAGCCAAAGTCAGGCCCTTGCAAGCCGCGCACATCTTTGATGCGAAGCAGATACTCCCCGCTGGTCGGAGCGACAAAGTCCAGCCGTGAATCCGCGCCATACCCTGGCCCGCCATCGTCGTTGCGATAGGTAATAGTAAAAACAGGCAGGCCGTTCGGGAAGAACCGGGAGCCCGGCGGCAGAACCTCAGCCCGGTAGACCGGCTCAGTGACGTAATGCCTCCGGAGTGGTGCCGAGGAAGGCCGTGCGTACCCTGTTGAAGCCTGCGAGTATAATGTCCGCATCCGGCTGGTCCGGGATGAACTGGATGCGGTCCAGCTCCTCGCCGACCATGATGTAATCATTCTCGTGAAATCCAGTTCGCGATACGAACCGATAACCCCTGGTGCGCGAGTCGCGGTCAGAAAGCGTCAGGTAGGTTTCGTTCAGGCACCGAATGGTGGCGCGTGGAATCGCCCGACCCTGGCTATCAAGCACGTCGATCACGGAGTCAAGCCGTGAGCCCAGCCGGTTCGCCGCCACGTCGACCACCAAGTGCTCGCCTCTCTGCGCCTCGAAGCGGAAGTAGTCCTGGTCAGGCGCCGCAGCCGGCTGATCAATCCGGCCATTAATCACAACCGGAGGCGTAATCGGCTGGGCTTCAGCGGGATTGTCGTTCGGCTCCTTCTCGTCGACCTGTGGATAGTTCGTGACGGCCAGATCGACGGTATTGGAAACCTCGCCAGTTGCGTTTTTGATATGGATCGGGAGCGTTGTCCACCAATCAGCCTTTCCGGGGGGCACGACGCGAACGGCCTTGATTCCGTCCAGGTTGGCACCCTGCACTTCGATCTCGGCAGAGTGCCCTGCTTCGATGCCGAGCGGGAACGCGCTCGAAATGTATGGCAGGTCGCCAGCGTACAGCCGATAAAAGTAGTCGGAGCCAGCCTTTTCGTCCTGGTCTTGAATCGAGATCGTGTAAAGACCGTTTGCGGGCAGCTTGTAGTGAAGCACGGCATCCGGATGGCTAGAGAACTTTCCGGTTTGGGCTAGTTGTTTGTCAGCCGGGTCGCGAAGGGTCAATACGGAGCGAAGCTTTGAGCCTAGTTTCGACGCGACGACCTGGAACACGGCCTCCTGCCCCGCGCGGCTGTGAAACTGAAAGGTATTCACATCGCCCGGCGCATTAATCGTCCCAGTGAGCACCGCAGGTAGGGTTACCCGCTGCGCATCGTGGTGTTTCCAGGAGTCCGCAGGATATTTTTGCGTGGTGACTTCAGGTAAAGCGCCGACGTCGAGCGCCATTACATTCGATGTCCCGAGCGGCGTCTGAATTCGGAACCAGTGAATTCCGGGCGCCACAGAGCGGGATGCAATGACCTGAAGTGTGGCTTTCTGCTTCTTGCCCCGGGGCACCTCGGCGGAGGTGTCCACGTTGATTTTGATCTTCCGGGCCTTCTCTGGCAGATCTGTCACCAAAAGAACGCGCGCCCTGAGTCCCGGAGCGTCGAAGCGGACTGCCCTGGTTCCGGCCAGATTCCGCCATCGATCGTAAACGTCATGCTGCTGCCCCGCCGCATCCCCACGGGCCAGATGTCTTTGATCACCGGTGGAATGAAGGGCGCGCGGGAACAGGCGAGGGACGACGGCTGCTCCACAGGCGCCGAGCCGTGAATAGGAGCCCCGGCTTGCTGAGAATGTAATGGAAACGTGGCCGGGAACAATCTCTGCACCGTGAGCGCCGCCTTTCATCAGGGTCTGGTAGGACGCCATGACGAAGCCGCCCATATGGGCCGCGCTGCTGTGGCAGGCAAAGCATTTTTCCTGGAGAATGCTCACGACCTCCTGATAGGAAGATTCGCCGGGCACTCGCGCGGCGCTTTCAACCTCGGGAGTTCGCGCTCCGGCTTGGGCGTCGAGCAGCGAAGGCAAGGCCACGAAAGCCACCACGGCCACCAGCGCGGCTGCGAGCCACACGCTACGCCAAGTCATTGGTTAGCCTCACTCAGTGGTCAAACATGAATTCTTCACTCGTGAGCATGGCCCAGGCAAGATCCGACAGCGCGGCACGGCGTGGATTCACACCGTCTTTCACCGGCTGAGTTTCGGCTACGCGGAGCCGTGAAGTCAGCGCATTCAATTCCGCGCGCGTAGGATACCGGCTGTGAGCGGCCAGATAAAGATTGGTAACAATCTGGCTGTCCGAGTTGCCTGCCTCGATGAGCCTATCCAAGACGTTCCCTCTGGCGCGCAACTTGGTGTTGAGAGTATCGCCGTTAATGATGTGGAGCGCTTGAGTGATCGTGGGCACCGATGTGCGCTCACTCTCCTGCGTCTGCTCGCGCACAGGTCGACCGAAGGCGGTGAGGAAGTAGGACTGAACGGCGGTGTCGGGAAGCTGGAGCGCCCGCGTGCCGATCGGGTATCCGTTAAATTGCTCGGGTTCCTCGGTAACTTCAGAGAGAGCGTCCAGCAGCACCTCCGCCGGCAGCCGGCGAATTAGATAGTGCGAATAATACTTTTGGTCCACTACGTTCTCTTTTGTCGGCCGGGAACTGGTCTGGTATGTAGCCGACTGCATGATGGTGCGGATCAGGTAGTCCACATCCATGTGATGGGCAATAAAGTCCTCGACCATCGCATTGAGCAACGCTTCATTGGTGGGCGGGTTGGTGGCCCGCATGTCATCCACGGGCTCCACGAGACCCTCACCCATGAAATTCTTCCACACCCGGTTGACGATCGCCCGGGCAAAATAGGGATTCTGCGGCGAAGTCAGCCACCGTGCAAAATACACGCGCAAATCCTGCGTCGTATTGAGCGGAAGAGCCGGAGCGTCGAACGGCTTGGGCGGCAGCGGATGAGAAAACCGATCATCCGTATATTGACCCGTTAGCCCCGAGTAGACTGTAACGTCGCGAAAGATTGGTCCGAACCCCGGTCGCGATCCCGCCGGCTCGCCCATCTTCAAGCGCACCCTGGCAAAAAGATTTGCCATCCCGTAATAGTCTTCTGCGTCCATTTGGCGAGCGGATGATTATGGCAGTGCGCGCAAGTGATATTCATACCGAGGAAAGCCTCGGTCATGTTTTCCGAAATCTCCGTGGGATCGCGGTGTATGACCCAGTAGTTCGCCGCTCCATTCTGGAGCGTGTTTCCGCTCGCGGTAACAATTTGCCGCACAAATTGGTTCCACGGCTTGTCTCCGGCAACGCTCTGGCGAATCCAGTCGTAGTAACTCCACATTTCGGGATAAGAGAGCCGGTTGCTGGTGACCAGGAGCAGGTCCGACCACTTGTACGCCCAATAGTCAACAAACTCAGGTCGCTTCATCAGCGCGTCGATCAGCCGATTACGTTTGTCGGGAGATTTGTCATTCAGGAAGCGCTTGACTTCTTTTGGCGTGGGCAAGATGCCCGCAGCATCGAGGTATGCCCGGCGGATAAATTCTGAGTCCGAAGCGGGCGGCGACGGCGGCAGGTGAAGTTGCTCGAGGTGCGCCAACAGGAAGCTGTCGATGTAATTGTGCCGTGGCGCGCGCCGAAAGACGGCCTCATCAATGTTGTAAGGATACGGAATACGCATGCGCGCAAACGTCACGTGGCTCAGATACCATACCGTCACCGGTGCTTCCCCAAAGCCGTGCATGGTGACGAGACCCGAATCATCGACGGAGGCGACGCCTTCATCCCCGCTGTCGTATTTTGCCCAGCGGGTCACATCTTCGTAGTGGCTGTCCGAAAACTTTGCCAGCACGACGAGTTGCTGCCGGGCGCCTGCTGTCAAAGATGCTTCGTGCGGGTACACCTGAAGATCCACAATGCGGGGATCAGTGGGCTTCGGAGGCGGCATGCCCGCAGCGATCCACCCGGAAATCACCTTGTATTCGGGCGAGCCCACGGGAAATCTTTGGCCGCCTCCGTGCGGAATGGTCAGAGTCGGCTTCAGCAGGATCAGGCTTAAGGCCGGTTGCAGGCGGTTCGTGCGCCGGCCGATCGCTTGATGGGTCAGCGTATAGTAGTCCGTCTCCGGATCAAATCCGCGCAGCGTCAGTTTGAAACCGTTTTTGCCCGCGGCCGCCCCGTGGCACGGACCGGAGTTGCAGCCCATTTTGGTCATGACGGGCAGAACCTGATTGCGGAAACTCCACACGAAAGGAGAGGTGAAGTTCTTCACCTCGACCGGAGCATCAGCGCGGAAGCCTTTCAAGGTCGCCGTCAGCTCTGTACGTCCGTTGCCCTCCGGGTGCACAAAGCCCTCCGCATCGGCTACGGCCACCTTGGGGTTCGAAATCCTGATAGCTGCTTGCGCGGTCACTTCGGCCGCGTGCCCGTCGGCGTAACTGGCCTCTACGACCACACGCTGGGTCATGAGTGGAATAGAGATGGAAACAAATGACGGCAGAATCTTGATCCCGGTAAGCGGAGAGGAGTTAGGATTCGGGTGAGCGGCAACGAACTGAATCGGCTGGCTAGCATTGGCGTGAGTCCAGCCTGCGGCGTCCTTCTCCGACTTGTCAAAACCGTGATAAGGAGCCGCCTGTTGCCCCTGGCGGGGCTGAGCGCCTGCGGTGGCCGTAGCAATCGCGACCCAAACTAGAAGAGCGGTAGAGAAACGAGCCTTCCCTCTAAGAGAAACCTCCATCTTGAGCCTCCGTCTTCCCTCGTTGTTGTTCTTGCGACTCCGTTCACGAAAACAATTCCACAATGGGATCGAAGCCATGGTCCACCAGCCGCACCTGTCTCCCTTCGGGAGTGTGTAAAATCAGGTCGATGGGAATACCCAACGCGTGGTAGACCGTGGCTGCCACATGAGCGGGTTGTACAGGTCGGTCCTGCGGAGCGGCAGCAATCGAATCCGATGCACCGACCACCTGGCCGCCCTTGATGCCTCCGCCCGCAAACACAATCGTCCAGCATTGAGGCCAGTGATCGCGGCCACCAGCCGGATTGATGCGCGGCGTTCGGCCGAACTCGCCCGTCGCCACCACCAGCGTATTTCCGAGCAGTCCCCGCTGGTCCAAATCCTCGATCAAGGAGCTGAACGCGTTATCAAACATCGGTCCGACCAGACTCCCCATGCAACCGATCGGGCTGAATGGCGCAGAGCCATGAATGTCCCAAGTAATTTCATTGAAAACGGTCTCGAACATGTTTACCGTAACGAAGCGCACGCCGTTTTCCACCAACCGGCGCGCCAGCAAGCAACCTTGGCCGAAGCGATTCATGCCATATTTCTTTCTGACGTCTTCCGGTTCTTGGCTCAGCTCAAACGCTGCGCGCGCTTTGTAGGAAGTCATGAGCGTGTAAGCTTCGTTGAAGGTGGAATCCATTAGCCTCGCGTCCTGGTTGCTTTCGAAATAGGAGACGGACTGATCGATGAGGTTACGCCAATCGCGGCGGCGGTCGACGCGTAAGGCTGCAATGTAATCGGGGGGGGGCATGTCCGGGACGTGGAAGTTAGGATCGGACGGGTCGGCGTTCAGGACAAACGGATCGTAATTTCTTTCCCAGGAATCCGGCTGTATCGCCGTGCGGGAGATTGCCGCCGAGCTGGCCGATCGGATAAGGCAGCAAAACATTGGCCGGAATGGCGCCCTTCTCCTTATTCAACACGCTTCCGTAGTTAGACGATTCGAGCCCGCCACGAAACAGCCGCCCGGTCTGCATCATCTGGCAGCCGGTGTCGTGGACCGCCGCCGCCGTATGGTAGACCGAACGAAGCAGCGCCTACTTATCCGCGTGCTTCGCCATGCGTGGAAAAATTTCTGAAATCTCAATGCCGCTGACGTTGGTTCGAATCGGCTTGTAGGGTCCACGAATCGAGGCAGGCGCGTCCGGCTTCATGTCCCAGGTATCAAGCTGGCTCGGTCCGCCCACCAACATCAACTGAATGCAGTTGATGTCTTTTTGGGGGTTTATGGCACCTAGCAGGATGCTGCAAAACGGATGTTTTTTGAAATGCGCATGCGATCCAGCGTGAAAAAGCCGAGCCGACAAGTGAGATGTCGTACTTCCCGGTCGTCGGTTTTTCCATTTCGCAT
>JAKAWG010000139.1 GCA_021817045.1 Acidobacteriota bacterium
CTCCCGGGAAAGATAGCTGAACATGCCGTTTTGCTGAGTGTCTTCACCGCGCATCAGAAAATCCTCCTGAAAGTAGAACAGCTCAGGAGGCATATCTATCACATTACGAGTTACTCTCAACGGCACTCTCTGAGCTTTTCAGCAACCTGCTAATCTTCTCAACCACGCCTTGCGCTGCATGTTTTGGTGGGCTTCCATCCTCCTCATCAAGTAGACACGCGATATTGATCGGCGCATTTAGGACATCAACTTCTTTAGCGGCCGCGATCACTCAGACATGTTAACCGAATCAGGTATTTCGAGTTCGCCCCCGTTATCTTCCCCGAACTCAACCACGAGGTAGGTCAGGACGGCGGTCTCGAGCGCCAGAGCTAAGGTGATCGCTGCCATGAAGTATTGGCCCGATTCCTCCACCTCGTGGACCTTATCGTTATAAAACGCCAACAGGTCATTCGCGGCATCTCCGTGTCGAGTTCCGGTGAGCTTTCCCATATCCGATCCTCATGACGCTTCGATTCTCGGGTCGTAAACCCAACGAAGAGGGCAGACGAACGGAAACCCTCACGCCGTTTCTCTGCTCTGGCGATTCATTCTTGAACCGCAGCCGTGCCGCCCAATTGTTTCCCCGCCGTGCGGCCTGTTTCTGATGATTGCGGTTGTGTCGCTGTTCCCCGGTGGTCCCTAGATTGGGGTGTTATGCGAAAAAGAGGAAGCGTCAAGGGCGGGAGGTTCATTCGCGCTGCCATGCTCTGTGCGAACTCTCGCCAGTAGGGCCAAGCGTTGAAGACGGCGTTGGTTTCCGCGAAGGCACGCAGTTCCTGGGGACTTGGATCAAGATCCGAGGGGATTTGGTAGTCCAATTCGAACGAGGCTGCAACCTGGAATGCAGGTTTCGCTTGTTTCTTGTCGGCGTCCCGCGCTTTGAGGGCAAAGCGTACCGTGGCTCGGACCGACCCTTTCTGGCCCAATGTAGCTTTGCCGGAATGAGATACGTCGATGGCCAGCGAGGGTCGTGAAACGGGGCCTGAGTTAGACGTTTCCTTCCGCGGTCGGAGCTCGCGGGCGAGCTTAGCCTCTAGCAGGCTGATGCTTTGAATTTCTGCGGCGGCGATCAGCTTCTGCGCCGTCTGGATGCGGTTCGGGGTCATTGGAGTGAGTTGAGGTCAACCCGCAAGGGCCATGTCCAGTGACGCGGGTGCTCGCGTCAGATCCTCGGGCTTGACTCGCGCTTGGGGGCCAGGAATCGCGACCTTTGCCTGTTGGGCAAAGTGATAGGACAAGAAGGCGTACTGGCCCGAAGGCGTGCTGAGATCCAGGTCGGCGATCCCTTCACGGTCCTCCTCACAGGGTACGGCCTGAATGATCACATCGTGGCGCATGGCCCCAAACAAGTCAGCAACCGTGCGGAGGGTCATGTTCTGATTTCCACGGAGCACCTGCGTCACAAATGCCTTGGACTTCCCGATGGCTCGCGCAAGCTCGGCACGGCTCATCTGCCTTTTACCCATAACCTCGGCTAGAAGCTCCGTGGCTTCGACCAACAGTTTCTCCTGCTGGTAGAGCCTCTGGTTCTCAGGTGCCTTCAAAAACTGCTCGTGAACCGAACGTTCCATATTTCTCACTTCCTCAACCGAAATCCGGCTAGAAATTCTTCATATTCCTGTTTGATTCGGGCCGCGCGCTCAAACTCTTGTCTACGGATCGCGTCACCCTTTTTGCTAAATCCGTGGGTGATCACGACCCGCTGGTCGGGGCGAAAATAGCAAAGCAGCCGTGCCTGGAACGCCTTAAACGCCCAGAAACCTTCGCTTTCTTTCCGGAACATCTCTCGGTTCTGGATTTGTCCAAAGTCCCCAAGCCTCTTATACAGATTAACGAAACGAGCCTGCCATCTCGGCTCAAGCGACTTAAAAAAGTCCAATCCGGGCACGTCTCTGTTGGACTCACGGGCGTACTCGATAGTGAAGCGGCCACCCCGGTACGCGATAATCCTATCGGCAGACTCACACATGAAGGTTAATATATAACTTAACTCATTGTCAAGCCCTATTTTCGGTTGGATCGAGCACGAAACGCTGCATTATATTACACTCACACGACCATGAGCTGTGCGTGATATGATTTCGCTACAGGGGGCATGGTGATGGAGTCGCGAAGACCCGAAAAACACTCCGACCGGATCGGTCGAAATCCGCAGATTTGTGGGGGGCAGCCGGTATTCAAAGGAATTCGTGCGACCCTCCGCACCGTTCTTGCAAGCCTCGCAGAGGGAGACGCGATTGAACAGATTCTTGAAGACTTCCCCACGCTAACTGCAGAGGATGTTAGAGCGGCGATCGCACTTGCTGCGGCCTCTGCTGGAGAAGATCTCCCCATGCCGGCGATTGCAAAGCTGTGAATGCGGATCAAACTGGGCAAAAACCTTCCTGCGGGGCTTGTCACACGGCTTTCGGCGCTCGGGCACGATGTGCAAACAGTACATGCGGAAGGCCTTGGCAGCGAAGACGACCCGCCCATCTGGCAAGCTTGCCAAAAAGAGAAACGTTTCCTGGTGACGCAGGACTTAGACTTTTCCGACGTGCGCCGCTCTATTCCAGGCACTCATTCCTGCATTCTACTGGTCCGCCTTCGGGAACCGTCGCGGCGGGCATTAACGGAGCGGCTTGAAGCTGTTTTCCGCAAAGAGGATACGACCGACTGGGAGGGATGCCTGATTGTAGCCACAGATCGAAAGCTGCGCATCCGCCGGCAGGACTTGGGCTAACGACCAGATCATGAGCGAAATTTCCTGATGAAAATGGGTGACACTCCAAAGCCTAGGTTCCGGGAAGGAACCGAAAGGAGTGTTAGCGATGGAAGGGAACGAGGGAGTTGAGAGGAGGAGGCAGAGGGCCCGCCCCCCGAGGGGGGCGGCGCGGCGGACAAATCGTCCGCACCTCTATTCCCACCGGTTTGAGGTTCGACGCAAGGCAGTTCAGCTCTGTCTGGAAGAAAGCTTCCCCATCCAGCAGGTGGCCCGCGAAGCTGTCTCTGCCTAATTTATCGCGCCGTAGTTTGATGGGCACATTGGTGGGCGTGGGCGCCAGTGCTTTTGGCCTGGGTGGCGAGGGTGAAACGCCCGACCAAGTGTTGGCAGGCAAAGCGCACGCTAGCGTTACCCCGATGTCGTTAGCTGACCGCAAGGAAGCGATAAACAGGCTTTTGGCATACTTTCGTGGCACAGGTCCCGAGCTCCTCCGCCCGGCGCAAGGGATTTTTCGACATCCCAGCATCTCCCCCACTCTGCCAGGCGGGGCCTACAACACCCAGTTGTGGGACTGGGATACCCTTTGGACCAGCCAAGGACTTTTTAGACTTTCCCACCTTCTAGGCGATCGCGACCTGCATCAGAGCATCGGCCACCATGCCCAGGGCAGCTTGCTGAATTTCTTCGATCATCAGGCAGCCGATGGGCGAGTTTCCATCATGATGACTGCGGCGAATCCGGACCCGTTTGGGTGCTTGAAGAAAGCAAGTCCGAATAGAGCCAATCAGGCGAAACCCGTGATGGCACAGTTGGCCCTGCTGATTGCAGACGAATTATCGGATGTCCAATGGCTCGCGCCGCACTTCGAAGGGTTGCTACGCTTCTATGATTCTTGGATACTGGGCAACCAGTCTTCGATTGGCTTGCTGGTTTTGGGGGACGATGTTGCCATCGGTGACGACAACGATCCGACGACGTTTGGACGCCCGTTTTTTCCCTCGGCCAACTTGCTACTCAACTGCCTGTACTATCGGGATCTGCGGGCTGCGGCGGAACTGGTGCATCGTTTAAGTCGATCTGAGGATGCAAAGCGGCTTGGCGGAATGGCGTGGGATCAAGGCCAATCTATCCAGAAGTACTGCTGGGATCCTCGGGATCGTTTTTACTACACTGTGGACGTGCAGTGCGTGGATCGGCGGGCCGAACTGATTCCCAAAGTGCCGCGGGGTATGCCGATGTCCTGGAAATGCCTGCCGCTGAGAGTGCAAATGTTCACCGGGTTCCTGTCCCTATGGTGTCGATTGGCAACGCCCGAGCAAGCCGACGATCTGGTGAAGCTTCATTATCTCAACGATGAAACCTTCCACGCGGCTTTTGGAGTGCGCTCATTATCAAAACAGGAAACGATGTACTCTCTCGCTCGCAGCTCAAACCCCAGCAATTGGCTTGGCCCAGTCTGGATCATCGTGAATTACCTTGTCTGGAAAGGGTTGAACTCTTACCGATTTGACGCGGAGGCGGCGGCTCTGGCTGACAAGACATTGCGACTTCTGGCGTCAGACCTGACCCGCAATGGCTCTCTGAATGAATATTACGATCCGTATACCGGCGCTCCCCTGAGCTACAAAGGCTTCATGGATTGGGATATGCTTGTGTTACAGATGACATAGCAGGAAACACTCTGCTAGGTCACCACGACGATGAAGCGTCGAACGTGTATTCACGGCTGTGCTGCAGGTTAAATTGGAACAAGCGTACGTAAAGTTCCACAGGATTTTGTGCAACTCGCGATGAATCAAGAAGGTGGCACACTTACGCAACGCCCAATTTTTTGACCCGTTTGGGGACAATTTGGGGAGCCCACAATTGAAACTAAGTGCTTTGCTGAGTGCAACTTAAAAGAAATCCAGTTGGACTTTACGTAAGCGCTGTGGAAATCTAACCGAAGTGAATGAAGAACTCGCCCCACAGCATCCCCTCCGTGAGGGACGTGATCATTTCGACCGCGGTTGGGGAGTGATCCGGCGGTACGATCGCACTGTCAGTGACCACTGAGGGCGAACCGATCAGATAAACGGTTTTGGTGAAAAATGAAGCGCAGGACATACTTAAAAACCATGTTGACGGGAGCCGGCGCGATGGCGTTGCCGGCGGCTGCCGAGAGTTCTAATGCTCTTGCCGGGCGCATCAAGCACACCGATCCCAGCAACTATCGCATGTACCATTCGCACGAAAATCCTGGGTACATGGCTTGTCAGTACCCATCGCTTCTAGTCAGCAGCGACTTGACCACAAATCTGTTTTTTATCGACCGATGCCGAATGATGCCGGGGGGTGGCGTGGGACACCACTTTCACAACCATTGCGAGGAGATGTTCGTCATCTTCGGTGACGAGGCACAGTTCACCATTGACGGGCGAACGTCGGTGGTTAAGGGGCCGGCAGGCGCCCCTTGCCGCATGGGACACTCCCACGCCATCTATAATCCTTCGAATAAGCCTATCGAATTTATGAACATCAATGTTTCGGCGGTGAAGGGGCAATACGACGCTTTCAATCTTGGCGACGCCCGTATCAACGTTCCACTCGATCCGATACCGGTCTTTATGACGATGCGACTCGAGAAGCCCCTGCTTCGGCCTGTGCACGGATATCTCGGTGGCCAGGGCACTGTGCAATATCGGCGAGCCCTTGATCCAACCGTCTTCCTGACGAACTGGTCTTATGTGGACCATCTACTCTTGCCTTCCGGTACCTCAGAAGGAAGAAACCGGCACATCGGCGTCGAGGAAGTTTATTATGTTATGAACGGCAGCGGGGTGGTGGAAGTGAATGGCGAAACGGCCGCAATCCATAGCGGAGATGCAGTTCCCGTGCGACTACAGGAAGTCCATTCATTTCGTAATACCGGCTCGCAGGATTTGGAGCTGATGATCATTGGCATCGCGACTCAGAAATGGGTTCTGGATACTGAAGAGGTGAAATGAGAACGTTTTTCGAGAGTCTGCTGATTGTTGTTTTGGCTTCGCCCTCGGCTTTCGCGGCAACGAATAAACCGCTGGCGGTGTATTTTATTGATGTTGAGGGCGGACAAGCCACGTTATTTATTTCTCCTTCACGCCAATCGATGCTGGTGGATACCGGCTGGCCGGACCACAACGGGCGCGATGCCCGCCGCATCCTTGCTGCAGTGCACGATGCTGGGCTTCACCAGATTGATTACCTGGTGATCACTCACTACCACGAGGACCATGTCGGGGGAGTTCCGCAACTTGCCGCGCTCATTCCGATCCGCAATTTCATCGATCACGGCCGGCCGGTGCAGACGGATGCTCTCACCAAAAAGCTCTATGAAGCCTATATAAAAGCACGCAGCAAGGGACATCACATCCTGGCCAGGCCAGGAATGCGGATTCCGGTCCGCGGAATGAATGTCGTGGTTTTAACTGCAGCGGGCAGCCTCATCGGACAGCCGCTTGCCGGCGGAGGCGAGCAGAACCCTTATTGTCCGGCGAAGACTCAGCCGGCTGCCGATCGGTCGGAAAATGCCCAGTCGGTTGGAGTGCTGGTGAGCGATGGCAGATTCCGGCTGATCGACTTGGGCGACCTTCCCAGTTGGCCCGGGGAGTACAATCTGATGTGTCCCACCAACCGTGTTGGCCAAGTCGAGGTCTATGTGACCACCCAACACGCCTATGCTGAATCCGGCGCGTCGTTCCTGGTGGATGCCGTGCAGCCTATTGTGGTGATTGCCGACAACGGAGCGCACAAAGGCGGCGACCCGGAAGCGCTTCGCCGGGTAGATGATTTGCCGGGCCTCAAAGGCTTCTGGGATCTTCATTATGCTTTCTCCGCAGACAAGAAGCTCAATACCAAGGCTCCCTTCATCGCCAATCTCGCGGCAACGCCCGACCACGGTTATTGGATCAAGTTAAAGGCGTATCCTACTGGGGTCTTCACCGTCATAAACCAACGGAACGGTATGACCCGCAATTACCAGCCGCGATGACTCCTGACCACATCGAAGATTCTGTTCCGGTGCCACTCGTTCAGCGTGCGACGTGGCATCGCAACATCTTCTCGACATTCATGGGCATATTTCTATGGGTTGGATCTTATCTGCGGCTGGCGGTTCCCACGCTGAGCTGTGCTGGCATTGGCGTTTTCCTTTGGGAAATGTTGGTGGCAGGAATTCTGTGTTTTGCCCTCACCTATTATTTTCCCGCCAGCCTGGGAATTACTAATCAGTCCAGAAGTATGTAGACATAACCGAGCTACAGGGCCGGATACTGAGGATCGGGCATGAGAAAGAATCTTTGAACCACGCCCGGCGATTTCTGGAGGCTGCGCAGCCGAGGGCCGAG
>JAKAWG010000140.1 GCA_021817045.1 Acidobacteriota bacterium
CGATGCGATGCGAAATGGAAAAACCGACGACCGGGAAGTACGACATCTCACTTGTCGGCTCGGCTTTTTCACGCTGGATCGCATGCGCATTTCAAAAAACATCCGTTTTGCAGCATCCTGCTAGTGCATATCCTTCCGCCATCTTCAGCGAGCTTCGGACTACGGTTCACGGACAAGCTCTAATTCTATGCCTTGATAATGAGATCGTGGAGACAAGTAAGACAGTTTTTTCTTGTCCGGTGTGTGAGCCCACAAGGAAGGCTCGCGTTAAACTCCCTTCTTCGGCGGAATGTTGCGCACGACCTTGAATTCGGCGGGAGGCTGTTGGGATATAAGGCTTGGCCCTTTCTGCGGGGTGCTGACCAATACCGAGAAATCGATGGAGTAGACTTCGCCCGGATAGGATGTCAGCCCATCTGCCGACACATTCGTTTTGCCCAGCGGCGGGTTGCCGGAAATGCCGACTCCCCGGCGATAACCAGGAAAAGTGCCGAACGCTTCGTGAAACCCCACGGGCGTCGTGTAGAAGATGCCGAGATTATCGCCGGTATCGATGTTCGCGATCCACCCTTTGGATGTCAGCCGTTGCTGCGGCCAATGCGGCTTCGCGGCGACCAGCTTGACGGGCCATCTCGTGTTTTTCTCTTGGCGGCTTGTGGGCCGCGGATGGCTATAGGGCGAGGTCAGAGGGTACATGAAGGCGTCAGTGCGGTCCGAGTAAAGGGTAGGCACCTCCGTGCTCATAAGGTAGGTCTTCAAGTCGTGGTTGCGGAAGGTGTAATGAAAATGGGCAACCCCTTCAGAATTGATGCGAACGTCTTCGACGTACACCCAATGCGTAGGATTACCCGTGTCGTAATCCCACGGCTTGATGATTGCATGAAAATGATCGCGGGTCGAAGTCCAGTGAACCACAGGACTGCCCTTTTCGGGAAACACGATTCCTTTGGGATGCTGATAATACGCCTGGTACCCCTCCGCACCGGCCTGCGTGGGGTTGATTATCAACTCGCGCCGGCCTGCGATGTCTAAGCTAAGAAACTGATCCGTTTGCAGCTCCCGGCCCACATCGTTGAAATCCACAATGTTGAGGCCGCCGGCAACATTCTTATTGGCGATCCCGACTACCACGGCGCCCCAGGCAAGATTGAAAGTCACCGAGAGGCCACCATTAGAGATGGTCACATTCTTCGACGCGGGCGGACGCGGCCAGTGCTGGGCCAACCAACCGCTGAAGGCGTTGACTTCCGTACTGGCGACGACGAAAAGCGTTGCGGCTAAAGCGATTGCTAGCGATGCTTGCACACGCCGGATGCGGCTGCGATCACCTCGCATACTTTCGTCCCCTTCAAAACATGAATTTGAGGGCTAATTGAAATGTTCGTGGCGCGTTAGCTTGCCCTCCGATGACGCCGAAGCCCGGCGTGCCCAAAGCGGTGTCCGGGCCTCCGAATATCGGGACATTGGTGAGGTTGAACGCTTCAGCGCGAAACTGAAGTTGATACCTTTCCTTAAATGTGAAGTTCTTGAAGAGGGAGAAGTCCAGGTCTCGCGTCCAGTCCTGGCGAACAGCGGTCTCCGTGCGGCCGAGGTTCCCGAACGTGAAGTTCGCGGGCTGAGCGAAAGCTGCCGTGTTGAACCACTCGTCAATGCTTTGCGTGAATCCGGTCGCGGGGTTCCCGACCAAGTTCGGGTGCTGGCCGCCTCCAAACGAAAAACTGGTGTTCTGAGCCGTGGAGAAGACCAAGGGCATGCCGGAGGCGAGGGTCAGGATCCCGTTAGCTTGCCAGCCGCCTAAGACAGCATTCGTGACTCCGCGCCAACTCGAACCAAATCGCTTGCCCTCTCCGAACGGCAACATCGAGGCTGCACTCAAAACAAGGCGCTGCGGCACGTCGTAGCTGTTCACCGCATATTCGCATTCGAGGCAGTACCAATTGCGGAGAAATCCCGCCGCGCCAACCGCATCGTTCCAGCGGCCGTCAATGCCATCCGACATCATTTTTGACCAGGTGTACGAAGCCGTGAACGTTGTGCCGTTTGTGTACCGCTTCTGGAACATCGCCTGCAGAGCCTCGTAGTTGGAATTGCCCCAGCCGGCATCGGTTGGTGTTACCGAAGTCCACTCTGGAAACGGGCGTTCCAACTGACCCGCTTGCACCATCGGCTGTGCAAGCGTTCCTCCGGTGACAAACCCATAGAAAGGATTGGAAACCAGGTTCAATAGGGCGTTCCCTTGGCTCAGATCACTTACCGGCAGTTGGTTCATGTTCGAATAGGCCCCGCAGCATTCAAACATGCCGAGGTGCGTTCCCTTATTTCCCACATAAGCCACTTGGAACAGCGTGTTCGGAGTGATGCTTCGTTGAATGGTGAAATTCCATTGCTGATTGTACATATCCACTATTGCTTGCGGCCATCCGCTTCCCAGGCCAAGTCCGACGTTGGAAAGCAAGCCCAGCGAAGTACCTGCCGGATAGACGTAACCGTTGGGAAAGGGATTGCTCAAGGAATTATTCGGGTGAATGCCATCCAGAGTGCCGAGGAACGGTGTCGATGTGCTAAAAGTTCCTCCCGTGAAGGAATCGGTGGCGCCATCCATTGGAACGCCATAAAAGATGCCATAGCCCGCCCGAATCACCGTTTTATTGTTCAGCATGTAAGCGATTCCAATTCGCGGATTCGGCTTCCATTCCATCGGCGCGATTGCGCGCCGCCCGAGATTATCCGGACCGTTGCCAGCGAAAACATATCCACCGTAGACGTTGAAGCCCACATCCTTCGAGATAGGATTGAGCACGGAAGGATTAATGGCCGTCAGACGGTTAAAACGCTCGGTCGTCGCAGTTTCTTCCTCAAGCCGAAACCCGAGATCAATGGTGAATTTGGGCGTCCAGTGAAAGTTGTCCTCGAGGTATTCGGCAAAATAATGGTTGGCGTTTGCGGGCTGAGGGCCGTCTGAGATGCTGCCACTGCCGCCAGCTCCCAGCAGGAAAGACGCGAAACCATCGCCGTCTGTATTGGAGACGGTGAGAGGGTTAGGGCCTTGGGTCATGGCGTTGGAAAAGCTCGTAACGAACCCGTTTACCTGGAAAAAGTTCAGGAAAAAGGAGGTCGTGTCCGCCCCCACCTGGAGGGTGTGTCTCCCAATGATTTTCGCCAAGGTAGCTGAGCCGAGGTAATCGGTGTTGTGGCTCGTATAATATGGGCCCTCGTTGTTACCCAGCGACGAGTAGCCCTGCGGGCCGAAAAAGGGGAACAGCGGCTCGTTTCCCAGCGCGGAGTAGGCCACAAGGCTTTGGGGAAGGCCCAGGGTCGTCAGATTGAAGCCTAATCCCTGGCTTGGCCGGTACGCTACGAACCGGTCGAAGCCGGCGCGCAGGTCGAGCACGGTGCTAGCCCCAAACGACTGGGTAAAACCGATCACGGCGTTATGTCCCGTCGAGCTCAACGTTCCAAAGCCCTCATCGGCGGGATTGCCGAATATATTGGGAGACCCATACGAGGTGCTGAAATAGTCGTAGCGAATGAAAGCCCGCATTCTGTCGCTAAAGTTGTGGTCGACCCTAAAGTCGATTAACTGCACCGGCGTGCTGGCTACGGCTGTCGCGCCGAAGTTATTCACCGGCGTAAATAACGACGTGCCGGGGATAGGCGTTCCGGGCAGGTTGGGCGCTGGATAGTAACTTGTTGCCTTGGCGGCGACGGGATCCATGAGGCTCGCTGGGATCTTATTGCCGGGAAATGAAGTCCGAAGGTAAGTCCCCGGCTGGGCGGGATTGGGAGTCGTTGTGAACGGGTTATAGATGGTAATGAGCTGCCCCGCGGAATTGAAATCCTGAGAGAAGTCACCATTTCGCTCCGCCGCGGTGGGCACAGTGAACAGACCAAAAGTCCCGGCGTGATTGAGGTTTCTCTCAAACGAGAAGAAGAAAAACGTGTGTTTCTTGATTACGGGCCCACCCACGGTGAAGCCGTAATCGTCGTAGTGGTAGGGGGGAATCTTGCCTCCGCTGCGGTTGGAAAAGAAGCTGTTGGCCTCGAAAGCGTTGTTTTGCAGGAATTCGTAAGCGTCCCCGTGGAACTGATTTGTTCCCGACTTGGTGACCATCGTCGTGATGCCGCCGCCGCTTCGGCCATAGGCGGCTGAATAGTCATTGGTCTGAACACGGAGGTCCTGGATGCTGTCGACGGAGGGCAAGACCGATAGGCCCAGGATGCCCGGAATATCGCTCTGATTGAGGAACGAGAGGCCGTCAAGTTCCATCTGGGAGGTAGACTCTAACCCGCCGTTCACCGAATAGCGCACCGCCGATGTAAAGAACGTGCTCTGATAGCTGTTCGGGGTCGAAGGGGCTACGCCGGGCAAGGTGGCCATCAGGGTCACGACGTTTCGATTTACGAGTGGCAGATTAACGATCAACGCATTGTTTACTAATCCCCCGAGCGTGGCATTGCCGGGCTGGATCATTTGAACCTGGCTTCGAACCGTGACCCGCTGCTTGACGCTGCCAACCTTCATTGAAATGTTCAGCACGGCTTCCTGTGCCGCGGTGAGAGGAAAAGACTCCAGCACGTAAGTCTGAAATCCCGGCTTTTCAGCGGTGACCGAATAAGTGCTCAGGAGCAGGTCAGAAAAGCGGTAAAAACCAGTGGAGTTCGTTTGGGCGGAGTAGGATACGCCTCGTTCTTTATCTGTTATGGTGACCCGAACCCCAGGTATGGCGCCGCCACTCGGGTCAGAAATCACCCCGGAGATTATCGCCCGCCCGGTGACGGTCTGGGCATTTAAGGCGGGAACGAGAAACAGGATCAGCGAAAAAAGGATCAAAGCTTCCGCGATTTGGTGATATTGAAAATCCTTACCCATGGGACCTCCTATCCCGACGATCCGAGCGACGGCTCGCTTAGGAAAGCGCCAATGATTCGAACACGGTGACGGCGAGGAAAGGTTCGTGGATGGGGACGTTAGGTGAGAATATCTCTTGATTACTGGCCGCATGGCGGTGCTCTTCAGCGGTTAGATTTGCCGATGGTCAGAGTCCTGATCCTCTGGCCCACCCGATAGCCATGCCCCGATTTTTAGGACTTCAGTTGACACCCGCAACAACGGAGGCGCCCGGCACCCCTTCCTGCTCTCCGCCTTTGGCTAAATCGTCCACTTCGCCCTAAATTATCCGGCAGTGAGCATACCACCACGCGGCCAATTGTCAAGAGAAATTAGTTTTCAAAGCATAAAAACACCTGCCGGAGGCATTCCTCCATCCGGTGGACCCGGTACGGAGCAGCCCTGGCGGCTCAGGAAGGAATGGCTGGGTCGTACAATCCCTAGAACCGCATGGTGATCTTGCGTCGAGCGATAATACGCACCGGCCCGATAAGCCCCGAGACCGGCAGAGGATGAAAACCCTTCTCGCGGCGTTCCCATTCTGCGGTCCCTTGATGGTAGATATCAACCGTCGGTCCGTAGTGGGGCACGAGCTCCGCTGGAACCCCCGGCAACTTTTTCATTCCTGCCACGTAGTTGATCAGGGTGTTGGTCACCAGTATCTCTAAATGATTCGCACCGCCCTGCAACGCTTCAGTCACATTCAGCCGGTAAGGCCGCATCCACGCCACTCCCGGCGCCTTCCCGTTCAACTTCACTTCCGCAATATTGCCCACTGTTCCCAGGTCGAGCACCGTTTCCAACTCTTCGCTCACGTACCGGCCCGGCACCTCGAAGTCCAATTCGTAGCGCCCCGTCCCCGAAAAGTGCTCGGTCCGCGGGTCCTCTGTCCACGACTGTAACCGCGAGATCTGCTTTTCTGCCGTCTCAAAAGCGTAGCCTTCCAGCACCATTTTCCAGGCGCCGTTGACCGGCAACGGTTCAGGCAACCCGGAAACCATCGCCTGCACCTTCCGGCTCTGGCCCTTTTCGACCACCGTCACCTGTACCTCGCCGTTCTCGACGGCGATACCCTTCACTTCGTGATCGTTCAGCTCTCGCACTTCCTCCAGGTTTGTCTCGGTTAGGTGCAGAGATGGTCCTCCGGAACGGAAGATGAAGAGTGTTGAAGCAAATGGCTCCAGGTGAATCGGAATTTCGACTCCCTCAGAGCGCATCTGATAGACAAAAACCGGACTGATCCGGCCGGTCATCGGGTCCCAGCGTTCAGGCACCTTTCCCGAAACCCGGAAGGTCACGGTTGTGCGGCTCGATTCCGGTTGCAAGTTGGTCACGAAATAGATGTCGTCTGAACCCAGGCGGCGATGCAGGAACGTCAGCCCGTTGCTTTGCTGGTTTCCCTCCAGCTCAAAGTCCGCCGCCAGATATTCTCTCAACGCCCCGAGCAGCGCCCGTTGCGGCGGCGTGAGCGGTGGAGTCGGCTTGTAGGGTTGCGCTCCCGGATTGAAGGTTTTCTGGGCGATCGCGTAGCCTGGAATCTTGTAATCGGCGAGGTAGTAGGTGCGGCCGCCATCCGGATGAGCCTTCCCCTTGCTGTCGGCTCCGAACAACTCGTTGACAATCTGCTTGACGCGTGCGTCATTCTGCGCAGCGTCCTTGAGCCCGACCGACGTGGCCGGCAGTTCGTCCAGAGCAATCACCACCCCGCCGCCTAATATAAACTGCCGGATAAACTCCATGGTTGCCACAGGGACCGCCGTCGTTTTGGGCATAATCAGAAAACGGTACCGAAGGTCGCGGACCTTGATGTGTCCCTCGTCGACTTCGGCGCGGTTTTGAAGTACGTCGTCGTTGACCGGATCAAAATCGTAGCCGTTCGCAACCAGGGTCTTCCCCAGATTGCCGAAGGGCAAAATCCGCCGTTCGTTGAGAAAGAGCACGTTTTCGGTCCACACCGTCGATTGAGGCGAGTAGATCAAAACGTCCCCAACAAATTCACCCTGCCGCAGGAGAAAACAACAACGGCTCACATACTTCGTCAAGTGATGGTAGTACTTCCACCAGACGTTCCAGTGGCTGATCCGGTTCGCCCACGGCACGTCACGCGAGGGAGCAACGTGCATCTCCGGAGAATAGATGTAGCCATGGTTATAAAATTGGGTCACGCCATCGCGCAGAAAAGCATCCGTGG
>JAKAWG010000141.1 GCA_021817045.1 Acidobacteriota bacterium
ACCGTTGCCGGGCGCGGTTGCCTCCCTGGCGCGACTCAGTTGCGGCGTGACGCGCGTATACGGGCGCAACTCTTCTGAAGCCTGCAGCGCGACCTCGTCGCCTGGACGCAAATCGCCGAAAACCTCCTCAAGGCCGTCGGAGGAAGCCCCGGGTTTCACTGTAACCCATTCGGTCGTGCCATTGAGCACCCGGATCACAAAGGTCGATTCCATGGTGTGCGCGACGGAGGATTGCGGGACGAAGAGGGATGGACTAGGCCGGTGAACCGGCCAGAGAACCTGCGGGAACATGCCGGAGTACAGCGTCCAATCAGGGTTCCAGACGTCCAGTTCGACCGGCATGGTTCGCGTTTGCTGGTCAAGCGAGTCTGCAATGCGCGCGATGGTGCCAGAAAACGTCCTTCCGGGGAACGCGGCCACCGTGAAGCTCACTTTTGTCCCCTTCGTGACCCCGGCCGCATAAGCTTCGGGCACGGGCACGACGAGCCGCAGGTGCGATACCTCCTCAATGCGCACCATTGAATGTTCCTGTCCCGGCCCTCCTGCCGGACCGATAAGCGCTCCAGGGTGAACGTTGCGCTTGGTCACGATGCCATCAAATGGGGCCGTAACCACCAGATAACTTTCAAGCGTTTGTACGGATCGGAGCGCTTCGCGAGCCGCCTCGGTCGCAGAACGAAGAGAGACGACGGTGGCTTGGTCAGCTTGCGCCGTCTTTTGAGCCACTTCGAGCTCTTCGTCGGAAATGACGCCGGGCGTCTGGGCAGCCACCTTAAGCCGCTGGTAAGTGCCCTCATCCGCCGCCAGCTTAGCTTCCGCCGCAACTTGCCGGTGCTGCGCGCTGGCAAGCTTTGCCTGCGCTTCGAATTTCTGAGCTACCAGTTCCGGAGCTTCCAGCCGCGCCAGCACTTGCCCTTTTCGGACGCGTGAGCCACGGTCTACCCCGATCCATTGAACGAAGCCCGTAACCTTGGGGTAAATCCGAACTTCTTCGTAGGGCCGAAGCTCACCAGGCAGCGGAATGACCATGTCGAGCCGGCGCGAGACGACCTTCACGGTTTCGACCACAGGGTAAGACTGAGAAGCCGCGCCAGTGTTGGCTGCGGACGCCCGCTTCGCACCGTCCGTGCTGCAACCTGCCGCCAACATCACCGTTGCCACCGCCGCGGCCAACAAAAAGAGCACGCCCCATTGCCGGAAAAGCATCGGCGCTCTGGATTTCACCTTTTGCATACTGTCTCCATTCACAATCAGGAAGCGCCTCTCGAGTATGGGCTATTCGGATCAGAGGCATCCAGTGACGCCGATTCGATGGACACGTGCTCCTGGGCGAGCGAAAAGACCGCCGGCAAGACGAGCAGGGTGGCCAGCGTCGAGGCCGCCAAGCCGCCAATGACGGCGCGGCCGAGCGGAGCCGTTTGGCCTCCACCTTCGCCAAGAGCCATCGCCATCGGAATCATGCCGGCTATCATCGCGAGGCTGGTCATGAGGATCGGCCGCAGCCGCGTGCTTCCTCCATAAAGCGCCGCCTCAGTAGCGGAACCGCCTCGCCTCGGATCCCTGCGGTGCTCCTCCGCAAACGTCACCAAAAGAATGGAGTTAGCCACCGAGACCCCTAAAGCCATGATTGCGCCCATGAACGATTGCAGGTTCAGCGTCGTGCCGGTGAGCAGCAAGACCGCAATGACGCCGCACAGAACGGCGGGTACGGTTGAAACGGCGACGAACGCGAGCCGCATGGATTGGAAGTTAGCAGCCAGCAATAGGAAGATCGCAACCACGGCAAAAACAAGTCCTAAGCCGAGGCTGTCCAGCGTCTGCTCCATGGGAACGACCTGCCCGCGCACGTGAACCTCCACGCCACGGGGAGGAGTCCCCGCCCGCCGGATGGCTGCTTCCACCTGAGTCGCCGCTCGGCCAAGGTCTTCACCCACGATGTTCGCGGTGAGGGAAACCATGCGCTGCATATCGTAGTGGTCGTATTCGCCTGCGACGGTGCCATAGGAAAGATTTGCCACATCACCCAGCGTCGGGTGGAGCGACGTACCACCCTGGACGAGCGAGAGATCGGACAGATCGCCGATCGAGCTCATTTCCGGCTGGGGCACTTCCACTTCAACCTGGTAACCGATTCCGGTTTGGGGATCCTGCCAGAAGTTGCGAGCCACAAAACGGCTCGACCAGGTCGCCGTCTCAACGGATTGCGCGATCTGGCCTACGGTAAGGCCAAGTTGCCCGGCCCGCACGCGGTCAATATCCACGTCGAGGCTCGGATATTTCAAGTTTTGCGCGTATACGAGGTCCCGCAACGCGCCGATCTGGCCCATCTGCGCCCGAATCTTTTCGGCAAAAGCGTGATCGGCGGAGAGGTGCGGGCCGTTAACCGCAATTTCAATCGGCGTCGGCGAGCCGAAATTCAGCACCTCACTGACCAGGTCGCCTGGCTCAAATGAAAAAGTGGTCCCGGGAAACATTTGTGGGAGCGACTTGCGAAGCGTCTCTTCCAGCCGCGTCACGCTGAGATGAGCTTCGGGACGGAATTGAACGCGGAGGTCGGCGTCCTGCGGACCACTACTCCATAGATAAACGAGGTCAATCGGGTAGTGCGGCGTGTAGGTGCCTACGTATCCGATGCTGCCGCTCACGTTCCCCGCACCCGCAAGGCGTTTGACTTCATTAAGCGTCCCCACAGTAATTTGTTCGGTCGCCTCGATGCGCGTTCCGGCGGGAGCTCTAAGGTGAAGATCGAACTGATTTCCGGAAACGTGTGGGAAAATCTCTCGCCCAAGCAGAGGGCCAAACAGAACGACGAACAGGATCGCCGCGCTCAGGTACGCCCAGACCAGCAGCCGGCGCCGCTTCAGCAACCAGCCTACAAAAAGTCGATAATGATCCCGAAAATGGTCGAACAGCGAGCGTCCCGTCCGCTCTTCCTCGCTGCTGTGGAGACGCCTGTTGAGCCAAATATAAAGGATGGGCACAAACGAATTGGCGAATACATAGGAGGCGATCATCGCGAACCCTACCGCCAGCGAGAGCGGAACGAACAGAGAGCGCGAGACGCCCTGCATGAGGAAAGAAGGGACGAACACGGCAAGAACGGACAACATCGCCAGCAACTGCGGAACCACCACCTGCTCGGTACCGCGCAAGGCTGCAAGCGCCGGCGAATCCGTGTCTTGCAGATTGTGGTGGATGTTTTCGATCTCGACCGTGGCCTCGTCCACCAGCACGCCCACGGCAAGAGCCAGCCCGCCAAGGGTCATAATGTTAACGGTTTGGCCGGAAAGCCAAAGGAATACAATCGCCGTGAGCAGACAGAACGGAATGACGGCAACCACAATCAGCGAGCTTCGCCACTCGCGGAGGAAGAGAAACACCATTAAGCCTGTTAGCAGCGCGCCCAACAATCCCTCGCGCACCAGCGACATCAGCGAATTAGTTACATAGCCTGACTGGTCGAACTCATAGCTAACATGGACGTCCGGTGGCAGCACGTTCTCAAAGCGCTTCATGCTGTTCCTAACTTCACGGACGACCGCCAGCGTCGACGCGTCTGCGCGTTTGGTGACGGGCAAGTAAACGGTACGACGCCCGTTCACGAGCGCGTAGCCGAGAACGATATCGTGGCCATCTTCCACCCAGCCGATGTCGTGAATGAAGACCGTAGGCCCCGAACCGGTGCGAACGGGCAAATCCGCCAGTTTATTGATGTCGGTCGCTACCGAGTTCATCGGCGTAATGCGATCAACTTTGCCTGTCCGCACGTCACCGGCGGGAGCGATTAAATTACCGGACATGAGGGCATTAACGACTTCGCCCGCCGAAAGGTGATAGCTATTCAGGCGGCGACGGCTAATGTGGATCACGATGGTGCGCGAACTGCCGCCGAAGGTGGCGGGCGAGGAGACGCCGGGCAGCGTGGTGAAGAGCGGGCGAACCTGGTTTTGCGCGAGATCCTGGATTCGGTCTACACGTTCCGTTGCGCTTGAAAATACGAGGTCGCCCACGGGCACGGTGCCGGCGTCGAATCGAAGGACGAACGGGGGCACGGTTCCCTTGGGCATATAGGCCTGGGCGCGGCTTACGTAGGAGCCAACCTCCGCAAGCGCCTGATTCATGTTCGTGCCAGGAATGAACGTGAGCTTCATCAGGGAGAAATTTTCTACCGACTTCGAATCCACGCTTTCCAGGCCGGCAATGTATAGAAAGTTGGACTCGTAGTAGTGCGTCAGGTAGCCTTCCATTTGGGCGGGGCTCATGCCGCCGTACGGTTGGACGACGTAAATCACCGGTAGGTTGAGATCAGGGAAAATGTCGATGGGCATGCGCGTGAGCGCCAGGATCGACACGAGCGCGATGCCAATAACTCCGACAATGACCGTGATGGGCCGCCGCAAAGCGGCATGAACTAACCACATAAATTCTTAGGGTGTTCCTCCCATGCTCGTCACCAAGTTCAGAAACGGATCGAGGCTTCCTTCCGCGGCTGCCAGGTCTGCAAGCGCGCGCCAGATGCTGAGACGAGCGAGTGAATCGTCAATCTCCGCCTGCACGAGCAAGCGCTGAGCTTCGGCGACGTCGACAATCGTCCCGACTCCGGCCCTGAAGCGAGCCAACGCCTGGATTTCGCTCTGGCGCGCGGCTGCGAGCTCGATCGGCGTATTCTGCGCCACCCGGCGGGCGCCCGCCAGGATTGCCAAGTCCCTCTGCTCCTGGCCAGTCAGCATCTGCATGGTTTGGTCGTATCGGGCCACCTCGCGCCGCCGGTTATAAAGCTCGATCTTCTTTCGCTGGCGGATTGAAAAGAAACTTGTAAAGTCAAGCTGTACGGTCAGCCCGGCTTGCCAGTTGTGAGCCGTCAGGTCAAGCCCGCTGAGTCCCGGTTGAATCTTAGTGCTCGAGTCCTGCCCGCTACCGCGCGCTGAGTCCAGCCCTTCCAAAACAAAGTGAGGAAAGAATGCATGGTTCAGAACGCTGACCCTGGACTCGATCTCCTGAATCCTTCTCTGCTCGTCCACGGCGGCAGGGTGCTGGGTGAGCGGGGGCGCTTCCCAGATGGTCTGAGGAGGAGTCTGGAGAAAAGGTTCGGCTTGAATTTCGACCCGGCTTCCCGCCAAGCCCAGAGCCTCGGCAAGCGACGCGCCCGCCACCTGCTCCGCCTGTTGATCCAAGATGAGTTGCGTCCTTGCGGTAGCCAGTTCAGCGTCGGCACGGGACGCGTCCGCGCCCGGGCGCAACCGCGCATTGACCAGCGCGTGAACCGATCGGTCAAAAACCGTCCTCCGATTGACGTCCGCCTGGGACGCTTTCACGCGTTGCTCCGTCGCCAGGAGCGCGAGCGAAGCGTCTGCGACGGCGCCGGCAACCCCGAGTTGGGTGAGTGTGACGTCTTCGGCAGCGCGTTCGGTTGTCGTCCTTGCCGAGCGCATCAGTGAGCGGCGATACCCGAACGTGAAGGGTTCCCAGGAAAGCAGGACACCCAGTCCACTCGTCCAAAAGGTTGCATTCGAAAGAGGAAAGACCGTGCCTTGCGTTCCGGTCAGGATGGTTGGGAACTGCGGCATGAGCACGCCATAGATGCTATTACGCGTCTCGCGCTCGCCCTGCGCAACGCCGTCCACAAAGGGCAAATAACTTGTGGCCGCCAGCCCTATCCCGGCTTTAGCCGCGTTGTACGCTTCGAGCGATGCTCGCACCGCCGGATAGTGTACGAGAGCGTATTGGACGGCTTGCGGCACCGTCATTTGAATCGGTCGCGATGCCGGCGCTGCGGAACCGGAACGGGAAGGGGCCGGCTTTTGCGCCTCCGCGCTTTGGTGAAAAGAAGAAAGCAGCAAAACCAGAAGTACACCTTGCGCCAATTGTCGCCGGATGGACGTCAAGAACGACTCACGCCTCCATGCTCTGCCCTTATTAACGTTCGCGCCCATTCGCCGGTTACGCGCAAAGGAAATATGCCCCACGCTTCATTTCACAACTACGGCTTCACAGCCGCTGTGACCGGAATCACGCTCAGCGCTGCACCAAGCGCCTATATAAAAATACGGGCGCAGAACCAACCTTTGGCCGGCCCTGCGCCCGTCGGGGGAAGACTCTCATCACTGAGTCACTTGTGATTATCGCGCGGTTATCCCACTTCCCGGCGTAAAATCGGCGTTAAAACTTATTAACGCCGGCTTAATATCCAGGCGACTCGCTCCGGCAGATTCTTTCGCCTGGCCCCCGCCCGCGTCGCTGGTGTTGACCAGGAGCGGAATTTATTGACGGTAGATCGCGGAACTGGCGAGCGGATCACTTACGACCCGCGCCGGCTGCAGCGAGTGAGCGTTTACAAGGAAGTGCAGAGGGAATTTTCGGAAGGCGGGCGGGTGCAGTTCACCGCACCTTATCAGAGCGAGCGGATTGCGAACCGCGAGCTTGGAACGATTGAGAAAATTGATGCTGAAGGGAATCCTCAAATCCGCTTCAACTCAGGGCACGAAGCCCGATTCAACGTCCGTGAGCACCCTCGTCTTGATTACGGCTATGCTGTCACCAGCCACAGCAGCCGGGGTGTGACAGCGGACGGGGTGCTCGTGCACGTGGACACCAAGCGGGCTCACGAGAAACTGATCCATTCACGGCTCGCGTGTGTAGCCGTTTCGCGCGGGCGCTGTGATGCTCACATTTACACGAATAACGCGCATTGGAATTCTTGGTTTGACATGTGTTAAGCTACAGGCTACACTGCGTTAGGCGAGAATACGAAACTTTGCGCATAAGGGCCTGAAAAAACTATACGCGCAGGACATTGTGAAAGCCGTGCCACCGGATGCCGTGGATAAGCTCCGCAAGATGTTGGCATTTCTTGATGAGATGCAAGACCCGGAGGAGCTATATTCGCTCACGGCCTGGAAACCGCACACGCTGACGGGCGACCGCAAGG
>JAKAWG010000142.1 GCA_021817045.1 Acidobacteriota bacterium
GGATGACGGTCTGGGAAATCTCCGGGCTCAGGTAAATCAGGCCGCGCGCCACCTGGCGAATCGCCTCCACCAGATCTTTCGCCGTCGTCGTCTTGAGGATATAGCCCGAGACGCCCCCGCGCAGCGCACGGAAGCCTTCACGAACCACTTAGTGACCGTCGGCGAGAAGAATTTGTACCGGCATGTCATGCACCCTTGACTGGCGTCCGGACTACGAGCATGGTCCCTTGTCCCGCGCCACCACCACGAGGCCGCCCTGGGCGGATTCGTGCGTCTGGGTAATGACGATTGTATTAGAGATTTCTGAGGCCTTTATAGTCCGGCCAGATCATAACACCATCGATTTCCAGCGGTTGGAGGTTGTATTCCTTGCCGGACGCCTAGCGAACGCGCTAAAATCCTCCGTTCATTCATTGAGGTCGGGAGGGAGAGGTGGTGTGTGGGAGGACAAGCGGCCTGCGCACGACGCGTGACGGTGCGTGGCCACGTCTCCGCAGTCGGACACAGCCTGTGATGCGTTACCTGCTTATTCCGCGAAGATGCGCACCTTTGCGTTGTCGTCGTCCACATCAATCGTCAGGTCCTGGAGTTGATCCACAATCTCCTCCAGATTCTCCGGCTTGATCTGCGACAGATCAAACGCCATGCCGTGCTCACGCATCGCATCCTCTACGTGCTTGCGCGCCTGTACGGGAATCAGTCCTGCCAATCGCACCCCCGAGCGCAGCAACTGCATCGGCACGCGAATGTTCACCTTCGTCGGCGTCTTTCCGAGAGGGTTCTCTGCATCCACCGTAACGCGAATGTACTTCGCCTTGACCTTCGGGGCGCTCCCATTGACATGTGGTGAAGCCGGTGTCCCACTCTCGAGCGCCGCGAGCAGGCGTTCTGCCTCGTCGGCACTTATCTTCCCCGCAGCCAGCATCTCCAGCACTTTTCGGCGTTCCTCGTTCATGACCGCTCCTCTCTACGCAATGTGTATCCGAAGCATGACTTCGGCGTTGTCGATTTCAATCAGCGTGTCTCGCAGCGAGGCCAGGATGCGCCACGCCGTCGCGTACATCCGTGCTGCATTGACCCGCAGAAACAGGCACGCGACACAAATCAGCGGGAAAAGCACTAAGACCAGCGGCAAGAGCAGCAGCCAGACCAGAAGCAGCGGTATCCATAATGTGAATCCGCGCCGCTTGGCGCGGCGCCAGCGTATCGAAGCAGCAAGGGGAATCATTTCCTCGCCTCCAGTTCCCGGATGGCTTCCTCTGCGCGGATTTCCCCGCGCTTCAGCCGCTCTAGAATCTCGCTGTGGGATGGCGCCGGATTCGTCTCCACAAATTGGAGACTTCCGGCAATCCGGTTAAGACGCGCCTTGATCGTCGGGTAACTTACCCCGAAAATCTGCTCCATTTCCTTGATCGAGCCGTGGCAGCGTACGAACGCCGTCACAAAGACCTGATCTTCAGCGCTTAGTCTGGCCAGTTGCGGCAACTCAAATTGGCCCTCGATGGCAATGCTTTTCCCCTCAAGCCTCACGCGCTCCACCACAATCGGTTGGCCTTGAGTTAGCCGCGTCAACTCCTGCCAGTCGGCAACGTTTTGGGAAATGTCTGCCATAGAAATAAACTTTCAAGATCAATTATGGACAATATAATTGAAGATCTCAATAGCAAAATTGAATATTTTAATTTTATGGCCCATTTGCATGGTCAGATAGGCAGGCAGATCGGCCAAAGCTCTCCTGACCGGGCGAATCGCGGCGAATGATTAGAATTGTTGAAAACAAAGGCTTGGTAGGCTTCGTTCCGCCAATTTTGTTTGTTCGATCGCTCCTCATTCCGAAAATTTAGAGCCTGCTCGGAGCCCGCCCTGACGCAGGAAGGGGGCGCCGATTCTTAAAGACCGGTGGTCATAGACTGCCGCTACAAATATAGTTGTCGCCCAACCTCCTGGGGCGGAAGCCGGTACTGGGCACAACATAGCAGAAATCAATGAGAGAGTTGAGACAAACGAGACAGTTGAGACAATTTTTTTCGGTTTGCCCGAGCGCGGACTCTTCCCGTCTGCCGCATCGAACGAATACCGGCACACCGCATGCCGGAAGAACCGCGCCTGCCTGGAACAAAATCTATCCTATAATGGGTCTTAGCTTAGTCACTCGGCCCTCCATGTCGATTCAACCGGTATATGTAACCTTTCACGATGACGCTGAGGCCCGCGCCTGGCTGGGCTTCCTGCAGCGTCACGGGTACGCCGAACTGCGCGACCTTGTGCTCGAGCGGGTCTATTGGCTTGAAGGGAAAGTACGTTCCGAGCGGCTGGCTCCGCTGTTTGCGAACCCGATCTACCAGGCAATTTCGGAAAAATCGGCACTCGATCCCTCGCGCGGTCCGGTGATCGAGATCGCTTATCGCCCGGCGGTTACCGATCCTGAGACACCGTCCATCCTGGCCGCCGCGCACGCGCTCGGCGAAGACGGCCTTGAATTTGCCCGCCTCAGCCGGCGCTATCAGTTCTCCGGCATTGAAGCTTCTACGGCGCGCAAGCTGGCAGAGCGGTTTCTCTTCAACAAGGTCGTCGAGCGGATTCGCGAGCCGGGAGAAATTCTGGTCACGCTGCGGCCCACCGGCCGGCCCGATGCGGTGGAATCGATCTCGCTCGCCGGCCTCGACGCTGCCACCCTCGAACGGCTTTCTATCGAGCGTTCCTGGTACGCGCCGCTTTCGCAGTTGAAGGTGATTCAAGACCATGAAGTGCGCCTTGGCCGGCCGCACACCGACGCTGAAATTGAAATCCTCGCGCAAACCTGGAGCGACCACTGTTATCACACGACATGGAAAAGCCTCGGCCTGCTGAAGAAGCTCCAGGCCGCGACGGCGCGCATCGCGCATCCGCTGGTTGTTTCGGCGTTCAAGGACAACGCGGGCGGGCTTGAGTTTTACGATGGCTGGGTTATCACGATTAAGGGAGAAACGCACAATTTCCCAAGCTCCATTGCGCCCTTCGGCGGCGTCGCCACCAAGCACGGCGGCGTCATTCGAGACACACTCGGCTTCGGCAAGGGCGCGTATCCGATCGGCGGGACTACGGTGATGGGAACGATGGACCCGGCAATGAAGGAAGAGGAGGTCCCAGCGGGCGCGCTGCATCCGCAATTAATCCTTTCCGAATCGATTCGCGCCACGTCTTATTATGTGAACCCGATGGGAATTCCGATGATGCACGCCGTTTACCGCCGCCATGCGGGCTATGCGAAGTGCCTCGCGCTTGGTCATTCGCTCGGGCTGATTCCGGAACGATACGCGGCCAAAGAGGAACCGCGGCCGGGAGACATCGCATTACTGATTGGCGGCGAAACCGGGCGCGACGGCATTCATGGCGCCACTGCCAGTTCCACCAGCATGACCGGCGAGACGCTGCAAAAGGAATCCGCCGCCGTACAAATCGGCCACCCCATTACCGAGCGCCGGTTCGCCACCGCCATTCCCGCCCTGCGCGACGCGGGCTGCATCCGCTCCATCACCGATCTTGGCGCTGGCGGCATTTCCTGCGCCGCCGGCGAGATGGGCGCTGGCACGGGCGTAGCGCTGGATTTGGACACGGTCCCGCTGAAGGACAAGAGCCTGACGGCGTGGGAAATCCTGCTTTCAGAATCGCAGGAGCGCATGTTAATCGCTGTACCGCCCGAAAAGCTGGCTGAAGCTCAGACGCTGCTCGACCGCTACGAGGTGGCGCACGCTGCCATCGGCCGTTTCACGGATTCGGGCAAGCTTGAGGCGGTTTGGCGCGACCAGCGCGTGGTGGAAATCGAGATGGATTTTCTTTGGGGCGCTTGTCCCCTCGATCCGATTCCCGCCGCCGCGCCTCGCCGCCAATTGCAACCGCTCAGCATTCCCGAGCCACGCACAGCAGCCGAATGGTCCGAGGCGGCGCGCCGAATCCTCGGCCATTACCATTGCGCGGATCAAAGCGCCGCCGGCTCGCGCTTTGATTCCACCGTCCAGGGACGGACGGTGATCGGGCCTTACGGCGGCAAAAATCACTGCATGCCCAGCGGCTTTTACCTATCCGCGCCGCTCTACGGCAAGCCTTACGGCGTTATCACCGCGGTGGCTTTCAATCCCTTCTACGGCGAGATCGATCCGGCCGAAATGGCCCGGCTGATGGTGATTGAAGCCGTCACGCGAGCTGTCGCGGCCGGAGCGGATTACCACGACCTCGCGCTTTGCGACAATTTTTACACGCCGCGTGTGCGGCCCGATGTCGCGTGGGACCTGACGCGCATGGTGGAAGCCATCGCGGAGCTTTCGGTTGAGCTCGGCATCCCGTTCATCTCCGGAAAGGATTCGAGTTCGGGCACGTTCGATGCGGGCGGGAAGAGCATTGACGTCCCGCCAACGCTGGCCGTGGCTGCCTTCGGCCGCGTGCGGGATGTGAAACGCATCGTGACGAAGGATTTCAAGCGAGCGGGCAGTAAGCTCCTTCTCATAGGCCGCGTGGACGGCGACGCGCTGGGCGGCAGCGTCTACGCGGATACGTTGCGCCAGCACGGCAACGCGCTCCACTCATTTGGCGACGCGCGTGCCCTACGCGCGCTTTGGGACGCTTTGCTTCGGCTTCATGCGCGTGGCGAAGTGCTTTCTGCCTCGGCGGTGGGCGAAGGCGGCGTGTTTCTGCGCCAGTTCGAAGCAGCGCTTGGCTCGGATCTGGGCGCGCGTGTGCAGTTCGAGGCTGTAGCGGCGCTCGGTGAGCGCCGGCGAGTGCAAAAATCCGGCGGTCGTAGACCGCCGCTGCAGGAGGTAGGCGCCGCACCAGATGCCTGGCGAAAAGACGGCCTCTTATTCGGCGAATTCATCGGGTCTGTCATCGTCGAGGTCGGACCGAGCTTCGATCCCGCAGCGAGCCTGGCAGACATTCCTTATGCCGCGCTGGGCGAAGTTCTCCCTGAGCCTCGCTTCGAGCTTGCCGAAGGAAACGAGATCATCTGGCAGGAAGAAATGGCGCGCCTCACAGAAACATGGAGGAAGCCATTTCGCGAGATTCTGGAATGAGCCGAGCCGCCATTCTTTACGCGCCGGGCACGAATTGCCATGAAGAAACTGTCGCCGCGCTAGACCGGACCGGCATTGCCAGCGAGCTCGTGTTGCTGCGGGACCTTCTGGACGGGCGGGCGCGGCTTAACCGATTCCAGGCGGCGATTATCCCGGGCGGATTCTCCTACGGTGACCATCTCGGCGCGGGCCGTATTTTCGCGACGTTGCTGGTGGCGCGTCTTGGCGAGCAACTTGGCGAATTCCTTGCCGCAGGCCGCCCGTTGCTTGGCGTGTGCAACGGCTTCCAGGTGCTCGGTGAGGCTGGTATTCTGCCCGCGCGATCGCTCGGGAAGCGGGGAATGGCGCTGGTGGAAAATCAATCAGGGCGCTTCGAAGATCGCAACGTCCGCCTTCTGGTCTCCCGCAACGAATCCCCGTGGACCCGCGGACTAGAAGGACAAATCCTGGAAATGCCATCCGCGCACGGCGAAGGTCGCGCCCTGTTTCCGGAATCGCGGCTGGCACGAGTGGCGCTGCGCTACGCCGACGGTTTTGGAAACCCTACCGCGCATTATCCCGAAAACCCGAACGGCACGGCAGGCGCTGTCGCTGGCATCACGGACGACACCGGCCTTGTCCTCGGCCTCATGCCTCACCCTGAACGAGCCTCGCTTCCTGCTCACGGCTCGCAAGACGGCTTGAAACTCTTCCAAAACCTCGCCCGCGCCTTGTGACAGTAAAGTTCGGGCCAGAAGTCGAGCGGGCTTCTCACCGAGTTTCCCGCTGTGACAGGAGGGCGGAGTTTTAACCCCGCCGGAAAGAACGGCTTCCTTTCACCTTCGGCCTCGCGCCCTGATACTAATTTAACGTCAAAGATAGAGTGTTGATCCAATCCAAGCAGGTCATAGAACGGACAACCTCGTGGTGTTGGTGCAGGTAACGGAGGCCAGCCGAGAGTTGATCGACGGCCGCATCCAAACAGGGGAAGGCCTGATTTCCGATGTAGTTCTCGCGCATATGGTCCCAGAGATGTTCGACCGGGTTGAGTTCGGGGCTGTAAGGGGGGAGCGGCAGCAGGTGAAGGCTGGGGGGAATCTGCAAAGCCGCGGCCGTGTGCCAACCGGCACCGTCCAGCAACATCAGGCAATGGTCGTTGGGGAAACAAGCGGCGGTGTGCGCGAGGAACAGGGACATGGTTTCTGTGTCCACCCAAGGCAAGACCAGGGAAGAGAGTTCACCATCGAAGGGGCTCACGGCGGCCAGTCCGTAGACAAACTCGCGGATGATCTGGTGGCCGACGACGGGGCGCAGGGGCCAAGGAGCCCAGCAGCGGCGCTGATCACTGATGCAGCCGAACCGCGCTTCGTCTTGAAACAGCAGGCGGACTCGGACCCCAGGAGGCAGCCGATTCATCGCCTTTTGGAGGACCTGGGGGAGTTTTTTTTGAACCGCTCCTGAACGGGGGGCTGGGCTTTGGGGTGTCGGGGACGCGGTCCCAATTTGCGCCACTCGTGCCGGTGCAGCAGACGATAGACGTAGGCCAGCGAGACGCGCCGTCCGATGAGTTTCCCCAGCCCGGCGCGCAATTGTGGAGCGGTGAGAATTTGGCCCCGGGCAGCCGCATGCTGCCGCTCTTCTAAGAACCGCTGCTCCTGCTCCCAAGAAAGCCAAGCCCAACGCCGCCCTCCCCTCCCAGTGCGACGCAGACCTTCGGGCCCTTGCCGGTTGTATTGAGCGATCCAGAGCCAGACAGCCTGTTTGGAAACGCACAGCGACTCGGCGACGCGATGAGCGGGCAGCCGGCTGACTCCGGTAAGCCAAATCGTCAGACGGCGTTGGTAAGAGCTTTTATCTG
>JAKAWG010000143.1 GCA_021817045.1 Acidobacteriota bacterium
CCCTGCTGGAATTCTATCCGGCCTTCGTTGACGGCGGGTGGGTCTATGCCCCTGCCACGTCCGTGGCTCGCAACCGGAATTTTCAAGTGATTTTCCGCGCGCCTCTAGAGAAGGCGACCGACCAGAGGGCTTGGGAGATAGCTCGCCACGGGTCAGTCTGGCACAGTGAAGACGTGCCAAACGAAGCCTACGGAATCTGGGGTCAGACGTTGTCCGGTTGGGTGGATCAGGCAGGAATCCTACATGCGATGTTCCCGTCGCGCAACACTAAAGGGTATGGCACAATTAACCTGGCTGCCCGGCTTTGGCGAAGGCCCTTGAGGCGGAGAGGCTTTCACTTTAGCGGGGACAATGCCCCGAGCGCGACGTGCCTGCGGCGAGGCTACACCGGCTTCACTCTCAACACCGAACTCCGCGTACACGGGACGGCGCGAATTTTCTGGAGTTATCAGGCGCCTCTGGGGCCCAATCGGCCTACTTCCGATGCCACCTTGCACCCGCTCACGCTGACACGTCACCAAGGTCTTGAGTTGTTGCCGAACGATTGGAGACTGGTCTCGGTTAACGCGCGAGGCGTAATCGAGGTCATGGCCATGGGACGAACGCCGCGGTGCGAGCAAAGGAAGGTTATCATCACGCACCACGCCGACGGCGCGACGGCGTTGGCGTTGGAGGGCGAGCAAGTCTGGAAGGGGCTAATGGGTGCAGGTGGCGGTTCGATTGGAATCCTCGCGGAATCCCATACTCACGTTTCCGTAGATCGGTTCGCGATTGCCGGCGAGTGGGAGCCCGGTACCCTTTCATTTCTCTATACCGAGGCTTGGCTGGGCGCAGGAGAGGATCCTAACCATTGGCTCGAACAAAACGACCCTGCATTTCGCTTTGGAGCCGGCGCCGTGCGCCGTGACAGCAACGGGCGAGCGAAATGGAACTTCATCGGCTCAGGTTTCACGCTTTGGAGCCCCAAAGGACCGGATTTTGGAGCTGTGGAGGTCCACTTGGATGGCGATGTGGTTGCGACCGTCGATTTGCACAGCGTACGGCTTGAGCGCTCGGAACCTGTATTCCTGAAAACCGGGTTGACGAATTCCTTCCACGCCGTGGCCTTGCAGCCGAAATCTGGACGATTGGTGGTGGACAGCTTAGATGTCAGTAATTGAATATTGACCTGAATTGTCAAATACCATTATTAATGCGAACAGCCTTGCGCAAATTAATTTTTTACTCCCGGATCAAGCACATTTCTTTGGGCGCGCATCCAGATTGAAATCTCTCTGAACGCGGTCGTACCACGCATCGTCGTCCAGAGCGCCCCAGTTGGCCCACTCCTCGTCCGACATGGATCCGCGCCAGGCGAGAAACGGCAGCGCATCGGGGCCCACCGGGTGCCGCAACCGCGACGTTCCGGCTTCAATGGTGTCGCGGATTTTCTCCGGCACGAGGGATGGCAACACGGGATTCGCAAGGGCCGCCCCAAACAGACCCGCAAAGCGCCGACACTGCGGATATAGGGACTCACCGGGAGGCACCACCATGCCCCTTGCCATTGGAGTTTCGATGACGTCCGGTGCAACGATCGCGACGCGAACGTTAAACGGCTTTACTTCTTGGGCCACCACCTCGCTGAGGGTCTCGAGCGCGAACTTCGAGGCGGCATACGGACCCATAGGTGAACGCCTGATACGGCTTGCAATCGAGCTCACATTGATGATGCATCCCCTCCGCTTCTCACGCATCTCTGGCAAGAATGCGTGGATACAGCGCAGTACACCGAAGTAGTTCGTTTCCATGGAGGCCCGAAAGTCTTCCAAAGACAACTCCTCGACTGCACCCCTACGGTTCAAGCCGGCGTTGTTCACTAAGGGGTTCCGAGTACCTACTGGGCCTTGCAGCAGTCAATTAACTTGTGGAACTGGCTAAATGAGAGCTGTCTGTGGGGCACGAGCCACGAATTAAGGCGATGCCGAATTTTCTGCTCGTGGAGAGTCTGGCGCTCGTTGACAACTCCTCATAAACACTTGAGATCTCGAAGGTGAGGCAGGCGGTACTGCGCGCACCTTCACCACAATTTAGGCGCGGAGGTGCGGACGTGCCTCTGTAAGGTGACGGCCCAGTCGTCGGTGCGGAAGGGCGGCGCGGGCAAGCCTGTCTTGTTATAGAGATTGCATTCGGCATAATCTGCCCAGGCATAGCGCGCCGCCACGGGCTTGGTTATAAGAGGGCTCGAAAGCACAACTTGGTTCCCCTCAATTCTGGCCTCTGCCGGAACAAACTTCTGTTCCTCCCCGGCAATCTCGAATCCCACAAGCCGTCCGCCGCGCGCCACCAGGCCTCCACCGATATGGCTAAATCGTAGGCGCGATGTTCCGTTGACAGCTTCGAGCGACTGGTAGGTGGGTCCCTGGTAAACCACATTGCGCCCGTAAGCAATGGCTTCCGCAGCGAGCGCCAGCCGCCGCCCAACTGACTGCTTGTTTCGGGGATGAATACTGCAAGCATTCCCAATATCGATCGCCACCGCCATGCCGGTCTCTGGCAGCGCCAGAGCTTTAGCCTGCGATTCCCGCAGCACAGCCCACGCATCCGGATATTCACCACTTATTCGGAAATTCGCGAGCTGTACAAAGAGAAACGGAAAGTCGCCTTCTTTCCAGGCGCGGCGCCAGGAACGGATGAGGTCTGTGAAGACGCTCCGGTACTGGTAAGGGGCGTCGGTATTCGATTCGCCCTGGTACCAGATCACTCCGGCAATTCGATAAGGTAGCAGGGGAGCGATCATCCCATTCCAAAGCCCCGCATCCCGCCAGCGATAGCTGCGCGGGTCAGCAGGAAACTTCGGAGGCTCGGGCGCGACATTTCCTCGCGCCTCCGCCTGCTCAGCGGAGCCTTCCCATTGGCGCAGTTCGTGTTCATATTTCTTGAGGACCTGGGGATATTCGGCAATCTCCTGGCGCCAGGAGTCGAGCACTTTCTTCAAGTTTGGGTCCGCTTCGAGCGTCGGAACGCTCATCCAGGCTTCTGCCGGGGCTCCGCCCTTCGAACTGTCAATGATTCCCACCGGCACGTGCAAAGCCCGGTACAAGTCCCGGCCAAAAAAGTAGCCGACCGCGGAGAAAGCCGCCACCGTACGTGGGCTCGCCACCTCCCAACGGCCCTGGACGTCCTTTTGCGGCTGGCCAGCCACGGCCACCTGCGCCCGGAAGAGTCGCAGCCGCTGGTAGTGCGCTGACGCCACTTCCTCGTCCGCATGGATCACCCCGCCTGGCACCCCCAGCCCGCTTTGGACCAGAAACTCCATGTTTGATTGGCCCGAACACACCCAAACCTCGCCCACCAGAACGTTGTGAACGGTGAGGGTGTTCTTTCCCGCGACCGTGAGGTCCCAGGGGCCACCCGCCTTGAGCGGCCCCAGTTCCACTTTCCAGTGCCCGCCCGGCCCGGCCGTCGTCACTTGTTTCTCGCCACGAAAGCGCACCGTGACCCCTTCGCCCGGGCCCGCGGTTCCCCAAATCGCCACCTCCCGGCCCTCCTGCAATACCATGTTGTCGCTGATCAGCGAGGGCAACTTCACGTTGCCTGACGCCGACACGGGCCCAAACATCAGGTATAGGGCGGCCAGCAGGATCCCTCCTAGAAACTCCCGCCAACGACAGAACCATCGGTCCACGCTTTCCCCAAGCATCTTATGGTTCAGAGTTCCCATAAATGGCGCCTTTCATGAATCCGGTGAGGGAAGACGAGAATTGCCACCTGAAAGAAGGCTGCGAAAAGCAGGTAATAGCGCCTGGCCGCCGCCTCAGCCCGCTGCTACTTCTGCTCCTGCAGCGCGGCGACATACCCGATGAAATGAGGGGCGTTCGAGACATACATGCCAAACTCCTTGCCGACCCCGGAGGCGTCGGCTCTCGCCACCGCCGGGTCAAATCTCTCCAGTCCTTCGAGCGCCTTGGATGTCGCCGCGAGAAGCACATGACGAATCTTGGGATCGTAAGTTCGTCGATAAGCGAAGCAGATGCCGTCCAAGAGCAGAGGCGTCAGTGACGCTGACCCGGCGTACCAGTCAGCACAGTTGGCGTACTTAAACGTCCGGGCGCTTTCAACCCAGAGCTTTTTCACAAAGAAATACGCCCCTTGCACAATTTGCCGGGCGGCACGCTCGTCGCCCGACGCCTCATAATACATTCTCAAGCCGGTCAGCAGAACACCAATCGTGAAGCCAAAATCGCCGTACGCGTTCTGACAAATCCCCCAGAAGTCCCAGCCGCCATCCGGCGTCTGCCGTTCCACCACCCGGTCGACGATGATCCTCCCGGCGTTCAGGTAAAACCGGTCTGCGGTCGCCTGATAGAGCGTCTTGAATTCAAGGTGGCTCGAACCGGTTAGCATCATTTACACAATCTCTCCATCGGGGTTAAACTCGTTCCTTTTTCAAGGTCCGAGTCGCCGCCATCTTCGCAATCGCCACGCCCGGAGCCACGCTTTGTTGTCGGGCAGAAACGCTCCAAGGTACTAGCGGC
Source organism: Acidobacteriota bacterium (assembly GCA_021817045.1). Classification (GTDB taxonomy): domain Bacteria; phylum Acidobacteriota; class Terriglobia; order UBA7540; family UBA7540; genus RH2-MAG17b. Next base: position 4,518 of record JAKAWG010000143.1, read on the forward strand.
CTTAGCTGCCGAGCCATGTTGTGGTGAGATTTTGATGCGAAGCGAGGCACCGCCGCCGTCACATCGAGCAGAGTTTCTGGTTCACGTAACTGGACCGAAGGGACGGCCAACCGCTTTATTGGAATTTAACCTACTCGGTGGCACGCAAAAGGGCGTATATTTTGAAGTTGCTGAAAATCCAAAAAGGAAATTCCGGCTAAGATGCTTCCAAGAAAAGGATTATTTATCCTGGCTGCTGTATTTTTTGCTCTAGCATTGTGGAATCCCGCTCGCGGCGCTCCATTGGGTTCTCGCAGCATGGAATGGGAAGACTGGCCCGGGATGCCGAGCCGCAGCTATCCCTTTTGGTGGGCCCAAATTGCCTTCACAAAGCCCCACAGCATTCCTTGGGATAATGCGGATTTTGCGACGCTTGCCCGGAGCGGCATGAACGGCGTGGAAATCAACATGGATTGGGGGTACATCGAGCCCCAAAGAGACCGTTACGATTTTCAGTTGCTTGATCGCTATATGTCCGAAGCGGCCAGGTCGCATCTGAAGATCTACCTGCTGTTTTGGGAAAGCTTGGGGCAGGGGAATCCTCCGCCGTGGCTCACCGCGCGCGACATCTCCAGTGACGGCGCCAAAGCATTGGAACCGCCGTGGTGGGATCCTGTCTCGCGCAAGGAATATTTTGATTATGTAGCTCGAACAATCGACCACGTGAAAACCAGTCCGGGCTATGGCGGCGTTTATCCTGCCTACGGATGGCTGGATTCTGAGTGGGGACCGGCGCCAAAGGGTTCCCACGGGGTCACCGGCTACGCCCCGGCGGACATCCAGGCCTTTTACCGGTGGCTTCCTCAAACGTATATAACCCTGGCGAATTTCAACCGGTGCTGGCACACGGCTTACCGCGCTTGGCGCGACGTCCCTGCGGCCAAGCCGGGCGAGCCCTTGTTTGCTCTCTACCAGCGTTTTCGTCAATACAGTGCTGAAGAAGGTTTCGCCGCTGTATCACAAGTCGTGCGCGATCATACGAACGCCACCATGCTCTATTCCTGGGGAGGCGGCATTTGCGGGAACATTGGGCCGGAGGTACAGGGGAACGATCCGGATATGTTTTTCCGGCTGGCTAAGAAATACCACGTGATTATCAACCTCGATGATTCGAACGCGACCGGGCTGGCTCTGCTCTTTGGTTCCATGGTGCGATACTATCGAGTCCCCCTCCTGAATGAATGGACGCCCAAGAGAGGAGACCTGCGGCCGGAAGTTCCCCAGTGGCTAGGCCACATTGGGCTCGACGCGCCCTTCGGGGTGGGAGGAGATTTCTTTATCTATCCTCCTCCGCCCCAGCATCTCGGATTTGTGGACGGGTGGAAAGCCTATCAGGAATGGCATGCGGTTCTAACCAAGGTTATTCAGGGAGAGATGCCGTCCCAGCCGGTGGCTGTGATCGTGCCCCTGCGCAAGATCTCTCTGAGCACAAACCTGAATGCCTTCCCAAACTTAACCGAAGAGTTGGGCGACTTCTGGCAGCATTACCGTATACTTCCCCTTTTCATAAGTGACGAGCAGGTAGAGCGAGGGATTGTCAGCCTGCGCCCGTTTCGCGCCGTAGTGGATTTGGGGAACGAAACTGCCAGTATCCCGGCGCTCAAGGCTTACGCTGAAAAGCACCCGGTCCTCAAGAGGCTCCAGCAATTAGCTAACTATCTTCACCCGTACGTAACCGTAAAGCCGAGGAACGACTTGTTGGAGGTGGTTCCAACCGTTGAGGGGTCCAAGGTCTGGCTGACCTTGGCCAATCGCAGCGGGCGCGCTTATAGCGGGACCATCCGCTTTGATCCCGCAGCGGTCGGCTTGCATTCGGCAGCCTCCGTTAGCCTCCAAAACGCTAAGACAGAAAAGCGTATTTCAGCTACCCGAACAGCCGACGGAAATATCGAGTGGCCAGTCGATATGCCGCCAGGAAGTTTTCAAGTCGTTCACCTCGTTTTAGCGAATTCAGCGGCAAAGTGAAGGTTGACGGCGCAGAAAGCATCCTTGCGACCAGGAGGAAAGTTGTTCAAAAGAAAGAAGCGTTTGGATTTCAGCGGAGCTCATTGCAGAGAACTCATCTAGTACTACTACGTTAAGTTATGCTTGATCTCGTGCACGAGGGGTGCTACGCTCCGGTGCATGACCGAGAGCGAAATCGAGAAATGCCGAGCCCGTTTGGAACAATTCTTGGTCGATCTGCTGGAGCCGCTGGGGCGGCGCGAGCGACGCCATTGG
>JAKAWG010000053.1 GCA_021817045.1 Acidobacteriota bacterium
TAAAGTACGCGGAAGGTTGGAAGCGTGAGAATTCAGTTGCTCGATAACGCTCTGAAGCGTGTCGCTTGTCCTGGCGCGGTTGGGAAACGTTCGTTGACTGGCTCATTTGCCGCGAGCCTTGAGAAGATCCTTGAGTTCGTCCATGAACTCGCGGACGTCTTTGAAATCCAGGTACACGGAGGCGAAGCGGACATACGCCACTTTGTCGAGTTTCTTGAGCCGGTTCATCACGAGTTCTCCCACGGCAGACGTGGGCCGCTCGCGCGCGGGCGACTCGGCGACAAAGGTTTCGGTTTCGTTGACGATCTCTTCAAGCTTGCTCACCGGGATAGGTCTGCGCTCACAGGCCTTCAGCAAGCCGGTCAGGACTTTCTGCCGGTCAAACTTTTCCCGGCGGCCGTCCTTCTTGATGACCATGTACGGGATTTCGTCGATGCGTTCGTATGTGGTGAAACGCCTGGAGCAGCGCGTGCATTCCCGGCGCCGGCGTACCGAGTCGCCGACCTTCGCCTCGCGTGAATCGACGACACGATCTTGGAGGTGGCCGCAAAATGGACATTTCATCGCTTAAGTTTTGTGAGCGGCCGCGTGGCGTTGGTGTTCCGCGGACGCGCGTAGCATCTCGAAACTCAATCCCTTATAGAACAACAGAACCGTTCCGAGAATGAAGCAAGGCAGCATCATCGTCATCCACGTAACGATGGCGGCGCTTGCCGCGGCTGATGGAGGAGCACGAAACAGTTCTTTGAGGGCCAGCAGGATGGCCACTTGAAAGCCTCCCCCAATGCCTGGCAACTGGATGACCAAGCCCAGGGAGGCAATGACTAGCGTGAGGGTTGCCGCCCACCAGGAGAGGACCGCCAGGCTGCCGCCGAGGCATCGCAGGCTCATCCACATCACGCTCACGTTGAGCACCCAGAGCGCGACGGTTGAGACGATGCTGGCGGCAAGGTCCCGCGGGTCCTGGACTACTTCAAGGCCGGTGGAAAATGACCGAACGAGCGCCGCGATCCATTTCTCCCACTTGGTTGGGAGAAATCCCAGCGCGACTTCCAGACGAGGCAGGATTCTTTCCGAATACACGCGAAATAAGACCATCAACACGATGAGCACGGCGGCGAAAATCAGAATGATGATTGCGACTCGGTGCGCTCTGCCAAGTCGCGCGGCTGAATAGCGTGTTGGCTGGAGGTCAATGGCGAGAGCGAACAAGCCCACGAGGGCCAGCGTATCGTAGATGCGCTCGAGCAGCCAGACGGCAACCTGGGAGGTGAATGGCAGTTGCTCGGTCTTTGCGATATAGGCTGGGCGCACGATTTCGCCGGCACGGCCAATTAGATAGATGGAGCTGAAACCGAAAATTTGCCCCTCGAACAGAGTCCACAGCGAGCACCTCTTAAGCGGGTTCACGAAAAACCTCCAACGCCAGGCGCGGAGCGCATACGAGCCGTAGCTTCCCAGCACGGCGAGCGCGAACCAGCCCAAATGAACGTGGGAGAGGAGAAAACCCAGGCGACGCCACTCAAAATTCTTCCAGGATGGGCTTTTGTAAAGGAGAGCCACAATGACGGCCAGGACGGCGATTCCCACGATCCATCCTAACCACCGGCGTTGGTTCTTGTTCATGATGACGAGGGGTGCCGCCTTCGTCAACATATCGAAGGGCGCGAAAGAAAGTCAAGCGAACGGACTTTCTGTAATTTAAGATAACGCGTAGCAGAAAAACCCTGCATGACGGGTGTAGCGGCGATTTTACATCGCCCGACGTCCAGCCTTATCAACGTGCCAGTGGCGGCGTAAAGCCGCCGCTACAGTTTTTCTGCTAGCTGCTCTTTCAGCCCCTCCGCCGGAGAGCCAGAGTGGAAGCTGACCGGGAATTAACAGCCCGCTGCCTGGCGGGCGACGACGAAGCCTGGGAGCGCCTGCTCAAGACGTATAGCGGCAAAGTTTATAACCTTTGCTATCGCTTTACCGGCAGCACATCGACGGCCGAGGAACTGACGCAAGAGATTTTCGTGAAAATCTTTCAAACGCTCGCCAGCTTTGATCCCGCGCAGGGCCCGTTCGGCGTGTGGCTACACAGGGTGACGCGTAATCATTTGGTGGATCATTATCGCCGGACCAGTCGTGACCGGGCGACCGTCTCCCTGGACGACGATGCCGGGATCATCCATCCTAGGGCAGCCCCTTCGGCGGGTCCGGCGACGAGGGTTGAGTCGCGAGAGCGACGGGAACTGATCCAGGCGGCACTTGCCGAGCTTTCTCCCGATATGCGGGAGGTCGTGATCCTGCGCGACCTTCAGGATCTCGATTACGCCGAAATCGCCCAGGTCCTGGGGTTGCCGGCCGGCACGGTGAAGTCCCGGCTGAACCGAGGCCGTATGGAACTCGGGCGGGCGCTTAAGCGTATGTTAAAAGGTGAGATGCCGGAGTGAGGGCTTATGACCCACGCGGAATTTGCCAGCCTGTTAACCGACTATGTCGACGGCACGCTTGTTTCCGCAGAAGGTGCAGCGTGCGAACAGCACGCTGCCGCCTGCGAAAGCTGCCGAACGATGCTAGCAGACGCGCGTCTGGCCGTTGAGGTGTGTCGCGCGGCCCAGGATGTGACACCCGCGCCGTGGCTTTTGCCGCGGATTTTGCGCGCCACCGCGGGCGCACGCCAGCCTTCGCTCGCGATGCGTGTGGCAGCCTGGAGCAGGCCGCCATACGGGCTTCGGGTGGCGTACAGCGCAGCGATGGCGCTGTTTTCGCTTTCCTTTGTGCTTTACGTGGCCAAAGTGAACGTGCGAGCCGTGAAGCTCAGCGACCTCAACCCGAAAACCTGGATTTACCGCGCGGACAGGCACGGTCATATCCTCGCCGGGCGCGCGCAGAGATTCTACGAAGACTTGCGCTTCGTCTATGAAGTCCAGTCTCTGCTGCGCGAACTTGGGCAAGGGAAGGGAACGCCCGCCGGCGGTCCTTCCAAGATTCAAGGAGAGCGCGGTTCTCTTCGTCTCGCGCCCTCCATTTCCGGCGACGGTGCGCTTGCTGATGCGCTATATCGGAGGCTCGGAATTGGCGGGAGCGGAGAGAGGCAAGGAGGCGTGACATGAGCAAATGCGCTGTCCATCCTGAACGCGAAAGTGTGGCTTACTGCGGTGAGTGTGGTCGGGCAATGTGCGCGGAGTGCCGGCACGAAGTTCGCGGTGTCAGCTACTGTGAGAATTGCCTAGCGGCACATATGAGGCCGGGCGTTTTTTACCGGCCTTCGGACCTCGGCTCTCAGCCCGGCGTCGCCCTTTTCCTGGGCTTTATTCCGGGCGTCGGAGCCATTTATAACGGTCAATTTCTGAAGGCGATCATCCAGGTGCTCATTTTCGGCTCGCTTGTTGCCTTCAGCGGACGGATAGGCGGCCCGCTCGGAACCGTGTTCGGCTTGGGCGCAGCGGCGTTCTATTTCTATATGGTGATCGATTCATATCAAACGGCGCGCCGCAAACAACTGGGAGAGCCCGCTGAAGATTGGCCGGGCTTCAGCGACATGAAGATGAACGCGCCAATCGGCGCCATCATCCTGATCGTCATCGGGTCGATTTTTCTTCTCGATAACCTCGGTGTACACGTCTTTGCGGAAATCGGCCGCTTCTGGCCACTTCTGCTGATCGCCATCGGGGTGGCCATGTTGCAACGCGGCGTACGGCGACGTGAGCGGAACATCACCGCTGCCGCGCGCAGTGCGGAATCCAGTCAGGGAGGCGGAGAATCGCCACCAGACGGAGAAGGACCGCAGAATAAAGAGTTGTGAGTTGGAACAAGAACGTCCGTCCCGGGCGGAGGCGCCATGAACTCTAACGCAAATCGCCACGCATCGTTTTTTTGGGCCTTGATCCTGATTGCGGCCGGGCTGGTCTTTCTCGCACCCAATTTTTACCCGGCAATTCATCCCTGGGTTGTGATTGCCCACTACTGGCCGGTATTGATCATCCTGTGGGGCATCGCAAAGCTTTTTGACGCTGTCCAGGCCCGACTTCATCCGGAAACCGCCCATCCGCCGCTTTTTACCGGCACGGAAGTCGTTCTGCTAATTTTACTGCTTCTATTTGGCACCCTGATTTCTCGCATAGTCCTGGCACCGTGGGGGCAACATTGGCGGAGCGCTTTGGGTGTTCAACTGGGATCGGGTGACTGGGAAAATCCATTTCTAAACTCTTACGTTTTCGGACAAACCCTCTCCATTCTAGCTTCACCGAAACCACTTGTCCTGATCGAAGACCCGCACGGCAACGTGACCGTCGAGGGGTCTGAAACCACGAAGCTCGATGCCACCATCAAGGAGACCATCGGCGCTCGGGACAGGAAGCAAGCAGAGAAAATCCACAGCCGGCTCAAGCTTCAATGGTCCAGTGCGGACGGCCGCTATACGCTTGAACCGTATCATGGCAAGCTGCCAAGAGGCGGGGCGGATGTGCGCTTGGATATGGCGCTGAGCCTCCCGCTTGCAAGCTCGGCGCGAGTTACCGCCCAGCACGGAGCGGTCAAGGTGGCGAAACTAGCGGGTCCGGTCTCGGTGCAGCTAACCGGCGGTTCGGCGGAAATTCGAGCAACAAAGGGCGGGGTGAGCGTGCAAGGGCGGGGAAGCGATGTGGAGATTTCAGACGCCTCCGGTCCGGTCAGCGTGAATGGAGATTTCACCGGGTCAGTGCATCTCGCTCATCTCGAAGAAGGGGTTGAGTTCCTTTCCTCGCGCACGACGCTGCACGCCGGTCGATTGCCTGGAAAGCTGGTGATGGAGCTTGGCTCTCTCGAAATTTCGGGCATCAGGGGTCCGTTCGACCTTTCGACCCGGCAGAAGGATGTGGACGTTCAGGATTTTAAGGGCAGCGTCAAGATTGCGGACCAAGACGCGAACGTTAATCTCAGCACTGGCGCGCTTCCAACGGAGCCTATTAGCATTACGTCAACGAATGGTGACATCCGGCTGGCGCTGCCGGCCGCGAGCAGCTTCTCCGTAGATGCCACATCGGACCACGGCGAGGTGAGTTCGGATTTTGCGGGACTCAAAGTGGACCAGCAAGGGCCGCAGCCCTTCATGCGCGGGAGCCACGGCCACGGGGGACCGACCATCCGGCTTACAACGAGCTATGGAACGATTCGGCTAATGCGGCAGGATGTAGGGAAAATCGAATCCAGTCGGGGGAACATCGCCCGCCTAATGCCTGCTCTGCACGGGCGCTCCTTCACTCAATCGCGTCTTACGGCTGCGAGGGTCGTGAAGAATTCAGGAAAAGAGATGGCCACGCAGTTGCTGCCGCGAACCGTAACTCCGCCTTCGGCTACCAAGCCGGCCACCGCGAAGGCCATGGCGATGCGGTGATCTCCGTAGCTTTCGATCGCAGCTCCGCGCAACCGCTGACCTCCAGACACTCGCAACCCATCGGGAAATTCCTCCACGTCCGCTCCGAGACCGCGCAGATTTGCAGCTACAGCCGCCAGGCGGTCACTTTCCTTAACGCGCAACTCCGCCGCGCCGCGAAACGAGAGGCCCCGGCGCGTCTGAGTTCCGAGCACGGCCAGCACTGGAAGCTCGTCAATCAGGCCGGGAATTGATTCCGGCGGAATCTCGCCACCTTTCAGGTCGCTTCCACTCACTACAAGGTCACCCACAGTTTCCCCGCTTTCCACCCTCAGGATGGCAGTCTGGATGCTACCGCCCATGGCGCGAAGCACGCCGAGCAGAGCAGTGCGCGTCGGGTTCAAACCTACCCCTTCAATTACCAGGCGCGAGTTGGGCACGAGCAGCGCGGCAGCGATGAAGAACGCGGCAGAGGACATATCCCCCGGAACATGGACTCGAACTCCACTCAAGCGCGCCGGCCCATCCACTGAAAGCCGGCCGTTGGACCGGGTAAGGTGTGCGCCCATCTGCGCGAGGGCGATTTCGCTGTGATTGCGCGTTGGGACAGGCTCGCAGACTTCGGTTTCGCCGTCGGCATGCAGCCCGGCGAAGAGTACAGCCGTCTTCACCTGCGCGCTGGCCACCGGCGGCTGGTAACGGATCGGGTGCAGCCGGTCGCCATGAATCGCCAGAGGAGGAAGGCCGCCTGGAGCGGAATCGATGTGCGCGCCCATGAGCACCAGCGGGTCAATGATGCGCTTCATCGGGCGGCGGGAGAGCGATTCGTCGCCGCCAATGACGGAAGAAAAACGCTGGCCGGCGAGAATGCCGGAAAGCATGCGGAGAGTGGAACCCGAATTTCCCGCGTCCAGGGGCGCGCCCGGCTTGTGAAGTCCGAAAAGCCCTTTGCCTTCGATTTGTACGCGGTCGCCAGCGCGCGCCACGGAAACGCCAAGCGCGTGCAGGCACGTCAGCGTGCTCGCGCAGTCAGCGCTGGATGCAAATCCCTGAATTTCCGTAACGCCTTCGGCGATCGCTCCGAGCATGGCGTAGCGATGCGAAATGGATTTGTCGCCGGGAAGGCGGATGGTTCCTTCAACTCGCCTGGCGGCGCGGATGGTTTGATCTTGCTGAGGCCGCATTGTGGTTTAGCAGATCACTGAAAAAGTCCTTCGAGCTGTCATTCCGAGCGAAGCGAGGAATCTGGCTTGTGGCGTCATACAAGCAGATTCCTCGGACCGAGCGAAGCGCCGGTCCTCGGAATGACATCGAGTCGTAGACAATGACGTGGGGCGGTGGACCAGCGCCATCACGAAACTTGGTGAATGATCTTCAACAACCCGAGCAGCGATTCTCGCGTGCTTTCCACCTTGTTCCCGTCCGGGCGGCGGTAATGAGTCTCGAGCGACATCGTGTTGTTGTAATGATCGCGCACCAAGGCTTCAAACTGGCCCTTCCAGTCGATGAAGCCGCCGCCCACGGGCGCCCAGGCAAGCTTCCCGTTCGCCAACCGCTTGACATCCTTGATGTGCATGTGCGCGAACCATCCGCGCACAGCCTCATAGCCGTTGGGGTAGGGAATTTCATTCAGCATGGCGGCGTTGCCCGGGTCCCAATTGCCGCGGAGGTGGGATGAGTTGATCTCCTTAAGAGCCCGGCCAAGTTCCTGCCCCGTGCCGACGTTACAATCCATTTCGTTTTCGAGGATGAGCAGAATGCCGTTGCGCCCGGCGAGATCGGCCGCCATGTTCAAGCGGTCGCGGACATAGGGCCACGCTTTTTCCGGCTGGCTGACTCGCCAGTAGCTGAATACCCGCACCTTCTGCGTCCCGAAGAAATGGGCGATCTCGAACGATTTTTTTAGCAGCCTGCCGCTGTCCTTGTCCGTGTAGTGGGCGTGAAACCCTTCGCCCGCCGTCTCGGGCCTTGCGGGCATCTCCGGCAAGTTGTATTTGAAGATGGGCGAGCCAATGTCGCTCACCGTGAGGTGATGCTGCTGGATCAAGCTTTTGGCGCGCTGAAGGTCGGCGCGGTCCAGATCCATGATGTTCTTGCTCCACAAATCCCGCAATTCGCAATAATGAAGTGAGTAGCTGCTGATAAAGTTCAGCGCTTGGGCAAAATCATCCGTGATCTCGTCGGTAATGATGCCAAGCTTGAAAGGCCCGGAGCCAGTTGTCTGCGCCCTTAGAGAACGGGTGAAGCCCGCGAGCGGAGATGCCATCAGCGAGGTAGCGAGAAACTTCCTGCGCGGCCACATCATGTCCATAATGATCCCTGGGTCGAGGCGTCGATTTCCAGCAAAGCAACAATAGCACAAAGCCGAACCCACAAGAGAAAGATCGAGCTAAGCCGGATGATTGCCCGTCCAGTCGCGAGAATTTTTTCAGGGTTGGCTCTTGCTAACAATTCTTTGCTTTCAATAACTTGGTGGGTTCCCGCGCTCTTCGCTAGCCTTTATAAGTTGCTCATCCCAAATAACTTGGCCGTTTTCTGGCCGAAAGGCTTGGGTTTGCTCGTCTTAAATAAATTCTATGTTGTTTACTTTCAGTAACTTGGCGGGTTTCCCGAGCAAAAACGGCCCGCTAACTTCGCCAAAAGTGCCTAGCCTACAGATTTTTTCAGACCGCCGGATTGAACCTTGCCCGGCCGGTTCGGAACGTAAGGTCTAAGGCAATCGCTGCCAGGTATGTGGCGTTCTTGAAGAGCACGGCAGATCTCCGGGCGACAGGTCGGCGAGCGCCTGTTTACTATATGGTACACACGCCGGCTACGATTGTCAAGGATCGGCGCGCGGTTTGATATTGAGGCGGCGCGGGACCGCCCCAGATGGCAGAGGAAACCTGCTGCCACGCAGCAAGCGGACCTCACTCCTCAAGAAGAGGCGGTGCGATCTTTCTGCGGCAGCGTCATGTCCTAATCTGACGGTAACGGCGGCCTTCAGGCCGGCACCTGCCGAGCTGAAGCTCGGCGCTACACCTGAAATTAGAACACCACTTGCGGCGGCGCAAGCTTGACACGCCCAGCAGTTCGCAGTAAGGTGCGGAGCGAGTTTTAGAGGGCTCTTATCAACGGAGGAATCACATGCCAAACGACGATCAACAATCTCAGGTCAGCCGCAGACAATTTCTGCTGACGGGCTCGAAAGCGGGGGCGAGCCTGGCAGCGCTGGGAGGAATGGACTTCATCACCCGGCCGAGGCGGGCGTTGGGCGCAAACGAGCGCGTTCGGGTTGCCGTGTGCGGGCTACGTGGCCGCGGGTTCGACCACATCAAGGCTTTTTCGAGCCTTCCGAACGTTCAGGTTGCCGCGGTCTGCGACATCGATGAGAACGTCCTGGCGAGGCGGTTGCAAAACATGGACCAGATGGGTCTTCCGAAGCCGGAGAAATATATCGATTGCCGGAAATTAATGGACGATAAATCCATCGACGCCATCTCCATCGCCACGCCCAATCATTGGCACTCTCTGCTCGGCATCTGGGCGTGTCAGGCCGGGAAGGACGTGTATTGCGAAAAACCGTGCTCGCACGATTTCTGGGAGGGCCAGCAGCTTGTGAAAGCTGCCGAAAAATACAATCGCATCGTCGAGCACGGCACGCAGAGCCGCTCATCAAAAGCCGTCATCGAAGCGGTCAGGCAGATGAGGGAGGGGCTGATCGGCGAGGTTTATCTGTCGCGCGGGTTGTGTTTCAAGTGGCGGCCCACGATCGGGCACGCGCCCGTTCAGCCGGTGCCGCCCGGCGTACACTACAATCTCTGGCTCGGCCCGGCGCCGGAGCACGCCTTTACGCGCAACCGCTTTCATTACAACTGGCATTGGTTCTGGGTGTATGGAAACGGAGACCTTGGCAATCAGGGCATCCACGAACTCGACGTTGCGCGCTGGGGGTTAGGCGTGACTTATCCAACCAAGGCAACAGCCATTGGCGGCCATTTCCTCTTTCACGACGACCAGCAAACCCCCAACGTGCTGAATTGCGCCTTCGAGTTTGACCTGCCGGATGGCTCGCGTCGGATGCTCGAGTTTGAAGTTCGCGGATGGATCACAAACCACGAGGCCGGCATCGGCACGGGCGCGTTCCATAGCAAGGGACTGCCGTCGGCCGGGCTCGGTGTTCACCACAGCCTACACCGAACTCGCGCCGCTACAGCTCAGCCGCTTGGGCCGGTCAACGGCGCTCCGTCAACTATCGGCAATATCTTCTATGGCTCGAAAGGGTATCTCGCAATTGAGGGCTACGATTCCTTCAAGTCATGGATTGGCGAGCGCGACGAGCCGGGACCGCACGTCCGCGGCGCCGGCAATCACTTCGCCAACTTCATTGACTGCGTGCGCAGCCGGAAAAAAGAAGATTTGACCGCCCCAATTGAAGAAGGGCAGATTTCCTGCACGCTGATCCACCTGGCTAATGTTTCCTACCGTCTCGGACGCACTTTGCACTTTGATCCTGAGACGCTAAGCGTAAAAGACGATGACGAAGCGAATACGATGCTGCACGGGACGTTTCGCGCGCCATTCGTCGTGCCGGATGAGGTGTAAGCAACGGGACTGTACTCGTCACCGATGGTGGATGGATGGGGCGATGAGCGGGTGGCCCTGGGTCGGACTGGCTCTCAGCAGCACGACTTGCTTGTGCGTCCGTCCCTCTCCTTGGCTGGTTCCTTCATACACGGCTCGCCCTGGAGGCCGGGTTCTTTCCGCGTGATCCACCTCTCGAACCGCGCGGCGTAGGCGTCGTCGAAAACTTTGAAGCCCGGGCCTTGCTTCTCCAGGCGAGGAAATGTGTCGCACGGAATGTCGATTGCGTTCCGGCCGAAGTAATAGAACCTAAGCCGCGAAATCAGGACGAATTGTTCTTCCCTCTCAAACGAATTCCCGGGACGCACATTGTCCCCCTGTTGCTGTTCGTAACGGCCATGCGGCAGCGGTAACTTGGACTGAAAGCGCCTGTCGTTATAGTATTGCTCGCGCGTCATCTTCTCTTCGATCTGCATCGCGTAGACGAGTTTCCCGTGGCCCGCACTGCGCGGCCCCTTGCCCCCGGTACCGACCACCCAGTCACCTGGGTCAGCCAGCTCCACAACGTTGCGCGGCTTGCACGGGCATTTCCGATACTTGCAGCCACGTAGCGTGCAGAATCCGCCGTAGGGATTGGGTGCGTAGCCCCTGTCGTGCTCTACAACGTATGAAAATAGCTTCATTGAATGCTCCGCTCGGCAAACATAGTTGCGCCTGTATAAGCTATCGGCGGAGCGCTGGATTTCCTGAGAGTTTCAGGGGCTATGTCTTCGGGAAGCTGTGAGTCCTCTGCCTTGCTCGTCCGGGGCGACAACCGAATTCGTTAGCGTGCCCAGCCGCTCTACAGTGACGCTGACCGTGTCTCCAGGTTTCAAGAAGACCGGCGGCTTGCGAAACACGCCGACGCCCGGAGGGGTGCCGGTAGAAATCAAGTCGCCGGTTTCCCAGGTGACGGATTGCGATAGGTAGCTTACCAAGAAGGGAACGTTGAAGATCAGGTTCGAGGTGTTCGAATCCTGCATGGTTTGTCCGTTTAGCGTAAGCGAGATGCGGAGGTTGTGCGGATCCGGCACTTCATCCCGCGTGACGATCCATGGCCCGGTGGGAGCGAACGTATCGCAACTCTTGCCCCGGTACCATTGATTGTCCGCGAATTGCAGGTCGCGCGCGCTCACGTCGTGCAGGATCATGTAACCGGCGACGTGTTCATACGCCTTATCTTCCGGGATGCGGCGGCCACCCTTGCCGATTACGACTGCGAACTCCGCTTCGTAATCGACCTTGGAGGAATTAGGAGGCAGACGGATGGGATCGCCCGGACCGCTGATCGTGTTTGCTGACTTAAGGAAGAAGATGGGGGACGACGGCGGCTCGCCGCCCTGCTCGCGAGCGTGATCCGCATAGTTCAGGCCGACGCAAGTGATTTTGCCGGGACGCGTAATCGGAGCGCGCAGCCGTACCGAATCGAGCGGCAACACGACGGCGCCCACTCCAGTTGCCTTCGCCCCGCCTGCCCGGCTCGCGAGGGCACGGGCGACCACCGCGAGCGCCCGCAGCCATGCTTCTTCGCGGCCGAGAAGGGCGAACATGTCGCGAGGGGCCGCACCCGATTCGCCAAGCGTGGCAGCAGCCGACTTGAATTTCGCCTCGCTGTAAAGCGTCCGCGGTCCGCGACGCTTGCTGACCAGGTCGAGCGCCGCGCGCACGTCCACCACGCTTTTGCCCTCGACAACTCCGATTCGCGACTGTCCCTTGTGTTCGTAGGTCACCAGCTTCATTTTGAGAAATCCTCCATGAGTGTCACACGGGCCTTCGGCCTAGCCATCGTGATGAAAATCGTTCATCTCGTCACCCCCCACAAAAGAAGGCGGCCAGTGACCTGGATTCCCGCTTTCGCGGGAATGACGGGCATAAGCCGAGTAACCACGATACGTCCTTTGTGCCGTGGGTATTTCCGTTTGTCGGGGACAAGCCCACGGCAAGGAAAAGCGCTGACCGTGTCTACCGGCTACTTGGCGCCAAATGCGCGAAACAGCCTGGAGAGCGGGTCGTAAAAATGGTCAACCACGCGCTCCTTGAGCGGAATAATGGCGTTGTCCGTGATTTTGATGCTTTCCGGGCAAACTTTCGTGCAGCATTTCGTGATGTTGCAATAGCCGATTCCGCCCGCCCCTCTTAACTCGCCCGACCTGTCTTCGACGTCGAGCGGATGCATCTCGAGCGCCGCTGAGTATACGTACAAGCGAGGGCCCCAAAATTTGTCGTGGAGATGGTGCTCGCGCAAGACGTGGCAGACGTCCTGGCACAGGAAGCATTCAATGCACTTGCGAAATTCCTGCACGCGGTCAACATCGGGCTGCGCCATTCGCCACGTGCCGTCGGGAGCGTCCGGCTTGCGCGGCTTGAACGGCTTAATCTGTATCTTGGCGCGGAAGTTCCGTGAAACGTCCGTGACCAGGTCCTTGATAACCGGGAAGGTGTGCATCGGCTCAATCGTGATCGGCTTATCAAGCGTAAGCTGCGTCAGCCGGGTCATGCACATGAGGCGGGGCATGCCGTTGATCTCCGCCGAGCACGACCCGCACTTACCAGCCTTGCAGTTCCAGCGCACAGCCAAATCGTTCGCCTGACTCGCCTGGATAGCATGGACGGCGTCGAGAACAACCATCCCTGGGGCTGCTTCTGCAACGTATTCGTGGAATTTCCCGCCGTTCGGATCGCCGCGCCAGATGCGGAATGTTGCCGTAGCCATTACTTCATCTCCTCGATAATCTGTTTCAACTCTGCGGGCATCTCTTGAGCCGGCACGCGCGTGACTTGCATCGCTCCGTCCAGCCCTTTGCGGACGAGCGTATTAGCCTTCGCGAAGGCTTCATCCTTGCTGGGAAAATCGTCGCGGAAGTGCGCGCCTCGGCTTTCCTTGCGGTCGAGAGCCGAGCGGGCGATGGCCTCAGAGACGGTCAGCAGGTTCTCCAGGTCAAGCGCCGTATGCCAGCCAGGGTTGTATTCGCGGTTGCCGCCTACCGAAGCTTGGCCAGCGCGGGCGCGAAGCTTCGCGATCTCCTCGAGCGCTTTTTGCAGCTCCTCTTCACGCCGCACAATACCCACATGAGTTTGCATCATTGTCTGCAAGTCGCTCTGAACCTGGTACGGCCCTTCACCGGACGCTCTTTCAAACGGCTCGACAGCGCGCCGGGCCGCCGCCTGCGCCTCGGCAGAGTTGATCTGAGTCGCGCCGTGCTCCTTGGCGAAGCGGGCGGCGTTTTCACCGGCGCGCTTTCCGAAGACCAGGAGATCGGAAAGAGAATTTCCGCCCAGCCGGTTTGCGCCGTGCAACCCGGCCGCGCACTCGCCCGCCGCGAACAGGCCGGGCACGCTTGACATCTGCGTGTCTCCGTCCACACGCACGCCGCCCATCATGTAGTGCGTGGTCGGGCCGATTTCCATGGGTTCCTTCGTGATGTCAATATCCGCGAGCTGCTTGAACTGGTGATACATGCTGGGCAGCTTGCGCTTGATGTGCTCGGCGGAGTTCGGCAACTTCTCCTTGATCCACGAAATATCCAGGAATATACCACCGTGCGGGCTGCCGCGTCCTTCACGGATCTCGCGCACAATGCAGCGGGCCACGTGATCGCGCGTTAACAACTCGGGAGGCCGGCGCGCGTCCTTGTCGCCTTGCGTATAGCGCCAGCCTTCTTCGGGGTTATCGGCAGTCTGGTTCTTGTACAGCGGAGGAATGTCATCGAAAAGGAACCGGCGGCCATCCTTGTTCAGCAGGACGCCCCCCTCTCCGCGCACCGCTTCCGTCACGAGGACGCCGCGCACGCTCGGCGGCCAGACCATACCGGTGGGATGGAACTGGACGAATTCCATGTCCAAAAGGTCCGCTCCGGCGTGGAAAGCGAGAGAGTGCCCGTCGCCGGTGTATTCCCAACTGTTGCTGGTAATCTGGTAGGCGCGGCCGATGCCGCCGGTCGCCAAAACCACCGCCTTAGCATGAAACAGCTTGAACCGTCCGCGCTCGCGGTCATAGCCAAAGGCGCCGGCTACCCGCTCGCCATCTTTCAAAAGCGTGATGATGGTGCATTCCATGTGGACATCGATGCCGCGATGGATTCCGTGGTCTTGCAGGGTGCGGATCATTTCCAGCCCCGTCCGGTCGCCTACGTGCGCCAGGCGCGGGTACTTGTGTCCGCCGAAATTGCGCTGCAAGATTCTGCCGTCGCTCGTCCGGTCAAAAAGTGCTCCCCACGCTTCAAGCTCCTTGACGCGCGCCGGCGCCTCCTGGGCGTGCAGTTGCGCCATGCGCGGATTGTTCAGGTACTGGCCGCCGCGCATCGTATCGGCGAAGTGTACCTTCCAGTTGTCGCGGTCATCGACGTTGGCCATTGCCGCCGCAATGCCACCCTCGGCCATCACCGTGTGAGCTTTGCCCAGCAGCGACTTCGTCACAACCCCCACGGAGACGCCAGCGGCCGAGGCTTCGATAGCCGCTCGCAAACCTGCTCCACCCGCGCCGATCACGAGGACGTCGTGCTCGTGGGTTTCGAATTCCGGCATTAGAAGAACCTCCAGTCGTGCCAGATGCCCATCGCGCACATCCGGATGTAGAAGTCCGAAAAGGCTACCCAGAACAGGCTGATCCACGCCCACCGCATGTGGTGCCCGTTAAGGCAGCTCACGCAATCGTAGACTCTCTTCCGCACAGGACGCCCGGAAATGCGGTCGAGTACGCCTCCGCTAAGATGTCGGAAAGAGTGACAGCCGAAGGTGTACAGACTCAGCAGTACCACGTTTACGAGCAGCACCAGGCTTCCCACACCCATTCCCCAATGGCCGTCGAAGTGGAAGCCATTCCAGGCGTCGTAGGCAAGGTCTCCGATAAAGAAGAGCGCGATATAGAAGAAATAACGATGGATGTTCTGAACGATCAGCGGGAAAGAGCGCTCGCCAAGATAAAGCTTTCGCGGCTCGCCCACCGCACACGAGGGCGGATCGGCCCAGAAGGCCTTGTAGTAAGCGCCGCGATAGTAGTAGCACGACAATCGAAATCCGCCTGGCCCCCAAAGTACGAAAAAGGCAGGAGAGAAGATAAGCCAGGCTGGCCACCACAAAGGCTTGCCGCCAATCCACGGATGCCAGCTTCCGAGCAGCTCAGGAGAGTAAAACGGAGAGAGATAGGGACCGAAGTGGTAATAGGCCCCTTGAAACGCTGCCCATGTGGCATAAACAACAAACGCGCCAAGCCCCAGAAAAACAGCCAGAGGCTGTACCCACCATAAGTCGCGCCGCATCGTCCGGCCGAAGGCTCGGGCTTGGACGGCTGGAAAATTGGACACTGGAATAGCTCCTTTCCTGAGCGACATCCGGCGTAGAACGCCATCTTACTCGCCGGTCAAGACGAAATGGTAGCGTCCGGAGGCGGCGTCAAAGGTAACACCCGCGGGTGTCGCGCTTGCACCTGTCAAGCCCGGGTCGCCGGGGACGTAATTCCCGTCCTGCCAAACAATTCGTTTGCCTTCGCGCACTGTGACGCGCGTCATGTCCTCTTCCTGCGGCAGGTGCACGGTCGCTTCCGACCCCACGGGAATCGTGACGTCCAGCGCAATTCGACCTGGCGCATGAACCCACGATGATGAGACTTCTCCAAGAGGTGTACGGATGGAGCCGCTTGCCCAGTGTAGATCCTCAACGATCTGCGGCGCGATGCGAATGCGGCGGTAACCCCCGGTATTCGGAGCCTCATTGATGCCAGCGAGCGCCTGGTAAAACCACGCGCCCACGCTTCCGAACATGGCGTGATCGTGCGAATTCATCGAAGGCCCGACCTTATTTTGCCAAAGCTCCCATAAGGTTGTCGCCCCATGTTTCACCATATAGCCCCAGCTTGGGTAAGTGGTGTTCTTCGCCAGCTCGTAAGCCACATCCGGATGGCCGAACTCCGTGAGGGCCGACATCAGCCAGAGGACACCAATGAAGCCAGTCGTCAGATGTGTATTGTGATAGTAAACGACGTCGTCGTACAGATTGCCCGTAACGCGGCCCAGGTCCTTTCTTGGGGTAATCCCCATGGCCAGCGCCATCGAGTTCGCGGTCTGCGTGCCCGTGGCGTATTCATCCGTCTTCGGGTTCAGGTATTTTTGGTTGATGGCGTCTCTAATCTGACTGGCCAGTTGATTATAGGTGGCGGCATCGGCCGTCTTGCCGAGCACGGTGGCGATGCGAGAAAGCAATTTGACATCGTAGTAATAATACGCCGAAGAGACAAAAGCCCGCGGCGTGCGGACGACCGCAACCCAGTCGCCTTCCATGCGAACGTTCAGAAGGTTGCCTTGTGACCACCTTTCGAGAAAGCCGATGTATTTCTTCAGCCCGTCGTAGTTCTCTTCCAAAATGCGCCGATCGCCGTACTGCCGCCACATGACCCAGCACAAGACAGGGTATGCTGTCCCCCAGGCCGGATCGGCGGGCCGGGATCCGTAACGGTGTGGCACGGTCTCGGGCAAAGACCCATCGGAGCCCTCGGCGTCGAGCATGTCGCGAATGAAGTTAGTGTAGAAGGCAGCCATATTGAAGTTCATGGTGGCTTCGGGAGCGGTGATTTGCGCGTCTCCCATCCAGCCTTGGCGCTCGTCGCGCTGGTCGCAGTCGGTTGGGATGCTCATCAAGTTCGTGAGCTGCGACCAGTGAACCAGGTGCTGAATTCGATTGAGAATTTGCTTCGAGGCGACGAAGCTTCCCACCGGGCCCACGGCTGTGTGTACCACTTCACCGCGAATCGAATCGAGGCCAGGCGTGCCTGGAAAGCCGGTGACTTCGACGTACCGAAAACCGTGGTAAGTGAAGTGCGCGTGATAAGTCTCGGGGCCACCGCCTTTCAGGATGTAAATGTCGCGGGATTTTGCGCTGCGCAGATTGTCGCGGTTAATCATGCCGTTCGGATAGAGAACCTCGGCGTAGCGCAGCATAACGCGCGTTCCTCGCGGCCCCTGGACTCGGAGCTTTGCCCAGCCGCTCATGTTTTGTCCCATATCGTAAACGTAGATGCCGGGGCGCGGGTTGGTCACGTTGACCGGCACGATCTCATCCACCACGCGGATTGGCGGCATCATTTCGGCGGAGAGCGCTCCTTGCGAGCCTGGCACGACTTCCGCGTTTTTCCAGGACGAATCGTCAAAGCCAGGCCGATCCCAGCCCGGAGTTTCGCGGCGCGCGTCGTAAACCTCGCCGTTATAAACGCTGTCACTCACGATAGGGCCTTGCGTCACTTTCCACGTGTCGTCTGATTCGACGCTGAAGGTCTTGCCGCCTGCGAGCTCGACATTCATCTGAAGGAGCAGCGCCGGATGCGCATAATAGCCGTGGAAGCTCCCCGGCTTGCTTAACGTCGCCCATCCGCCGCCCAGCATTGCCCCTATTGCGTTTGCTCCCGGCTTAAGCTCAGCAGTCA
Organism: Acidobacteriota bacterium; assembly: GCA_021817045.1. Taxonomy (GTDB): domain Bacteria; phylum Acidobacteriota; class Terriglobia; order UBA7540; family UBA7540; genus RH2-MAG17b. The sequence goes on from JAKAWG010000053.1 coordinate 17,355, forward strand.
CATCGTAGGTGCGGTAAAGTACGCGCTTGGCATACGTGGTATACGCCGGATCGAGCACGCAATGGCCAACGCGGTGGCCGTTGATGTGCAGCTCATAATAACCGAGCGCGGTCACGTAGACGCGGGCACGGACAGGCGCGGACGGCAGATTGAACTCTTTCCGAAGCTCATTGCCGCCGCTGATCCAGTGGCCCTTCCACTCACTGCGCGAGAGCAATCCCATCTCGAAGCGTGCCGGTTTGCTATAAGGGCTCGGCTGCCCTTGCTGATCCCAAAAGCGCACTTTCCAGTAGTAGGCGTGACCGCTTTCGAGGGAGTGTCCGTTGTAAGCCACCTGAATTGATTCGGCCGACGCCGTTTTGCCGCTGTTCCAGGCGTCGCCGTCGTTTCGCGCGAGCAAAGCGGCGCTTGTCGCCACGAGCACCTCGTAAGCGGATTGCGCCTCGCCGCGCGCCTGGTCGCGCAACACCCAAGAAAAGCGCGGCCGAAGCACGTCAATCCTGAGTGGATTCTTCAGATATTCGCAGCGAAGATCGATAGGGGCTTCCGCCGACGAGGCCGGGTTTGTCTGGCCATAAACGGACGAGCCGGCCGACGTTAAGAGGACAATCAGCAACGGAAGGAGCAAACGAGCCGCCGGTACTTTGAAACGCATCGAATCCCCCCAAGGTGATGTGGACAGAACCTCGGACTATTTCTGAATTTTCTTCCAACGTTCGTGAAATGTCTTGGCGGCCAGGGCAGGGAAGTCTCGCCCCTCGGTCCAGCCCGAGACAGGAAATAATGGAATGTGGTGGATCCATCCCTGGTGGGCCAAAAGGGGCTGGGCGAGCCGCAGCAGCCTGCCTCCGAGCGAATAAACCCACGGCCGTTGCATGGCCCAAGCCCAAACTCGCATGGACGCGCGCTCGAGCCGCGCAGCGCCCTGGCTTGCCTGCGGTGCCGGGTGCTTTTGGGCTTCAGCCCGCAAGTGAAGCAGCAGGTCCGGAATGTTAATCCTTACCGGGCAAACTTCCCGGCATGCGCCGCACAAAGATGACGCGAACGGGAGCTCGCGGGCGCTGCCAATGCCATTGAATTGCGGCGTCACCAGCGCGCCGATGGGACCGCTGTAAACCCAGCCGTACGCGTGGCCGCCAATCTTGCGGTAGACCGGGCAGGCGTTCAGGCACGCGCCGCAGCGGATGCAATAAAGCGCCTCGCGCATCACTTTGTCGGCCAGGGCAGCCGTGCGCCCGTTATCCACCATCACTACGTGTAACTCGTCCGGGCCGTCTTCACCCGGGCGGCGCGGGCCGGTAAGGAGGGACGTGTAGGCGGTGAGCTTTTGCCCGGTTCCGGAACGCCCCAGCAGGCGCAGAAAGACGGCCAGGTCGCTGAGGCGAGGAATGATCTTTTCGATGCCTACCAAGGCCACTTGAATGCGTGGCATCGTGGTGCAAAAACGGATGTTACCCTCGTTTTCAACCAGGACAATCGTTCCGGTTTCCGCCACTGCGAAGTTGGCGCCGCTCAAGCCCATTTCCGCGCGGGCGAAAGATTCCCGAAGCGTGCGCCGGGCAATGGCCGTCAGGCGTTCCGGCTCCGTGGTTCGTTCGGAGTGGAGGTGCTCGACAAACAGATCGGAAACGTCCTGCCGTGTTTTGTGGATAGCGGGCGCGACGATGTGTGCGGGACGGTCACCCGCAAGCTGAACGATGAGCTCGCCTAGGTCCGTTTCCAAGGCGCGGATTCCCGCCGCTGCCAGGCTTGCTCCAAGTTCCACCTCCTCGCCCACCATGGTCTTCGCTTTCACAAACTCGCGGACGCCGGCGCGCTCAGCGATCTCGCGAACAACGGCGCACACTTCGTCGCCGGTCGCTGCCCAATGTACCTGACCACCGTGGCGCTCGACGCTGGCGGCGAATTGATCAACGTAAGTATCGAGGTGTTCGATCACATCCCGCTTGATTGCCTGGCCCCGGTCACGAAGCCGCTCGAAACCGGGAACACCCTCGATCCCGTGCAGCCGCTTTCCGTAGAGACGTAGCGTCGAGGACTGGTAGGCGTCCTGCAGGCGGGCGTCCCTCAGAACGGCGCGGGCTCGCTCGTGAATGTGCGCGCTTTGTACTCCGGTTTCGGCCATACGAAGAGACGAGTGAGGAGCCAACAGCGATCAGTTATCAGGATTCAGCCAATGCGCCTGGAACTGCATGTTTAGGCTGACGGCTGACAAGCTAGATGCTTATCACTCTACGTTTGCGCCAGCACCTGCGCCAGGTGCATGGTCTTCAACGGCGCTCCTTGCCGGTGGATCAGGCTTGCCAGGTGCATCAGACAGCCGGAATCGTTGGCGACAAGGTATTCGGCGCCACTTGCGAGCGCCGCTTCAATCTTGTCTTGACCCATGGCTACCGACACCTCGGGGAACTTTACGGAAAAAGTTCCGCCAAATCCGCAGCAAAGCCGGTAATCCTTTATCTCGACCATCTCGATCCCATCAACCGCCCGCAGGAGAGCGCGGGGCTCTTCCGAAACGCCAAGTTCCCTCAGCAAGTGACAAGAATCGTGATAAGCGACGCGGTGGGGGAAACGCGCGCCCACGTTTTGTGCCTTCAATACCTTCACCAGAAACTCGGAGAATTCGTAGAAGCGCGTTCCGAGCTGGCGGGCGCTTTCGGCGAGCTTCGGATCGTCCGCAAAAAGCTCGGGATAGAACACCCGCACCATGGTCGTACAAGAGCCTGACGGCGCAACGACGTAATCCGCATCGTTGAAAAGATCGAGTACGCGGCGCGCCACCGTGCGGGCTTCGTCCCGGTAACCCGTGTTGAAAGCCGGCTGGCCGCAGCAGGTTTGGTCGGGATTAAACGTCACTTCAACACCCCGCCGTCGCAAGACCTTGACAGCACACTCGGCAACATCTGGAAAAAACTGGTCTCCGAGGCAGGTAACAAAAAAGGCGACCCGTAATTTTTGCGGTGACATCGAAGTGCAGCGTGCTGAAGGAAGCCGGATGGACCAAAGCTTCCAAAAACCCAATAGTTTAAGATATGTCCCGCGGGCCGTGAAGTCAAGGAAATCGATTTACAGAACTTTCCTCTTTCTTTCCGCGTCTCTGCGCTCGCCGATGACATCAAGCGAATACCGGCGGGCTGGAACCCCAACGTTCTGCCCGAAGCGCGTTTGGGGTGGATGTTCGTCGAGTCTCACATTGACGGAAGGGCTCAATACGGATCGCGTGGTCCCTTGGCTTCACAGTATCGATTTGGCGACGCTGGACGCTGTATACTGAGCGGTCCAATGATCAGCGCTCTTCGCCTCAGCCTGCTTCCGTCATTCAGCATTCCGAAGCGGGAGACAAGGCGTCTGACGTTCCTCGCAGACGCATTTGATATGTTCAATCACCCACAGTTCAACAACCCGGTTTGCACGGTCGGCACGCGAAAGGTGGAGTCAGTGGCACCGCCCTCGCCAACCGGAAGGTTCGGTTGGCTTTACCGCTGGGCCGGTTATAGCTCGCAGCTTTGTCCGGGAGGTCACAGGGGCGGCAGCGGAAGGACGTCCGTGGCGAGACGCGGCGATATCATGGAGGAGACGCAATGCATAAGGTCACGGACTGGTCATTGCTCCGAGTCATTTTCTTTGGCCTGTTAACTCTTGCAGGTCCTGCTTCATCATTCCCTCAAGTATCCTCCGGCACGCGACCGGCAAAAATCGCCGGCAGCCAAAAGATCGAACACGTCGTCTGGATCATTCAGGAGAACCACTCATTCGACAATTATTTCGGCACGTTTCCCGACGCTGACGGCCTTCCACCATCGACCTGCTTGCCCAAGCTGCCGGGCAGCAAAGACTGCGTAAAGACTTTTCACATGCCTCCAGGCCAGCCGCTGCTCGATCTCGAACACAGTTGGGAAACGGCTCACTCCGCATACGATCACGGCGCGATGGACGGCTTCGTCTGGACGGAAGGTTCGCCTTACACCATGGGCTATTACGACCAGAGGGACATCCCGAATTACTGGCAGTATGCCCGCCACTATACTCTTTGCGATCGGTTCTTCTCTTCGGAGATGAGCGGAAGCTCACCGAATCACGTTTATACGGTTGCCGCGCAATCGCAGGAAATTAACAACATCGGGTCGTTGCGGCAACTGGAGAGATGGACCGACGACCCTGACGGCTTCCACTTCGCTTCAATCGTCAAGCGCTTCTCCGGCCAGAATGTCACCTGGAAGTATTATGTTGAAACGCGGCCGTTGCCGCCCGGCGCCAACGCGAACCTGCTCGCCCGCATGGCCTATCCAAGCCCAAAAGTCTTTACGCTTTGGAATCCGATGCCGGGCTTTAAGGCTATTCGAGACAATCCGGCTGACATGCGTCGCATGGTTTCCGAGAAAGAATATTTCGAGGACCTCAAGGATGGCGGCCTGCCTCAAGTCTCATGGCTGATTCCTGATTTTCAGGACAGCGAACACCCGCCGGAGCCGATTGGCCAAGGCATGTGGTACGTCACCCACCTGATCAATGCGCTGATGCGGAGCCCCTACTGGAAAAATACGGTGATCTTCCTGTGTTGGGACGATTACGGCGGGTTCTACGATCACATGGAGCCGCCGGAGGTGGACGCCTACGGTTACGGGCCGCGCGTGCCGATGATTGTCATCTCACCCTACGCGAAGCAACACTACGTTTCTCACTATACCTACGATTTCACTTCGGTGCTGAAGTTCATCGAGCAGCGCTGGCATCTTAAGCACCTCACGCCGCGGGATGGGAGAGCCAACAACATGGCGGATTGTTTTGACTTCAGCCAGCCTCCAGCGCCGCCGCTCGTCATCCCGGTTCCGCCGCGTGTTCATTCGCGGCTGCTGCCTGTACACATCACTTATCCGCCTTATGTCGAGCTGCCGCACGAGGAAGGCATACCGGCACACAGCAGTCAGGCTGTACCGTATGTTCCGCCGGCCAAGCCAAAGGATCACTCCCGATAAGCGCGATCGCCCAAACGCTCAGCGCTCCGAGCCGCAGGATAAGCCGGCTGCGTCCGCATGGCCATATTGGCTCGCGCAAGATGTCTTTCAGCGGAACGGAGAATTATCTTGTACTTGGCTCTGGTTTGTGTTACCAATCGAGGTATTACATGTGAAGTTAATAAAACCAGGAGCCGAACATGAATGTACAGTTGGCGTTGCTTTGGGGTCTGTTCGTTGAAGGGCTGGTGGTGATCTGGGAGATCATTCGCCTTCGCGGGAAATTGGGCGTTTCGGCAGAATCGATGGGCTCTGACTCCAGGCGTGAGCAACCTGAAAAACGCATGAGTGTGGGCACGTAGGCTGTGCCCACGATAGGTTGCAGCATGGGTTCGTACCCTGAGTCCGGCTGCCGGCGTAAGACGTCGCATTGCCGCCAGGATCGTTACCGCTATGGCGAGCGCGAGTCAGTGAAGCCGTTCGTCCTCTTGCCATCCTCGGACGCGGCAGCAGCGGTCGTGCTATCCTGTTTTCGCCCCCAAAACGAATTCCGGCCGAGCGCATCGAAAAGACAGAGGTAATGGCTCTGCCCGTCTGCGGAGCGTTTGCATGGCGCGGCGGACAAGGCCATCCAGGAAGAAAGCTATGTCGTTTCTGGAAGAAAATGAGCGAAACGCGGTCCGCGAGAGGCTGCGGGAAATGAAATATCCGGTGAAGTTGGTACACTTTACACAGGAATTAAATCTGGAATATGGCCGCGAAGCGCGGATGCTGCTCGAAGACCTGGCGGAAATTTCCCCCAAACTCTCGGTTGAAATCCACAATTTTCTGCTTGAAAAGGAGAACGCAGCCGAGTGCGGTGTCGACAAAGTGCCGGCAACGCTGATCTGCAACGGCAAGGATTACGGCATCCGGTATTATGGTTTGCCGGCAGGGTATGAATTTGCCGCGCTGCTCGATGCCATCCTCAGCGTGTCTGGAGCCGACTCCGAATTGAGTCTGGAAACGCGGCGTAAACTGACCCAAATCATCCAGCCTGTTCACCTCGAAGTTTTTGTTACTCCCACCTGACCGCACTGTCCACGGGCGGTCCGCCTGGCGTACGCTTTGGCGCTCGAAAGCGACTTGGTCACCTCCGATGCCATTGAGGCGACAGAATTCGCTGACCTGGCAGAAGCCTACCGGGTCTTTGCCGTTCCGAAGACGGTCATCAACGGAACGGCTTTTGTTGAAGGGGCGCTGCCAGAATCGCTCTTCGTCGATCGCGTTCTGAAGGCGCTCGGCATCGAAGCCGAGCCGGGAACGTCCTCGCAATAACAAGATTCAGCGAGCTCCGACAATGGTCTTGTCAGTTGCCTCGCCCGCAGCGTCTTTGGCGGGCTTTCCGCTCCGGATGCGCATGCTGTAGAACGAGCGGTAAACGAAGAAGAAAGAAACCGCAAAGAACACGGCCGCGAGCAAGTGCGTCCACATTGCGCCGCTGGTTGCGGCGAGCCGGACGGCCAACTCGACGGCGAGTAAGCCGAAGAGCGTAGTGAACTTGATGACAGGGTTGAGCGCGACGGCAGATGTATCTTTGAATGGGTCACCCACCAGGTCTCCTACCACCGTGGCCTCGTGTAGTTCGGTTCCTTTTTCCTTTAGCTGAACCTCAACGATCTTCTTGGCGTTGTCCCAGGCTCCTCCGGCGTTGGCCAGAAAGATTGCTGCGTAGAGTCCGAAGATGGCGATGGAAATCAGATAGCCAATAAAAAAGAAAGGATCCAAGAAGGCAAAAGCCAACGCGGCGAAAAATAACGAGATGAAGATGGTCAGCATGCCAGTCTGCGCGTAACGGGTGCAGATGCCGACCACCTTTTTGCTATCCTCGGTGGATGCCCTCTCGGTACCAGCGATATGGATATTTGCCTTGATAAATTCCACGGCACGGTAGGCGCCTGTCGTGACCGCCTGGGTGGAAGCGCCGGTGAACCAATAAATAACAGCACCGCCGGTCACCAGCCCCAGGATGAAGGGAGCGTGGAGGAGCGAGAGATCGGAAACGTGCTGGGTAAGTGAGTTGGTGAGCGCCATAATGGTGGCGAAGATGAGGGTGGTCGCGCCCACGACGGCTGTCCCAATCAAGACCGGCTTGGCGCTGGCCTTGAAGGTATTGCCCGCACCATCACTGGCCTCGAGCATTTCCTTGGCGTGGTCGAAGTCCACGTCCACGCCGAACTGCCTCTTGACGTCCTCGGCCACTCCCGGTTGGCTCTCGATGAGAGAAAGCTCGTAAATGGATTGAGCGTTGTCCGCCACAGGACCAAAAGAGTCTACAGCGATCGTCACCGGCCCCATGCCCAGGAAGCCAAAGGCAACCAAGCCAAAGGCAAACATCGGAGCCGCCAGAACAATCTCACCGAGCCCCTGGAGGCTGAACAAGTAGCCAATGGCCATCAGTACCATGACCGCCAATCCCAGGTAGTAGGATGAATAATTCCCGGACACAAAGCCGGACAGGATGTCCAGGGCGGTGCCACCCTCTCGGGCCGAGGCGACTACCTCCTGAACGTGGCGAGATTCGGTTGAAGTGAACACTTTCACGAGTTCGGGAATCAGAGCGCCGGCTACTGTTCCGCAGGAAGTGATGGTCGCGAGCTTCCACCACAGCGTCGGGTCGCCGCCCAAGTCAGGAAGCAAGACGATAGAGATCGCATAGGTCAGGGCAATGGTCACGGCGGAGGTGATCCAAACGAGCGAGGTGAGGGGCGATTCGAAATTCATCCTATCCACGTTGCGGTAGCGGGCGCCGACGAGGAGGCTGTTAATGTAATAGCCTATCGTCGAAGCTACCAGCATGGCCACGCGGACTGCGAAAAGCCAGACGAGCAGTTGTACTCCAAAGAAATCGCTCTTTGCGCCGAGAAGAATGAACGCGATCAAGGCGACCTGCACAACACCGTAAGTCTCGAAGCCATCGGCGGTGGGGCCCACGGAATCGCCCGCGTTGTCGCCTGTGCAATCGGCGATGACGCCGGGATTGCGGGCGTCGTCCTCTTTGACCTTAAACACGATTTTCATCATGTCGGAACCGATGTCGGCGATCTTAGTGAAAATTCCACCCGCTAGGCGAAGTGTCGCCGCGCCGAGCGATTCACCAATCGCAAAGCCGATGAAGCACGGTCCGGCATAGCTTCCCGGAACGAAGAGAATAATGATGAACATTAATAGCAGCTCAATCGAAATGAGCATCATTCCGATGCTCATGCCGGCCCCGAGCGGAATTTGAAGAACTGGATACGGCTTGCCTCCAAGCGAGGCGTAAGAGGAGCGCGAGTTCGACAGCGTGTTCACGCGAATGCCAAACCATGCGACGCCGTAACTGCCCGCCATTCCGAGCACGCTGAACGCCAAAATGATGGCGACCCGCAGAGCGCTGAAATGAAGTAGAACGGCGAAATACATCAAGATGACGACCGCAATGAAGGACCAAAGAAGGAGCAGGAACTTTCCTTGATGGATCAGATAAGTCTTAGAAGTCTCCCAGATTAATTCGGACATCTCTTTCATCGCCCGATGCGCCGGGAGACCCTTCAGGTGAACATACATGAAGAAGCTGAAGACCATTCCCAAGATGCAAAACAGCGGTCCGTACATGAGTAAACTGTGGCCGTTGATGGCAATGGGGCCAAGGAACCGGACTTTCGTCAAATCGGGAATCTTCAGGTTGGCTTCACCGGCAGGCTGGCTCGCGGATTCAGCGAATACGCTGGCTGAAGCCACGAGCATCAGCACCGAGCCCGCTGCCAGCGCTTTCAAGAAACCGGCGCCCGCGAGCCCAACCCTCATCGCTCGATTGACCAGCGTAAAGGCGGGCGCGGAGGGAGCGTCAAGCGATGCGGACGTGCCGCAACCCGAATTGAGTTCATTGCAATCACAGTGATTCATCAAGTGGCCTCCAGGAGCGCCTCGCTCGCCAGCGAAGGCGGGGCGTAAGGATAAGGTCAGCGCTGATTTCTCCGAATGTGGGTCCGTTTTCAGGAAAGACGCGTTCTAAGCTGAACCCCTTTTATAGCATCGCCTGCAAGGTCCGTCAAGGCTATGTAAGTAGCCTAAGAATGACGAAAAATTCCCACCCCCCGTGCCGGCGGCTACCGCCGCCGATTGCTACCTTACCACAAACGTTCAAGTCTGCGCGTGCGGCGGCCGTCACAGCTTTTCGAGCAACCTGTTAAAGCCTGTCAAGCTATACTGAAGCGCAGTGCTGGGGACTTATGTTCAGCACGGCTGAAGTTTGCCTTGACGCGGCCGCTGATCCGAACCTTGCGGTCCCCAACACCAATCAGACGCCGCACTCAGGAGCGGTCAGGATGAAAGCCAGGGGAGGGCCGGACAGTTCCTTGCGGATTTCCCGGCGCGAATTTATCCAAGGCGCTGTAGCTGCGGGGCCGATCATGAGTTCGGCTTTGAGGGCGGGGTCGGGCCCGGGGGCCACTCAACTCGTGTCGCTGGACGGGACATGGAAATTATACTTCGACCGTCAGGGTCGGTGGGCGAAGAAAGACTGGATCGCTGACTTCCTTTCGCGTGACCCAAGACCGGTTCAAATTCCCTGGAGTCAGATGAGAGCCGAGATGGAAGGGGACGCCATTGAGTTCCGCGTTCCGGCCACATGGGAGGAATATCGCCCGGACACCACCGGCGACGGCTGGTACTGGCGAGAGGTCGTCATTCCCAAAGCGGAATTTCCGCGCTCCGTGCGGCTAGTGTTCAACGCTGTTCGCTGGGGAGCAGAAGTCTTTTGGGATGGCCGGCGAGTTGGGCTTTATCTCGGAGGTTTCACGCCTTTTACCGTAAATGTTTCTTCCGTGGCCGAGCCCGGTACACATCACGAGCTCGCCGTACACGTGGTCAATCCGGGCGGGGGATTTGCCGGCGACTGGGAAAAACTCTTCTTCGAAAACATTCAGATCCCGCAGTCCCATAATTTCGGCGGTATTTGGCAGCCGGTGGAGATGATCGTCACGAGGCCGGTTTTTATCGAGGATGTCTTTGTCGAGCCCCGAACGACTGAGAATGTGGCCGTGGCTCACGTTACGATCAGGAATTACACGCCTCAAACGCAGAAATTATCGCTGCACGCTCGTGCCCTGCTGAACCCCTCAGCCGCTCGACTGGCGGGAACGAGCCGAGAGGAAGTTCAAGTCGGGCGTTCCCAGAAATTAATCGTCTCGATGCCTCTTAAACTGGACCCGCTTGTCCTTTGGGAGCCGGCCAACCCTGCCCGCTATCGCCTGGAGGTGAACCTTCGGAGTTCTTCTCCTGCCATTCAAGACGATCATGCGGTGACCTTCGGGATGCGGGCGTTCACGGTGGAAGGACGTTTCTTCTTCCTCATGGCGTGGAGGCCCTTCCCCGGATGCCTCAGAATGGCCCTCAAATTATCGGCGAATTTGGTTACGGAGGACTCCCAGACATGCCGGCATCGGTGAGGGAGTTCGAGGCCACGGGAAAGGCCAGCGTCGAAGGTGACAACTGGGATCATTCGCTGAAGTCTCTCGAGGCCGGCTTCCGAAAGTACGCCCTCGCGCCCGTCTTTGGAAGCGTTTCTGCGTTCTGCCGGCACACGGAAGGCATCCATGCCAACGCGCAAGCCGAGATGGTCCAGGCGCTCCGAACGAACCCCTTCAACAGTGGATATGCGGTTTCCTGCTTCCACGATCTCGCCATTTGGTACTGTGGAATAACGAATATTTTTCGTGACCCGAAGCCAGTCAGCCGGCGGCTGGCGGCGGTCAACGAGCCGCTGTTTCCCGCTATTGAAGCGGAACCTTCGCCGGCCTGGACCAACAGAGAGCTGACGATTCGGTGCATCCTTGTCAACGAAAATGTACTGAACGGACCAGCCAAGCTGTTTGTGACCGTTACAAGTCCTGCGGGAGAAAAAGTAATCGAGGAAACCAAGGATATAGACCTTGCGCCGGAGGACTGTTTTGTCGCGCCCGTGTATGAAAAGCGGGCAACCTTGAATGGGCCAAGCGGTCATTACGTGATCCGAGCCACAGTTGAAGGCAGTAATGGGCATAAAGCATCAAACGAACGCCGCTTGTTTGCGCTCGATCCTCACGATATTCACTGGCCTGGGCAGCCCATTCTGCTCTTTGACCTTGCGAACCATCTTGTGCCTTTCTTCGCCCGGCAGAACGTTTCTTACGAATTATGGTCAACTCATACGGAAGTGAAGGGACGGCCCATACTTATCGGAGATATGGCGAAGTGGTATTACTACGAACACACCGCAGCGGTCCTTGGGGAGATGCGCCTTATTCTCGCCGCAGGCCACACTGGATCTACGGTGGGTTTCCTCTTCGAGTCGTCTGACGGCTTGCTTATCAATCTGATCAACGATTTAGGCATCCAGCGGGGGCCGCTCAGGCTCGTCGACAGCGCGGGAAACTTCCGCGGCGATTTCCATTACGTGAAGCCTCACGCCCTCTTTAGAGGATTGCCAGTGAAACAGTGTATGGGCGGCGAGTATCGCAACGTGGTTGGGCGGATTTCCATGGATGGTTTTGAGGGTGAAACGGTCGCAGGCTGCAGCGAAAACGCTTACTGGTGGGGAACCGATGTGGGTGTGATGAAAACTGGTTCTGGCGCCGTTGTGCTCTCTACCATGCGCCTTTCACAAAACCTCGGTGCCGATCCTGTGGCGGACATAGTCCTTTCCAATATCTCCTCTTTCAAACCTGGGTGAGAGGCTCGCGTCATCGGCTTGACGGTGGCTCGGTGCCATCCGCGGCGCTTTATGATTCGCCTTTGAGGTCACACGTCTAGGATAAAATCTGGGTGGCGCACACATGGCGGTCTGTGCCATGTGTGCGAGTATGCGTCATCGCACACATCCCAGACAACGGGATGTACGCGCCATTCCGAATTAAATCTCTATGTAGGTCGTCAAGTTGGTATGAGAACGAGTGAAGTGTGTGCCAACGCGCAGCCCGCAAAATTCCGTTTGATATTTGGCTGGCGGCGCTTATAATGCCACGGAAGCTTCAAAAATCACGCCTTGTGGAAGGGGGTATCTGACCGTTTGCTATGAGTTCGCACTTCCTTGTTACCGGGGCCAAAGGATTTATTGGCGCCTGGATCGTCAAAAACCTGGTCGAAAGGGGCGAGCAGCCCTGGATTTTGGATGTGGACACGAGCGCCCATCGTCTTGAGGCGCTCCTTTCGGCCGCTCAGCTCGAGCAAGTCGGCTTCATTCGGGGCGATGTGACCCGAGGTGAAGATCTGGAGCGGGCGGTGGCGGAGCGCGGTATCACGCACATCGTTCACATGGCAGCGCTGCAAGTGCCGTCCTGCGCGGCCAACCCGGTGCTCGGAGCGCAAGTCAATGTGCTTGGAACGCTAAACATCTTTGAAGCGGCCCGCCGCTGCCGGGATACGGTGCGCAGCGTGGTTTATGCCAGTTCGGCGGCCGTCTATGGGCCCGAGGAATTTTACGGAGCCGGGACCCTTTCCCAAGATGCCGTACTTCACCCCAACACTCATTACGGCGTCTTCAAGCAGTGCAACGAAGGAAACGCGCGAGTCTATTCCATAACCGCCAATCTCTCGAGCGTCGGATTGCGCCCGTGGGCGGTCTACGGAGTGGGCCGGGACCAGGGGGTTACTTCAGCTCCCACCAAAGCTCTCAAAGCCATCGTGCTTCGGCGGCCTTACACCATCCGCTTTAAGGGCACCATTGACCTGCAGTATGTCAACGACACAGCGCGCATTTTCCTTCGCTGCTCGGAAGCTGCCTTGCCTGGCGCGCGGGTCTATTCGCTGCGCGGCTCCGTGATGCAGACCGAGCAGTTTATCGACACGCTGGAAACGGTGGCGCCGGAAGCGCGTAAACTGATTCGCGTTGAAGGACCTCGCCTGCCTATTGCGGCGGACCTTGACGACAGCGCCTTGGTACGGGACCTCGGCGACGTACCTCGGACGCCGCTTGTGGACGGGATTCGGGAGACGCTTGCCCTCTTCGAAAAGCTCCACTCCGAGGGAAGGCTCGACGCATCCGACTTGGACAGTTAATCTCACGAGAGAGGCTTCCAGATGAACCCATCGCTTGGTTTTTCTCTGATCGTTCTGGGCGGCTTTATGCAGGGAACGTATTTCCTGGGTTTGAAGTGGACAGCGCCTTGGAAATGGGAAAACATCTGGTTTGTTTACGCGGTGTTCGCTCTCATCCTTATGCCGATCAGTCTTGCCGCCGCGACCGTCCCCCACATCGGTCGAGCCCTTTCGCAGGCTCCGGGTCACGACCTGGAGATGGTGTTCCTGTACGGCGCGGGATGGGGCGTTGGGTCCGTTCTTTCGGGTCTTGGCGTGGATCGCATGGGCCTGGCGATGGGCGTGGCCGTGCTGATCGGTATAACTGCGGCGCTTGGCGCCCTGATTCCTCTGATTGTGTCGACGCCCGAACTAGTGTTCCAGCCAAAAGGGCTGACGGTGATTGCCTCGGTCATCACGCTGCTCGCCGGCGTCACCCTGGTGGGCGTGGCCGGGAAAAAACGCGACCAGTCGAAGGCGGCGCAAAACGAGGCGGGACAGAAGGGCAGCTTCGTTGCGGGACTTTTGATTTGTATCTTCAGCGGGATCTTCTCCTGCATGTTAAACCTCGCCTTTAGCTTCAGCGGTCCCATCCGGACTGCGGCCATGGCGAGTGGCGCGAACGTCAACGGGGCGCAGAATTTCGTCTGGATGGTTGCTCTCGGTGCGGGCTTTATTGCAAACCTCCTTTACACGCTCTACCTGCTGACGCGCAACCGGACTTGGGGACATTTCACTTATCCAAAATCGGGCAGAACTCTGGCTCTGGGCATCGCGATGGCTTTTCTTTGGTATTTCGGGGTCGTCTTCTACGGGCGTGGCGCGGGATTGATGGGTGACATCGGCACGGTGGTCGGCTGGCCCATTTTCATGGCCACAATGATTATCTTTTCAGGAGTCTGGGGCTTCGTCACGGGCGAATGGAAGGGTGCAAGTTCGCGCGCCAAGTGGTACATGCTGGCAGGCATCGTCGTGCTGATTATCGCTTCGGGAATCTCCGGTGCGGCTAACCGGATGGGATGAGAAAATGAAATTTAGCCATTGCTTCATTGAATCAATGGTTCAGTAGCCCAATGATTCAATTTGCGTCAGCGCCTTTCGGCACCGGAGCATTGTCCGGCAGCAGCCCTTCCTTTCGCAGGTCAGCCCAGAACACCGCCGGGATGGGGTGACTCGCGAGCCGGAAGTTCTCTTCAACTTCCTCAAGCGCACGCGCGCCAGGGATGACCGCCGCGACCGCAGGGTGAGCGAGCGGAAATTGTAGCGCCGCCGCTTTCATTGGGACTTGATGGCGAGCGCAGACTTCCTGAACTTTTCGCACCTGCTCCAGGATTTCCGGCGGCGCGTCCGCGTAATTGTACTTCGCGCCTGGTTGAGCTCCGCTAGCAAGAACCCCGCTATTATAGGGCCCGCCGACGATGATGCTGATATTTTTCTGTACGCACAAGGGCAAGAGTTCCTTTAATCCCGTGTGGTCAATGAGCGTATAGCGACCCGCTAGCAGGAAACAGTCGAAATCACCTTCTCGGGCCAATCGCGCTAGCATCTCCGCTTGATTCATTCCGGCACCAACGGCGCTGATCACACCCTCGCTGCGCAGCTTGGCCAGAGCGGGATAGGCGCTGGAAAGAGCTTGCTCGTAATGGTCGTCCGGATCGTGGATGAGCAGGATATCGATCCGGTCCGTCTGGAGCCGCTTCAAGCTCTCTTCAAATGAGCGCATCACCGCGTCGTAGCTGAAATCGAATACGGGCTTGAAAGGGAAGGGGCGATCGAACTCGCGTAGCTCGAGCTGGCGGGGATCAGTCGGAACCAGGAGGCGTCCCACTTTGGTACACAAGACGAAGCTTGAACGGTGTGTGCTGGCCAGCGCCTTGCCCAGGTACGTTTCGGACTTGCCGTATCCGTAGAGAGGGGCCGTATCCAGAAAGTTGATCCCAAGTGCCAGCGCGCGTTTCACGGTAGCCACACTTCTTGCTTCCGGTACATCCTCAAACAAGCCGCCGAGCGGAGCCGTGCCCATGCCCACGCGCGTCACCTGAAGTCGAGTTTTGCCGATCGGCGCTTTCGCCAGCGGATTCATGTGGAGGTCCTCACACGAGAATTTATCAAGCTGGTGCAATGTATCACGGGTCGCGAAGCGCGAGCAACCAACCGTTTCCGCAGTGCCACGGAGTGTGCCGTGCGCGTGGATTCCACAAGGTTGCCTGACTTCACATTTCCGGCAGGCCAGGATGTTTCGGCCTACAATGAAAAAGAAGCGATCTCGACGAGGAGGTTTTGAGGATGCAATTAGGAATGATCGGCTTGGGAAGAATGGGCGCGAACATGGTGCGGCGGTTGATGAAAGGCGGCCACCAATGCGTCGTCTACGATGTGAGTCCGGCCAGTGTGAAGGCAATAGCTGGCGAGGGTGCTACCGGGGCCGCGTCGCTCGACGATTTTGTTGCCAAGCTCAAACCGCCCCGTGCGGTTTGGTTGATGGTGCCCGCCGGCGTGGTTGACACGACGCTCGGCGAGCTTGGCGGGCGGCTGCAGAAAGGTGACACCATCATAGATGGCGGTAACTCGTATTACGTGGATGATATCCGTCGGGCAAAAGGGCTCGCGCCGCGAGGCATTCATTATCTTGATGTGGGCACGAGCGGCGGCGTGTGGGGGCTTTGGCGCGGCTATTGCCTCATGATCGGAGGTGAGCCGGAACCCGTGCGGCGCCTCGACCCGATCTTTAAGACAATCGCGCCGGGCCGCGGCAATATTCTGCGGACACAGGGCCGGGAGAAGCAGCCCAGCACGGCAGAGGAGGGTTATCTGCACTGCGGTCCTTCGGGCGCAGGGCATTTCGTGAAGATGGTCCATAACGGAATTGAATATGGATTGATGGCGGCCTATGCGGAAGGACTGAACATTCTGCGCCATGCTAATGCGGGCAAGCAGAAAGAGGTTGTAGATGCTGAGACGGCCCCGCTCCACCATCCGGAAAACTACCAATACGACCTCAACCTTGCCGAAGTCGCCGAAGTATGGCGACGCGGCAGCGTGATCGCTTCCTGGCTACTCGATTTAACGGCGGCTGCGCTGCTCGAGCAACCTGACCTCGCCACCTTCTCCGGCCACGTCTCAGATTCCGGCGAAGGCCGCTGGACCGTTCATGCCTCGATCGACGAAGGAGTTCCTGCGCCCGTCCTGAGCACCGCGCTTTATGAGCGATTCGGCTCCCGTGGGCTGGATTTGTTCGCCGATAAGTTGCTCTCCGCCATGCGCTACGAGTTTGGAGGCCACCTCGAAAAAAAAGCATGAGCCTGGCCCGTAACCCGCTGCTGAAGGCTCATTGAAAATTCGTTGAAAAGCGCTCGCGGCAGGTGACGCTAAGCCGAGTGTCTATGTTATTTATTTTCACTAACTTATAGAAATAACGGGCGCCGCGCTAGCCCCTATAAGTTGCTGATTATAAATAACCTAACCATGTTTTGCCCGAAAAGCTTGGCTTTGCTTTTTGGTTTGCTCGTCATAAGCAAATTATAATGTTGTTTGTTTTCAGTTACTTGGTGGGTTTCCCGAGGGAAAATGGCCTGTTAATTTCGTGAAAAGTCCCTAGCCTAGGGATTCTTGGGCTTCGGATGGGGCGTCCGGGACCGGCTGGCCCTTCGTCTCGGAAAGGAGGGGAGCCGCAGGCGGGGTGGTTGAGGGCTTGCCCTGAGCACCGGCGCCCTCCTGTTTCCCGGCTTCGGGGAGGCTCTCGCTGGCGGTTGGCGATGAGGACATCGCCGCAGGAGGCTGGCCGGCGGAGGGCTCCGAGCCGAGGCCGTAGATTTCCCGAATCCTGGTCAGCACCTCTTCCGCTGACGCGTCTTCGCTTCGATTGGACCGGCGCGGTGTGCCGATCTTGTGGCGAAGCGCGATGGCGCGAGCCTGCGTCGCGCGAATGACCAGCTTTCCAGATGGGGCCGGATCGGCGTTATCCGGCGGCAGAATAGCCGCCTCAAACCACTCGATGGGTTCGCCGGGCACATCCGCAGCCTCCGGTTCTGCGGCCTGCCGGCGGGCGGCAGCCTGCACGCTCACCAGCAATTTGATCTTGCGTTCGAGCTGCTGATGGATGGCGGCTTCCTGCCGCTGAAGCTCGATGTATTCCCGGTCGGCAGCCGGCGCCAGGCATTCCAGGCGCATGGCGCGCGAGATTTCGATGTGCTCCTGGTAATAGTGCTGGTAGTCCTCGGCCACGTCGCGCGTCTCCTCCAGAATCATCAGGCGCAGGCTGGCCACCAGGTCGCGGTCGTACGAATTCTCAGCCAGCTCGCGGAAGCTGTTGATGATGCCGGCGCCGCGGAAGGTGGGGTTTTTGCCGTAGAGGGCTTCGAGCTCGGTCTCGTCGGAGAAGTCGCGGGCTTCCACTTGCTTCCGCAGCCTTTCCAGACAAGCCATGGTCTCGGAGAATTTGCCCGGAGAATCCGGGGCGCGGCGCAGGCCGGTTTCCAACACCTCGGCCTGCACAGCGTCAAAGCTGGTCTCCATGTCGCGCCGCTGCTTCCGCCGCCCGCCTTCCAGCCGCTGGTAGGTGCGGACGAGCTTGGCCTCCTGCGCCCGCTGGTTCCGCTCCGCCTTCAGCAGCAGCCGCGTGATGTCCTCGCACAGCCTCAGCTCCAAAGGGTTGGCGGGCGGATAGGAGCGGACGACGCCCTGGAGCAAGGCCTGAAAGCGGGCAGGGTCTTCCCCGAGCACCGCCATGGTCTGCCAGAGCGGGCGCGCTGCCGGCTGCGCGCGCAGCCCATGCTTCAGACCGTTCAGCGAAACAATCTTCTTCCCTACCGGCGTCTTCGGGCCGGTGGATTTACGACCGTTGGCCCGGTTGGCAGCCAACTGCGCTGGCGTTGGCCGCCGTTTTTTCAAAAGAGACATGGAAAGCCTCTATGCAAACTGGGATTTGCCGTCAAGTAGCGCCGCCGTCTTGATGGCAATGCCGGCGCGTACATCAACGCGAGGGGGGAAATCAGGCAGCCGGCGCGCCAGGCGAGAGGGAAACGGCGCGCCGAACCTAAGTTATCCTTATATCAAAGTCCCCGTGCGCTTGTCAAGAGAAATAGGCTAGAAGCGGCGGGCTAATTTCAGGTGTAGCGCCGAGCTTTAGCTCGGCAAGAGCTGGCCCTTCGCTCCGCTCAGGGCAGGCGCTGAAGGCCGGCGCTACCTGAAATTAGGACACGACCAAGCTATGAGCAGTGTCCTGAAAGTGGGAGGGTTTGTG
>JAKAWG010000054.1 GCA_021817045.1 Acidobacteriota bacterium
CGTTTTATGGAACCAGCGAGAATGCCGTAAAGACCCAGATCTGGATCGCCGTTTCAATTTACGTGCTCGTTGCCGTCGTCCGGAAACGTCTCGGCCTGGAAGCGAGCCTCTACCAGATTCTACAGATTTTGAGTATTACGCTTTTCGAAAAAGTGCCCATTTTACAGGCCCTGCACGCGTCCGACTCCCAGGAGAATTTACGCGACGACCGGAACCAATTGATTCTCTTCGACTTTTAACCGCACAGCAGTGCAAGTGGAAATCAAGGCGATTGAGGCGGACCAGGGAAAGTGCCTCGGCTACGTTCGGTGCGTGGGTCGTCGCCGAAGAGATGCTAACTTGGCAGATCAAATTGTATCTTTGCCCGCGCAGTACACGAAGAAGCCCTTGGTCTGCACAGGCGCGGAGCCGAACGGGCATTGCACCTGACCGCGCGGAACACGTGCGTGTTCCTCCGAAACCGCGCACTAAGGTTGTCTTAACTTCACATTCGGACTTTCGGCGATGCGCGTTCTGAGCACGAAGAGCATTTACCACGGCAAGATGTTTGATGTCCGGGTCGATGACCTCATCGAGCCGGGGGGGGTGCGGGCGCGACGCGAAGTGGTACGCCACGGAGGTTCGGTTGTCGTGCTGCCGCGGCTTTCGCGAGACAAAGTTCTTCTGGTGCGCCAATTCCGGTACGCCGCCGGAAGGTCGCTCTGGGAACTCGTGGCCGGGGGCATCGAGCCGGGCGAAACCCCTGCCCGCGCCGCAACTCGTGAGCTGCGCGAGGAGACGGGCTTCCGCGCCGCGGCTTTCAGGCCCATCTTCCAGTTTTATCCGAGCCCCGGAATCCTCACTGAAAAGATGTATCTGTTTGAGGCCACGCGGCTTCAGAAGGGCGTTGCTCAGCCGGAACGAGACGAACGAATCGAAGCCAAGGCGTTCAGCCTTCCGGAGTTGCGGCAGATGGTAAGCCAACGCAAGATTCAGGATGGCAAGACGCTGATTGGACTTCTGTGGCTTTTTGGCGGGATGCGAAAAGCAGGGAAGCACCGGCCCTCAGGCCGGCACCTGCCGAGCTAAAGCGCGGCGCTACACCTGAAATTGGGACACTACCGAGTCTCTGCATTTGAGACTTCGATGTTCTCCCTTATTTTCAGCCAGATACGCTCCATCGCCGCCGCGAAAAAAATTGTCTCATTGGTCTCACCTGTCTCCACTGTCTCATTCGAGAGGTGTATAAGGGAAGAGTGAGCGAATTTGTGCTGATTGCGTTTGTCGTTCTAGCAATTTGGGTGCTGGCCCGGAACTTCGAACATCCTCTGTGTTCTCCGCGGCCATCAAGGTTAGCCACCCAGATCACGGAGGCCCGCGGTGGTCCCTGTGCCTTTCACGAAACGGAGAGCGTAGCGCGGCAGAGCCACGACCAAAAAGCAGCCTTCGACTCGATGAACTGCATCGGCACTCAGAACGACGTCATTCCGATCCCGGGAAGTGGGAGAGGCATCTGCATTTCTCTGCCGGCCGCGAACACTTTGGCCCCTCGTAGGCAAGAACGTTCCGGGCACCTCCGCATTGACCTTTTTTTTCACACCGAGCCGGTTACAATCGGGATCTGGATAGGGCAAATCGGGAATTGGTCTGGGCTCGCTCATATCGGGAATTGGACCGGTCACCGAAAAACCTTCGACGGTGCCACAGAGACTGAACGGTTACTACAATCGGGGTCTGGACAGAACCGGGGCAAATCGGGGATTGGACCGAGTGGATGTCTTCGCTCGGCGATCGTGACTCTTTAGGAAAGCAGCGCATTTCTATTGCCCGGCAGCGCGCAAAGAGATAGAATCGCGCGCATGAAAATCACAAAATACGCTGTTCTGCTGGCACTTCAAGCTGTGCTTGTAACGTCTGTCGCCCGTCCTCAAGTTACGACCATGATTGAACGCCTTAATCCCGAGATCAATGCGATTGTGCCGAAAAACGCCCGCCTCACCCGCGCGGCCACCGGCTTCAACTGGACGGAAGGGCCCGTCTGGATTCCCGCCGGCTACCTGCTCTTTGCCGATATTCGCAACAACCGCATTATGAAGTGGATTCCCGGCCACACCGCGACCGTCTTCATGCACCCAAGTGGGTATCTGGGCAAAACTCCCTATCCTGGCCCGGAATCGGGCTCGAACGGCATGACGCTGGACCCTCGTGGCCGTCTCACTGTTGCCGGCCACGCCCAGCGCGACGTCTGGCGACTCGAAACACTCAGCCCCCATTCCACTCGGACGATTCTTGCCGACAAATATCAGGGCAAGCGGTTGAACAGCCCAAACGACCTGGTCTACGGGCCGCACGGCGCGCTCTATCTCACCGATCCGCCATACGGGTTGCCGACGCAGAGCGACCACGACCCGCTCAAGCAACTGCGCGTCAACGGCGTCTATCGCATCCTGGATGCTGTCTCGCACCCGCCCGGCGCTCCGCCCGATGAGAGCAAGCTCCAGCTTTTGATCTCAAATCTTACCCGGCCAAACGGCATTGCCTTTTCGCCTGACAGACACTTTCTCTACGTGGACAATTCCGAGCCGAAGAAGCTTTGGCTGCGTTACCCGGTTCATCCCGATGGAACGCTCGGCCCCGGAACCGTCTTTTGCGATGCCACCTCCGACAGCGCGCCCGGCGGCCCGGACGGGATGAAGGTGGACGTCAAGGGCAATATTTATAGCGCCGGCCCCGGCGGCGTGTGGATCTTCTCGCCGCAAGGAACGCATCTGGGTACGATTCGCGTTCCCGAAAGGGTGGGCAACCTGGGGTGGGGTGGTTCGGACTACCGCACGCTTTACATCTGCGCCGACACCAGCGTTTATGAGATCCGGCTGAAGATCCCGGGAGAAAAGCCATGAGGTATGGCGGACTTGTGTTCGCCCTCTGGATCGCATTCGTTCCGGGTGTTAAGGCTCAAGGGAATCTCCACTTCGCTTCGCTCGGCGACTGTCGCCTGGAAAGCGGTCAAGTCATCCGCAATTGCAGGCTCGGCTACCGCACGGTAGGCAAGCTGAACGCCGCGAAGTCGAACGCCATTCTCTGGCCCACCTGGTTTATGGGCACGACCAAAGACCTGCTGAGTTTCGCCGGTCCGGGCAAATTGCTGAACACTTCGCAATATTATGTGATTTTTGTGGACGCGCTCGGCGATGGAATCTCGTCCTCGCCCTCGAACAGCACGCTGCAGCCGCGCATGAGTTTTCCGAAATTCACTATTCGAGACATGGTGAACGCCGAGCACGATCTGCTCGTGCGCGAGTTGCACATCACACACGTGCTGGCGGTGATGGGCGTCTCGATGGGCGGGATGCAAACCTTCCAGTGGATCGTTTCTTATCCGACGTTCATGAAGGAGGCAGTCCCAATCGTCGGCTCTCCGCGGCTTACGTCCTATGACCTGCTTTTGTGGACGGCCGAGCTGCACGCCATCGAAGAGGACCCAGCCTGGAACCACGGCAACTACACCTCGCAGCCCAAGGCCGGCATGGATACGGCGGCGGACATTCATACGCTGGCGCTCACCACGCCGCAATACCGCGTGGAACACACCGCACCGGCGCAGTTCCCCGAGTTCCTCAAAAAGAGTGAGGAAGACACGCGGCGCACCCACGATGCGAACGATTGGATCAGGCAGCTTCAGGCGATGATCGCCGACGACGTTTCCGCGCCCTACGGCCACTCTTTGCAGCGCGCAGCAGCCCGCGTTCGCGCGCAGGTACTGGTGATCCCCAGCCTACAGGACCACATGGTGGATCCTATTCCAGCCCTCAATTTCGCCCGCCTCATTCACGCCCGCGTCTTCAAACTGACTTCCGACTGCGGTCATCTCGCGTTCAGTTGCGAACTGGCGGGGTATACGCCGGTGGTGCAGGCGTTTCTCGCGCAATAAACTGGAAACGGAATGAGTTTTGCTCCCTGGTACGCCGAGATGACGACGCTCGGAAAATGCATCCGAGGAGAGAAACATGGCGCCTCGCGCCGAATGCCTGCCGCCGTGTGGCTTCTACTACCCGTCTTTTGCCCGATCGCAGCCGGCCTCGCTCCGAGGTCGGTGGCCCCGCCTTCGGACAGGCCCTTGGCGCGCATTGTTAATCCTGAAGTAGCTCGCTACTACCGCCGCTTCGGCACAATCGTCGACGAATCCCCTGCTACTCTCAAGAGGAAGATTCCCGGACTGAAGGCAATGATTCCGGCGGCTTCCCAGGAACCGTTGGCCGCCATCCTCCAGAACGCCGGAAGCCGAGCCGAGCACTACTTCCACAGTCTCCCGGACATAATCTGCCGCGAGGATATCGACAGTTGGATTAGAATTCCGAACGGTTTCTCTCGCGAAACCCGCGAGCGCTTCAATTACATGATCGTGCCTGTGTCACACAATGGCCTGATCACTCTGAGGGAGTACCGTACAAATCCTCAAGGCAAGCGGTATGGGCTCGCCGCGCCGCCTGACAGAACAATGCTGACTGAGGGATTTGCACAGGCGCCCCAATATCTGCTTCCCGTGAACCGGGCGGGCACCGAGTTTCGCTACCTCGGCACTGATCGTTTTCACGGTAGCGACGCGCAGGTTGTCGCTTTCGCCCAGGATCCGTGGAAGACGGCCATGTGGACGACGTTCCAGCTTCCAGGCGGCATGCACAGGCTGTACATGCAAGGCGTCTTTTGGCTGGACCCGTCTTCCTTTCAGGTACTGCGCGCCTGGCATACGATGCTGGCGCCCCGACCTGACTTTGGCCTGACGACGGAAACCACCGATGTAATATTCGCCCCCGTTCGTTTCCGCGGCTTACCGGAGCCACACTGGCTTCCCAGGCGCGTCACCGTCAACGTGGTACTCAACGGGGTTCGTTACCGCAATGACGGCGTATACTCAAGGTATAACCAGTTTCAAGTCAGCACCAAGGTCCTCCCCTAGCATGCCACTAACACGTGCCCTGGAACCGGCTGAAGGCCTGGCAGGAATCCCACGATGTTCACGCATCTTGAGGTTTTGTCCGGGTTTTGATTTGACAGGTCGCTTAAAAACAACGCTCACTTCCGCTCCATCTTGAGCGAAACGGCTAAGACCGATACAATCCAAGCAGATGAACCGCGTAATCGTCATCGGTGGTGGCCTGGCGGGCAGCGAGGCCGCCTGGCAAGCAGCGGAGCGCGGCATTAGGGTGACGCTGCACGAAATGCGCCCGGCGCGCTCGACGCCCGCGCACAAGACAGGCCAGCTCGCCGAGCTTGTCTGCAGTAATTCGCTAAAGTCCAATACTCCAGGTTCAGCCTCGTGGCTCCTTAAAGAAGAATTGCGGCAAGCGGGGTCGCTCTTGTTGCGCCTTGCGCACGCGCACGCCGTCCCAGGCGGTGCCGCGCTTGCGGTGGACCGAAACGGCTTTTCGGCCGCAGTCACAAACGCGATTGAAGCTCACCCGCTCATCGAATTGCGCCGCGATGAACTCACCAGGGTTCCTTCCGGGGAGCTTACCCTGATCGCTTCCGGCCCGCTCACTTCGGACGCGCTTGCGGCTTCTCTTCAAACCCTCACGGGGGCGCAGAATCTGGCCTTTTACGATTCGATCAGCCCAATCGTCGACGCTGAAACACTGAACATGGAACGCATCTTTCGGGCGTCGCGCTACGGCAAAGGCGGCGGCGACTACCTGAACTGCCCGATGAACGAGGAGGAATACCGAGACTTTTACGAGGCGCTGCGTACCGCCGAGCCTGCGGAGAGTCACGCGTTTGAGGACGTCCGGTACTTTGAGGCTTGCCTACCCATCGAAGAACTCGCCCGCCGCGGCTATGACACGTTGCGTTTCGGCCCCATGAAGCCGGTGGGTCTAGTGGAGCCGCGGACCGGCCGGCGGCCGTTCGCCGTCGTGCAATTGCGAGCCGAGAACCTGCGCTTTTCAAGCTACAACCTGGTTGGATTTCAAAACCACCTGCGATTCCCGGAGCAAAAGCGAGTGTTGCGCCTGATTCCCGGACTCGAGCAGGCGGAGTTCCTCCGCTACGGCCAGATTCATCGCAACACTTACATCAACGCGCCGCGATTGCTTTCGCCCGATCTCAGCCTTCGCGTCCGGCCCGAGGTCTTCATTGCCGGACAACTTTCCGGCGTCGAAGGTTACATCGAGTGCATTGCGACGGGATTTTTGGCGGGACTGGGTATGGCATGCCGGGCGGCGGGAGGCGCGTGCGAGCCACCGCCGCGAGCGACGGCGCTCGGCTCGCTCGTTCACTTCATTAGCCATGCCGATCCTGAAAATTACCAGCCCACGAATATTTCGTTCGACTTGCTTCCGCCGCTCGAAAGCGCTCCACGCAGGACGCTCCGTGATCGCCGCGCGCGGCGTGACCAAGTTTGCGAGCGCGCGCTCAGCGAGATCCGCGGCTGGATCGACCGCAACGTTCAAGCGCCGTTTCAGGTCGGGGCTGCAGCCGGTTAGCTACGGTCAGGAAAGCGCTAGGCGCGGCCAGCCTCAAAAAGCCTATGGATGAACTTATCGAGCGTTTTCTCGGAGCCCTCCAATCCGAACGAAACGCTTCTCCTCACACTCTCCGCAACTATCGCAGCGACCTCGAGCAATTCCGCGACTTTCTGAAGGAAGGCCGGCCTGAAGAGCCCGTCCGAGTGGAGGCGGTTGATGCAATGCGCATCCGGGATTTTCTCGGGCGCCTTTTCGCGCGCAAGATCGAAAAAGCATCGATCGCACGGAAGCTCGCGGCCCTGCGGTCTTTCTTTAAGTTTTTGTGCCGGGAGGGAACCATCGCCGAAAATCCCGCTGCCCAGGTGGCAATGCCAAAGCGGCCGCAAAAGCTCCCCCGCATTATGACCGAGGAAGAAACGAACGACTTCCTCAACCGGGTGGCCAGGGAATCCGAAGCAGGCAGGGGATTTCTGATGCGAGACCGGGCAATCCTTGAGTTGCTGTACGCTTCCGGCCTGCGCGTCAGTGAGCTTGTGGGCCTTGACGTCCGCGCCGTGCAACTGAACGACGGTGTCGTCCTGGTCCTCGGCAAAGGGAGAAAGGAGCGACTTGTCCCGTTCGGCTCCAAGGCGCGAAACGCACTGGTCAATTATCTGCCGGTTCGGGAAAAGGTGCTTGCGGAAAACCGGACGTCAAGCCCGGCAATGTTTCTGAACGCCAAGGGTCGCCGCTTGACCACCCGCTCCGTACACCGCATCGTCCGCAAATACGTACGCCTCTATGGCCCGAACGTCCGCGTCAGTCCTCATTCTTTGCGCCACGCTTTCGCCTCCCACCTTCTGAGCGAGGGCGCGGACCTGCGCGCCATCCAGGAAATGCTTGGCCACGCCAGCCTCTCGACCACGCAAAAGTATACGCAGGTCAGCGTCCGGCAGCTCATCGAAGTCTACGACAAGGCGCATCCGAAGGCGTGAGGTGAGTCAACGCCCGGATGAGGCAATGGCCATGGCGAACAAAAGACGAAAATAGTAAGATGTGAAAGCGGCAATGAAAAATCAAACGGAGGCCTCATAATGATTAGCGAGATGCTGTTGCCCGAATTCGATCAGGAAATCGCGAACACACGTAAGACCCTAGCGAGGCTCCCGGACAGCAAGGCTGAATTCACGCCACACAGCAAATCGATGCCGCTCGGCAAACTCGCACCGCACGTGGCGGAACTTACAGAATTCGGCCACCGCGTAGTCACGACGCCTCGCGTGGATTTTTCCGCCGGCAGCTACCGACCGTTGCAGTTTGAATCCAGCGCACAACTCGTGAAAGTGCTGGATGAGAACGCAACGAAGCTTCGGAACGCCATCCGTGAAACTTCCGACGAAGCCTGGAGAGAGAACTGGAGGCTGGCATTTGGGGGTCGGATCCTCTTCGAGGGCTCTCGCTTTCTTGCGTACCGCGAAATGTTCCTGAACCACCTTGTGCATCACCGCGCGCAACTTGGCGTCTATCTGCGTTTAAACAACGTTCCGGTGCCGGCTATCTACGGCCCGTCGGCGGACGAATCGGGGATGTGAGCGCGTCATGACTATGGCAATATGACCATGATACGGAGTGTGTCGTGAAAAAAATTGCTGGGGGCTCGTTCAAGGTTCACTGTCTTGCAATGATGAACGAAGTTCAGGTCAAAAGGGAAACGGTTGTGATCACAAAGCGTGACAAGCCAGTGGCCAAGCTTGTGCCTTCCGATAGCGGTGCCGACGACACTTACAATTTTCTACGCGGTAAAGGCGCGATTGCAGGTGACGTAATTTCGCCGGCCATCGAACATTGGGGCAGCCTGAAGTGATCCTTGCAGGGTCGCAGGTCAAAAGCGCTGCGAACCATATAGTGAGAATAATCCGGTGACCAAGCCTCGCGTTTCCGTCGTTCAATACCTCAACACCGTTCCGTTGATCTGGGGAATGCTTCACGGCGAGCAACAAGGAAAGTTCGATTTGAGTTTCACCACTCCCGCTCAATGCGCGGAGGCTGTGGGCTCGGGCCGAGCTGACGTGGGCATCATTCCCGCTATTGAGTTGCAGCGCATCGAAAATCTCCAAGTGATACCCGGCGTCTCGATTAGCTCGCTCAACGAGGTGAAAAGCGTCCTGTTGCTCAGCAACTGTCCTATTGAGCGAATCCGAACGATCGCGCTGGACACGTCTTCCCGGACTTCGGTAGCGCTTGTCAGCATTCTTCTGAGAGAGTTTTACAAGCTTGAGCCCGTCATGGCACCGGCAGCTCCCGAACCCGACGCGATGCTTGCGCAGGCGGACGCGGCGTTGCTGATCGGCGACCCTGCGATTAAATACCGCGCGCGGGGCGCGCACGTCTACGACCTGGGCGCCGAATGGAGCAAGTTTACGGGGCTGCCGTGTGTCTTCGCCCTGTGGGCCGGGCTTCGGCAGGCACGGCTGGAGGAGTTGGTCCGCGATTTTCAAGATTCGCGCGATTATGGACTTCGCCGCACTGGCGAAATCGCCGCGCACTATGCGGCACGGGTTGGCTTGACGCCAAACGAGGTGAAGATGTACCTCACCCGGAACATCAACTATAATTTCGAAGAGAGCCATCGGCGTGGCCTCAACCTGTTTTACCAACTGGCCTGGGAGTTAGGCTTGATCCCTGCGGTTCGCGGTTTGGATTTCGCGGGCAGCGCCCGGGCACAAGGCGTTTGAGTTCGGTCATGCGATTTTCTTCCGCGCAAGCTTTCGCAATGCTGGAATCTGACGACCTGATCGGTCTCGGTATGGAGGCGGACGCCGTCCGCCGACGACTGCACCCGGGCAACGTCATTACCTATCAGATCGATCGCAACATCAACTACACCAATTTCTGCACGGAATACTGCTCTTTTTGCGCCTTCTACCGCCCTGCCGGGTCGCCCGAGGGTTACGTGCAGCCTCTCGAATCGATCTTTCAGAAGATCGACGAAACGTTGGCTCTGGGCGGCACCGGAATCCTGATGCAGGGCGGGTTGCACCCTAGCCTCAAGATGGACTATTACGTCAACCTGCTCACGCGCATCCGGGAACGCTATCCCACGCTTCACCTCCACTGCTTTTCGGCACCGGAAATCCTGAACATCGCCGATTTGTGCGGAATGACCGTGCGGGACGTTATTGCGAGGCTGATGGGTGCCGGCCTGGATTCGATTCCCGGAGCGGGCGCGGAAATTTTGGATGACGAAGTCCGCCACCGCATTGCCCGGCTGAAGTGCAGCACCGAGGAGTGGATTTCCGTACACCGCACGGCGCACGAACTGGGCCTGCGCACCACAGCTACCATGATGTTCGGCGTGGGTGAGACGCTGCAGCAGCGCGTGAATCATCTTGAGCGCATCCGGCAGCTTCAGGAGGAGACAGGCGGCTTCACGGCGTTTATTCCCTGGTTTTTCCAGCGCGGGAATACCTCGCTCGGCCGGTTCGTGAAGGAGGAAGCCACGGCAGTGGATTACCTCAAGACGCTCGCCGTCTCCAGAATTTATCTCGATAACATCCTCAACGTTCAAGCCTCCTGGCTGACCCCGGGCCACAAAATCTGCCAGGTCGCTTTACGCTTCGGCGGCAACGACATGGGCAGCATCTTGATCGAAGAAAATGTCGTCAACGCCGCCGGGTGCAAGAACACATCTTCCGAGGAAGACCTTCGCCGCCTCATCTCCGATGCCGGCTTCCGGCCCATCAAGCGCGATACCCTCTACCGAACCTACTTCCTGAACTGAGAAAAACTGCGGCTTAACGGGTTTTCAACGCCCTGCTCGTCGGGTTCGGCTGCTCGCGAGAGCCGTCCCTGATCGGATTGGACGAAGCGTTGAATAGTTGTCTGAATGTAGGGGGCGGTAAGAGGAGAAACCCGCTGACGATCGCGTCGAAAACTTCCCGGTTATTCTGTCGTATGCGACGCAATTCGGTGATCGTAAAACGGGGCTCGTTCACACCTGACTCCCACTTTTGGAGGCGTGAAAGCTTGACCCCTAGCGCGGAGGCGAATTGCTCCTGGCTTAGGCCGAGATTCTTCCGTGCCGCGCACACGAGTTTGCTGACATCTTCAAATTGAGGCAAGCGAGCACTCTCCCAAAAAACTAAATCAGCGCCATTATGCTAGCATAAATATGCTAGCCGTTCGCCAATTCGTTAACTAACAGTGTACCTTTATGTTAGTTATTATTGCTTCGGGTGAGGAGCAAAGCTGCCCCTGATCGATTTGGCCACGGCCAGTCGGTTCCTCAGCACTAACTAGGCTCTACCTCCAATAAAGTACTGCCGTGACTCCTCGCCCGAATGCAGAACCGTCGGCACGGGCCGCCTCGTTCTCACCTTCGCCCGCTTCCTTTGCAGAGGCCAACTGACTCGTTTACTTTTCCGCACCGCTGTGGTAACTATCTCCATTCTGTGCCTGTCCCGCGCAATTCTCGTTAAAGGCCCGGAAGGCTACTCGGACTCAACAACATCGCATGACCGAACTTCGCTGGAATCCCACGGCGCGTGAATGGATTTCAACCGCCAGTGAGCGACAAGATAGGCCCCTGATGCCCACGGGCTGGTGTCCGTTCTGCCCCGGCTCCGGCCGAGTGCCGGACCACTACGACGTCCTGATTTATCCCAATGACTTCCCCGCCTTTTCCGTGCCGCCGCCCAAGCCTGCAATCGAGGGCGATGATTTGTACAAGGTGAGGAAATCTTTTGGAAAGTGCGACGTGGTGCTTTACCACCCGGATCATAACAAGTCCCTGCCGCAGCTTTCCGTCTCGCACCTCACGCTGCTCGTGCGGCTTTGGAGAATGCGGTTTGAAGAACTTCAGCGTCTGGACGGGATTCGATACGTCCTGATCTTTGAGAACAAGGGAGCGGTGATCGGCGTCACCATGCCACATCCGCACGGCCAAATTTATGCCTTCCCGTTCATTCCGCCGCGGCTCGAAAAGGAGCTGTCCGCGGCGCGCGCACACCAAAGCTCGCGCGGACGCTGCCTGTACTGCGACATTCTGAAGAAGGAAAAGACGGACGGGCGCCGCCTGGTTGCCGAAAACACCCACTTTACAGCCTTTGTCCCGTTTTACGCGCGCTGGCCTTATGAAGTTCACATCTTCTCGCGGCGTCACCTGGGCACGCTCTCGAACTTCTCACCCTCGGAGGAAGAGGCACTCGCGCGGATTTTGAAGTGGGTGACGCTGAAGTACGATAATCTCTTCGGATTCTCATTTCCGTACATGATGCTGCTCCATCAGTCGCCGGCGCGCGGCGAGCATTTCTATTTTCATTTTCACATCGAGTTCTACCCCCCTCACCGGAGCAGAGACAAACTCAAATACCTGGCCAGCGTCGAAACAGGCAGCGGAGCATTCTTAAACGATTCGGTGGCAGAAGAGAAAGCCGCGGAGCTGCGGAGTTCAACCCCGGCGGAAGAGCCGGCGTAGAATGTGACGGTTTTATACCACAGGGAATCCGATGATCGAAGAACGTTTTCGTGAGATTTTTGGGGGCGCTCCCGAAGTCGTCGCGCGCGCGCCAGGGCGCGTGAACCTGATCGGGGAGCATACGGATTATAACGATGGTTTTGTGCTTCCCGCGGCGATTGACCGCTACGTGTGGTACGCAGGGCGGCGGCGTGCCGACCAGAAGGTGCTGGCTCATTCGCTGGACTTTGCTGACTCCGTCGAGTTCAGCCTTAACGATATACGCAAAGACGCCGCCCACGCCTGGAGCAATTACCTTCGCGGGGTCTGCGTGTTCGTGCAGGAGAGCGGGCTGCGGCTGCCGGGCGCGGATATTGTGCTCGGAGGCGACGTTCCGCGCGAAGCGGGGCTCAGTTCATCGGCGGCGGTTGAGGTGGCCGCTGCCGCCCTCTGGCACAAGCTCGCGAACCTGGCGCCCGAACCCGTCGCGCTCGTCAAGCTGGCCCGGCGGGCGGAGAACGAGTTTGTCGGAGTTCCAAGCGGCATCATGGATCAGTTCATCTCCGCGCTCGGGCGGAAGAATCACGCATTGTTTCTCGACTGCCGCACGCTTGAATATCGCCACGTGCCACTGCAGCCCGAAGTGAAGATCGTGGTGTGCAATTCCGGCGTAAAACGGGCGCTTGCCCAGTCGGAATACAGCGTGCGCGCCAGGCAGTGCCGGGAAGCTGTGGATCGACTGCGCGCTGCCGGCCTCGCGGTGAATGCCTTGCGCGACGTAACTCCTGAACAACTCGAGGCGCATCGGAGCACGCTAAGCGACATTCAGTTTAAGCGCGCGCGCCACGTCGTGAGTGAAAACGATCGTGTGCTGAGAGCAGTCCGGGCGCTTGAAGATGGCGACGTGGAAAATTTCGGTAAGCTCATGAACGCCTCGCACGAAAGTTTGCGCGATGACTACGAAGTGAGCAGCCGGGAACTGGACGTGCTCGCCTCGCTCGCCTGGAGGCAGCCGGGCGTGCTTGGCGCGCGGATGACAGGAGCCGGCTTTGGCGGCTGCACGGTGAACCTGGTGCGCGAATCTGCGGCGGAAGATTTTGTTGAAGCCATCCGCGCCGGCTATGAAGAAGTTCTCAAACTCAGGGCCGAGGTTTATGTGTGCCAGGCCTCGAACGGCGCATTAGCCTCGGCTGAATAATCCGCAGCGAATACGGACGGCGGGTGCTTGATCCCGCCGTTGCGGCTGAACGCCTGAGTTCTTGGAATCTTTCGTGGAGATCGGTAAGCTACCGCCCCAAACAGTGAGAGTCCGCCGTGCTTAATAAGAGCACGCAGATGTAACGAGGAGGAACAGCTTTGTCCGGAGACGAAACATTGGTCAATGAGAAACCGGGGAGCGCCGGTGCATCCTCCATCGCCGCCAACCGCCTACGATGGTCCATCGTCGGCCTACTCTCTCTGGCGTCGGTCATCAACTATCTTGACCGCGCAACCCTCTCCGTCTCGCTTCCGCTTATTGCACGCGATTTCAACCTCGGCCCGGCCGAACAAGGCGTATTGCTCTCCGCCTTCTTCTGGTCGTATGCGCTCATGCAAGTGCCTATCGGTTGGGCGGCAGACCGGCTGAGCATGCGCTGGCTTTACGTCGTCACCTTTACCCTTTGGTCGTTGGCTCAGGGATTGGCAGGAGCGGCGAAGAGCTTCATCGTCCTGCTCGGTACGCGGATCCTTCTGGGCATCGGCGAATCCATTTATCTTCCCGGCGGCACCAAGATCGTCACGCTTTTCTTCCCTCGCGAAAAGCGCGGTTTGCCTTCAGGCCTTTTCGATTTCGGGACGAGAATCGGGATGTCGCTAGGCGGGATTCTTGTCCCAACGCTTCTCGTATTTCTCGGCTGGCGCATCACTTTCGAGATCATCGGGTTTGCTGCGCTATTGTGGCTTATTCCCTGGCTCGCCACTTATCCCGCTCACTTGCCGGCACAGATTTCCGCTCCGCCTGAGCGTGCCCCTCGCCCCGACGAGGCGGCCAAGCGAAGTTTCCGGCGCGCGGCGAACATCACCGGTGTGATTTTCAACCGCAACCTGCTGGGAATCTGCCTCGGATTCTTCTGCTTTGACTACTACTGGTACCTGTTTGTCACCTGGTTGCCGGATTATCTCGTCACGGTCCGGCATTTTACGGTGCTTCGCGCAGGACTCTATTCTGCTGCGCCATTTCTCGTCTTCGGGGTATGCGAGCCGATCGGCGGCTGGATCGCTGACCGGCTTATTGTGCTCGGCTGGAATGAAACGCGGGTTCGGAAGGGGATGGTGACATTGGCCTTTTTCACCGGCTTGCTTCTAATTCCGGCGGAGTACGTCGCAAGCGCGAAGGAGGCGGTTTGGCTGATTATCGGCGCATCGCTCGTCGGCCTTTCCAGCGGCAACCTGATTGTTATCCTGCAGTCGTGCGCTCCTCCCGAGCAGGTAGGGCTGTGGACAGGCTTCGAGAACTTCTTCGGGAACGTCGCGGGAATCCTAGCGCCGCTTGCGACCGGGCTTTTGATTGCCCGCACCGGATCGTATTCCCCCGGTTTCGATCTCGCGGCGCTCGTCCTGGTGGCCGGACTCGCTTCCTATTGGTTCCTGGTGGGTGATTTGAAGAAGCCAGAGAGCGCGGAATCAAGAGCGTCGTAGAGGCGGCTTTGTGCCGCCATCCTACGTGGCGGGATAAACCCGCCTCTACGTCAATCGGATTGCCGCTCTGGCAGCAACTCGTAGGAGGTCCGAACTTCAATTGCGCCCAGGATAGAACGCGCAACCGGACAGCGCTCCACGTGGACGCTGTGCACTCGCTCGATCATTTCTGCCATTTGCTGAGGGGCGCAAAGCTTGTAGTGGACAGAGATTCGGCGGATGATAAGCACGTTGCCTTCTATCCCAATCTCACCCACCGCCTCCGATGTCAGCTTACCGTCCGAGGCATCGATCTGGCGCGCCTCCAGCGCACCTCCGAAGGTCCCCGTGAGTCAACCCGCCGTGGCGGCAACGACATAATCAAGCGTAGCGGCATGAGGCGGATATGTGCTCGGGTCGACCTTGTAGTGCTGTGCGATCTCTGAGTGGACGCCGAACACAACCGGCGTTGGTTCGGCCGGCAGGTATGCTAAGCGCACGGGGCCGCGCTGACGCTCGATTCGAACCCGTGACGTATACACAATGCGCTCGGACGCTTCCATCGACTTGGCACCCTGTGGCGCCATGGGTTATTCCCGCTCTGCGGCTTCCAGGAAAGCACGCAGTTTCCGGCTGCGTGAAGGATGGCGAAGCTTGCGGAGGGCCTTGGCTTCAATCTGACGGATGCGCTCGCGGGTGACCGCGAAGCTCTGCCCGACCTCCTCGAGCGTGTGCTCGCTGCCGTCATCGAGGCCAAACCGCATCTTGATAACTTTCTCCTCGCGCGGCGCCAAGGTCTTCAAAACCGCTTCGGTCTGCTCTTTCAAATTGATGTTGATGACCGCCTCGGCGGGCGAGATGACCCCGCGGTCTTCGATGAAATCGCCAAGGTGCGAGTCTTCCTCTTCCCCGATGGGAGTCTCGAGCGAGATCGGCTCCTGGGCGATTTTCATCACCTTACGCACCTTAATCACCGGAATGTCCATCCGCTTGGCAATCTCTTCTGAAGTGGGCTCACGGCCGAATTCCTGGACGAGCTGGCGCGAAGTGCGTATCAGCTTATTGATGGTTTCGATCATGTGGACCGGGATTCGGATAGTCCGGGCCTGGTCTGCGATGGCGCGCGTGATCGCTTGCCGGATCCACCAGGTGGCGTAGGTCGAGAACTTGTAGCCGCGCCGGTATTCGAACTTGTCCACCGCCTTCATCAAGCCGATGTTCCCTTCCTGAATCAAGTCCAGGAATTGCAGGCCGCGATTCGTATACTTCTTGGCGATGGACACTACCAGGCGCAGGTTAGCTTCAATCAAGTCGCGCTTTGCGGCTTCGGCTTCCTGTTCGCCGGCAAGGATGGTCTGCAGCGTCCGCTTCAACTCGGCCGCGCTCACCTCGTTTCGCGCTTCGAGCTCGCCGAGCTTCGCCTTCCATTGGCGTAACTCCTTGCGCAACTCCTTGGCCCCGCCGGCGCGTGCATTCTCCATGCGTCTGTCCAGCCGATTCACCTCGCGCTCAACGGGCTTCAATTCTTCCGCCGCGACGCGGATCCGGTCGATGAGTTTGAGGTTCTGCGAATGCGTAAACCCGATGGAGCGAATTAGCCTGGAGATCATGATCCAGTGCCGCGCAACGGCGAGGCTGTAACGCCGGTAATCGCGCGGCCGGCGGGTGCGCCGAATGGCGTCTCGCTTCGTGCGGAGCGACATTAGCCTTTTGCGAAGGCGCTCGACCTCGCCGAGGGCTGAAAGGGCTTCCTGCAGGCGCGCCTCAATTTTTTCTTCGGTAAGCTCGTCGTCGTTGAAGACAACAACTTCTTTGAGGTTTCGCCGCCGTTCCGCCAGTTCTTTCTTTAGCGCGAGCGCTTCCTGCACCGTCAGCGGCGAGCGGGACAGCGCCTTCAACACGCTCAACTGGCCTCGCTCGATCCGGCGTGCGATTTCCACCTCGCCTTCGCGCGTCAGCAACGGAACCGTACCCATCTCACGCAAGTACATTCGGACCGGATCGTTAGTCTTGTCCAGGCCCCCGGGGGTAAGGTCCAGGTCACCTTCTTCACCGAGGTCTTCGTCAAGCTTGACCTCTTCTTTCTCCCGGGCTCGCGGCGAATCGAGCACCTCAATCCCGGCGTTATCGAACATGGCGAGAACATCCTCGAGTTCTTCAGCCGAGTGAACATCGGAAGGAAGCATGTCATTCACTTCGTCGTAAAGGAGATAGCCCTTCTCCTTACCCATGTGAATGAGTTTGCTCACCTGATCGTACTTTTCATCGAATGCCAAAGCTACAACCTCCCGAGGAATCCCACCTCATTAGTTTGATGTTACACTCGCGCAGGGGGTTAGGCGCGGAAAGAGGAAATTTGATCAGCTTGGGCTAGCGCCTAAGTCCTTTATAAGATTAGGCTTGAGCTTTAGGAGCCGAGCCAGCTCCTCCGAGTTCCCTTCGCTCTCAGCCCTCTTGATCGCCGCTTGGAGCGACGCCAGCTTCTTTTTCCCCTGCCATTGCTGTTTCAGCGCCTCCACACATTGACGCACGCTCTGACGGTCAATAGTTGTTTCCCTTCGGAACTGCAACTCGAAGACGACGCGGCTCTCTTCTGCCGTGAGCGAGGCTATAAACCGATCCAGATTCACTCCACCCTCAAGCCGATGCTCCTCCAGCAGCTTACGGAAGATTGGTTCCGTGGCAAGCCCCTCGCACAGACCTTGCTCAAGGACAGCGGGGAGGAATTCCGTCCTTAGGCCGGCGTCATCCAAGAACGCCTTGAGCAGCTCTGGCTCAGACGGGGTGACCCGGCCTGTCCCAGGAGCGCGTTGGACTGGCACCTCGCCCGCCCGGCTCTGAACAGATTTGTTCAGCTCATTACGCAACAGTACGTCTTCCACACGCAGTCGCTCGGCTAACCGGCTTGCAAGCTGAGTGCGAAGAATCGCGTTCGGAACTTTCGCGAGATATGGCAGCACAGCGTTTACCGCGCGAACTTTCCCTTCTGGCGTTCTCAAGCCGTGCTTCTCTGCAGCGCGGTCAGCCAGATAGTCAAGATAGGCAGGGGCTTGTTCCAATCGCTCCCGATAAGCGCCAGCGCCGCTCCTGCGGATGAATGCGTCGGGATCCAGGCCGTCCGGCAAGGTCAGCACGTTGATTTCGAAACCCTCTTCCAGCAGCAGGCTGAGCGAACGCTCCGTCGCCGCAATTCCGGCTGTGTCCGGGTCGTAGTTTACCGTCACTCGCCGTGTGTACCGTCCAAGCAGCCGAACCTGAGTTTCTGTGAGACTGGTGCCGCAGGATGCTACTACAGATTGGATGCCCGCCGAGGCCAGCGCGATGCAGTCCATGTAACCTTCCACAAGGATCGCCGCGTCGAGCTGCCGAATGGAGGGCCCAGCCTCATGAAGATGATAGAGAATCCGGCTCTTCGTATAGATCGGCGTTTCCGGCGAATTCAGGTACTTCGGCTCTTCGTCGCCGAGCGCCCGTCCGGCGAACGCCGCCACCTTCCCGCTCTCCTGCACGATGGGGAAGATGACGCGCCGCCGAAAGCGATCCAGGAATCCCGCTCCTTCGCGTCCAGGGACCACGAGCCCGCTCTTTTCGATCAGGGCGGCTGCAAAACCAGCCTCGGACAGAGCGCGAGCCAGCGCGGTTCCCTGGGACGGAGCGTAACCAATACGAAACTGCGCGAGAGTTCGCTCGTCGAGCCCACGGTCCGTCAGGTAAGCGCGGGCAGCTCTTCCCTCTGCGCCGCCGCTCAGCTGCACGGCGAAAAACTGCGCTGCGACTTCATGAATGCGGTAAAGCTCGGCACGTTCGCGAGCGTGCGAATCGTCGTGGTGGAAGCCCGCGCGGTCCGGCAGCTTAACCCCGGCTTTCTCCGCCAACCGCTCCAAAGCCTCGGGAAACGCCACGTTTTCGATCAACATGACGAACTTAAACACGTCTCCGCCCACTCCGCACCCAAAACAGTGGAAAATCTGGCGCGCGGGATGAACCGAGAACGATGGCGTCTTCTCTTGGTGAAACGGACATAGGCCGACGAAGTTCGTCCCTGCCTTACGCAGCCGCACGTAGTCCCCAACCACCTTTACAATGTCGACTGACGCGCGGATTTCTTCCCAAGGCTTCATCGGAACCGGTTCAATCTGTACTATGGCGTTACAATCAAGCCCGGCGCATTCTTCGTGAAGGTGCCGGGATCAAATTGGGAGCGCAGGAAATCGATTGAGGCTCTGCCTTTCGGCCTGCCGTTCGAGCGCATGGCCACGAGCTGAGTCAAGAGAATAAGCACATCGCGCATCTCCGGCTCGGGCACGCTTGCCGGCACCTTGAGCCCTTCCCTGTCGCGCTCCTTGTTGCCTTCGACGGCCTTCTTAAGCGCATCGTAAAGCTCGCGCTGCATCCGGTGGTCTGGGGGCTTCTCGTAAATAACCCCTTTAGAGAGCGTGTCAAAACCTTCAGCCAGCGCCACCATCGCCGCGATCACGTCGGAATCTACCAGCGAAGGGTTTTCCCGGGCGGATTCGCAGACCGCGTAAGCAATATCCAGAAACAAGCGGTCATGACCCGCCAGGACCGATCTCGAAATTCTCCGCTCCGCGAATGGAATTGTATCCCAATCACTCGGCAGCCGCTTTTCGTAGTGCTCGCGGCTGGCTATCAGGTGAGGGCAGTCGGACGGGCAGTCGATGGTGACTTCGCGCTCTTGCCCGCAACAGATCGCGCAAATCATCGCCGACTTCGCCGGGCAGAACCGCTTTGCCTTCCTCTTTTCGCAGATGACACAGACCAAGATTTCTTCCTTATTCCGGGCCTTGCACGAGATAGTCCGGCTCTTTCACGCCTTTTGCGTTGCCGGAGCGCTCAAAATCCGCCTTAGCTGCTTCCCTTCGCCTTCTTAATCTCCTCGGTTAGAGGCGGAACAATTTGAAACAAGTCGCCCACGATGCCGTATGAAGCAATTTCGAAAATCGGCGCCTCACGGTCCTTATTGATCGCCACGATGGTGTGCGACCCCTTCATGCCCACTTGGTGCTGGATAGCCCCGGAAATACCCAGGGCGACGTAAAGCCTGGGCGCTAC
Organism: Acidobacteriota bacterium; assembly: GCA_021817045.1. Lineage (GTDB taxonomy): Bacteria > Acidobacteriota > Terriglobia > UBA7540 > UBA7540 > RH2-MAG17b. The sequence continues at coordinate 19,606 of JAKAWG010000054.1, forward strand.
GGTCTGGCCGGAACTGCCGATCTGGCGGTCCATCGGCAGCCAGCCGTTGTCACAAACGGGCCGCGACGCGCCCATTTCGCCTCCCAGAGCCTCGGCAAGCGATTTCACCAACGCCACATTTTCCGGCGCCTTAATGCCTCGACCAGCCGCCACAATAATCTCCGCTTGGCTCAAATCCACGGTTTGCCGGGCTTCGCGAAAACGTTCCCCGGGCCGAGTGCGGATGCTTTCGGCAGGCAAGTTCAGGGGAACCCGGCTGACCCGCGCGTGCCCGTCATCCCGCTCAACAGAGTCCTCACGGAACGAACCCGCCTGAAACGAGATTAAGTAAGGCGGATCGCCCAAGAGCTCCACGTCAGCATTCAATTTCCCCTGGAACATCTGACGCGTCAAGACGCAGCGCTCGTCCTGCCAGCGATAACCCAGACAATCGCTCACGAGGCAGCGTTCGAGGGTTGCCGCAAGGCGAGGGGCGAAATCGCGCGCCTGATACGTGTGGCCGAAAAGAACATATCCTGCTTGGCGCTCCCGAACCACTTTATTGAGCGCCAAAACAAATCCATCTGCCGTGTATTCGCGCAGCGCAGGCGATTCGACTTGTAGGATCTCGTCCAAGCGCGCCTGCGCCAACTCCGCCGTGGGGATGCCTTCGGCGCTCTCGCCCAGGATTACCGCCGCAACACGACCCCCTGTATCCTTTGCCAGCCGCTGGCCTGCGGCTAGCGCTTCCCGCGAAGCGCGAATGATCTTGCCCGCCTGATGTTCGATGAACACCAGAACGTCTACCGGGCCGCTCATGAAAAATCTCTTTAGCCGAATTATATGGACGTTATGGTCGTGCTTCCGAACAAGCTTTCCCTTCTCCCAATGTGGCACGGGTATCCTGCCCGTGTCCAACCACGGCCCCGATGGCCGCGCCACGGGAGAGCGTGCAAGCATATTTTCCGAAATGCCACGCTACAGCGCGCGCGCCTCATTCCTGAGCTTGTCCACCAGCCGGACGGCCACTTCCCTCGCGCCGCCTTCGAGAAACTCCGTCGTTGATTTCTTCTCCGGCGCGTAGAGACGGAGGATTCTCTGCCTGGGCGCGAGGTCTTCATCGCTCAGGCCAAGATCGGCCTTCGTCATCTTACGGATCGTCTTAGACTTCGCTCCCATAATCCCCTTGAGCGTGGCATAGCGCGGCTTGTTTATTCCGGACTGAATCGTGAGCAGCGCTGGAAGAGGCAGATCGACCCACTGGAACCACCCGCCTTCCAGCTCCCGTTTCACGCGCAAGCCGAGATCGAGCGGCTGAATTTCCATCACGATTGTTGCGTGGGGTAGGTTCAATAACCCGGCCAGGATAACACCCGTCTGCGCATATCCACAGTCGTCAGACTGCAAGCCTGTTAGGATAAGGTCCGGGCGCTCCGGACCAAGCGCCGACGCCAGCGCCCGCGCCACGCCGTGCGCGTCTATTCCGTCAAACCCTGGGTCGTCCAGATGAATGGCTCGGTCCGCACCCTTCGCCAGCGCCTCCTTGATCGCTTGCTGCACACGGGCAGGACCAAGCGCGCACACCACCACCTCGTTTCCTTGCGCTTCTGCTGCTGATTCCTTGAGCCGCAGCGCTTCCTCGAGCGCGTAAATATCAGGTTCGTTCATCTCGTAGCTGACGTCGGCCTCCCGAATCCATCGGCCGCTCTCGTCGGTGCGGAGCACAGAATCACGCGCAGGAACTTGCTTGATGCAGACGGCAATCTTCAAGATCTTCGTCCCGGTCCAAAGGATTGAGCGCCACGAGCGCCTCTGACGCGTTCACTCCCAGGTCTCAGCAGCGCATGATTACACAGCACTTCCAGCCCAGGGCGTCTTGATGCGTACCTGGCCATCACGGCGCGCCCAGCGGCACTTCATTCAGTGTACTGCTTGAACAGCAGCGCCGCGTTGGTGCCTCCAAAGCCGAAGGAAGTGGAGAGCGCATATTCCAAGGGCATCTTACGAGCCTGGTTGGGAACGTAGTCGAGATCGCATTCGGGATCGGGAATCTGATAATTGATCGTAGGAGGCGCCACCTGGTCGCGCAGAGCGAGTACCGTAAATCCGGCCTCTAGCCCTCCCGCGCCTCCAAGCAAATGGCCGGTCATCGACTTCGTGGAGCTGACCGCCAGTTTGCGGGCGTGGCTCCCGAAGACTTTTTTTACGGCCAGCGTTTCCAGGCGGTCGTTATAGGGAGTAGAAGTACCGTGGGCGTTGATATAGTTCACCTGCTCCGGCAACACCTTGGCGTCGGCGAGGGTGTTCTGAATGGCGCGCACAGCGCCGGCCGCACTCTCGGAGGGCTGAGTGATGTGAAAGGCGTCACCCGACATGCCGTAGCCCACAATTTCCGCCAAGATCGGCGCCCCACGCCTTCGCGCGAAACCCAATTCTTCGAGCACCACGATGCCGGCGCCTTCGCCAATCACAAAGCCGTCGCGCTCCCGGTCAAACGGGCGACTGGCGCGCTCGGGCGCGTCGTTGCGCGTGGAAAGCGCGCGCATGGCCGCGAATCCGCCCACTCCCATCGGCGTGATGGCCGCTTCCGCGCCGCCGCAAATCATCGCGTCCGCATCGCAGCGGGCAATGATCTTGTAGGAGTCACCCACCGAATGCGCGCTCGACGAACAGGCCGTACACGTGGCCGAATTCGGCCCCTTCGCGCCCCAGCGGATGGAAACGAATCCGGCCGCCAGGTTGACAATCGAAGCAGGAATGAAAAATGGCGAGATGCGCCGCGGGCCGCCCTGCATGAGCGCGGTATGCTCGCGCTCGATGACATCGAACCCGCCGATCCCCGAGCCCACGTGGACCCCTACTCGCTCGGCGTTCTCCGGCCCAACCTTGAGTCCGGACTGTTCCAAGGCAAATTGCGCAGCCGCCATCGCAAACTGAATAAAGAGCCCCATTTTCTTCAGTTCTTTTTTCTCGACGAACTGAAGCGGGTCGAAGCCTTTCACTTCAGCGGCGATCGTAGCGGGAAACCCTGCGGTGTCAAAATGTGTAATGGGCCCTACGCCGTTCCGCCCGGCCAGCACCGCTTGCCACGCCTCTTCCGTGCCCACGCCGACCGGGCTTACCAAACCTACGCCTGTGACGACAACTCTTCTCGACAAAACTGATTCCTTTCCTCGAGCAACGTGCCGGCCGTCAGTTCGTCGAAGATTTCACGTGAGACTGGATATAATCCACCGCGTCCTTGACCGTTTGGATCTTTTCTGCGTCTTCGTCGGGGATCTCAATTTCGAACGCTTCTTCGAGGGTCATCACCAGCTCGACGATATCCAGAGAGTCCGCGCCCAAGTCGTCGATGAAGTGCGCCGTGGGAGTCACTTCCGATTCGTCTACTCCGAGCTGCTCCACGATGAGCTGCTTGACCTTCTCTTCAATGGATGCCATTAATCCTTCCTCCTGGGATGAGGTGGCCAGTCATTCTAGCAATCCCTGAACTGCACAGACAAGCTGCCTCTTTGCTCACGTCTTCCGCGTCCTTATTCCGAACGCGTCTGGGAGCCGGTTATTCTGCGACGGCCCCCGGCGAGCGCACTTACGCCATATGCATCCCACCGTTGACATTCAGGCAATGCCCGGTGATATAGGCCGCGTCGTCGGAAGCCAGGAAACGAACTGCCAACGCGACTTCGCGCCCGGTCCCGACGCGCCCCGCCGGAATAGCGCCGAGAATCTTCTGCCGCAGGGTATCCGACAGCTTCTGCGTCATGGCCGTGTCGATGAAGCCGGGAGCAACTGCATTGACCGTAATATTCCGGCTCGCCACTTCCGCAGCCACCGCCTTAGTAAGGCCCAGCAAGCCCGCCTTGGAGGCGATGTAATTCGCCTGCCCGGGATTACCCACCTGAGCCACCACCGAGGCGATACTGATGATTCTGCCATAACGCTGCTTCACCATGAAAGGCAGAACCGCCCTGATGCAGTGGTAAGCGCCTCCGAGATTCACCTTTAACACAGCCTCCCAGTCTTCGAGCTTCATGCGCATCAGCAAGTTGTCGCGGGTGAGTCCGGCGTTATTCACCAAGATGTCGATTTTGGCCCATGCGGCGATCACGGCGTCAACCCCAGCCTTGACGGCTGCGCTATCGCCTACATCCATTGTCACCGCCATCGCCTCCCCGCCACGCCCCGCAAACTCGGCGGCCAACTGCCGAAGTCTTTCCGCGTTCCGGCTGGCAAGGGCCACCTTGGCTCCCGCGTCCGAAAAGACCTCCGCACAGGCCAGACCGATGCCTTGCGAGGCTCCCGTCACCAAGGCGACTCGCCCCTGAAGCGGCTTCGGATTATCGCTCAAGCGACCTCACTTTCTCCAGAGCCTCGTTCAGGGTGGTTTGATCCTCAACCCGCAGGCATTCGGCGCCAGGCCGCGTCTGGCGCACAAGGCCAGAGAGCACCTTCCCCGGACCAACCTCGATAAACACCCCCACGCCCGCCTCAGTGAGCCTCGACACCGACTGTGCCCAAAGGACCGTCGCCGTCACCTGCCGCTTCAGCCCGTCGCGCGCCTCGGCGGCGGTACGCACGATCTTCGCCTCGACGTTGTTGACCAGGGGAACTTCGGGATCACGAATCTCAGTGTGCACCAGGTCGTTGGCCAAGCGGTCTTCCGCGGGTTGCATAAGCGGACAATGAAACGGAGCGCTGACCTTCAGCATCACTGCTTTTCGCACGCCCCGGCGACGCGCGAGCTCAACAGCGCGCTCAACTGCGCCCTTGTGCCCGGCAATCACGACCTGGCCGGGCGAATTCAGGTTGGCTAATGAGCAGATCTCCCCCTGTGCGGCCTCCCGGCAAACCGCCTCCGCGAGTGCGGGCTCGCCGCCGAGCAGCGCCGCCATCGCCCCTTCGCCCGCCGGCACCGCTTCCTGCATGTATTCGCCCCGCTTCCGCACAAGTCGCACTGCATCGGCCAGGCCGATTGCTCCCGCCACAACCAGCGCCGACGTTTCCCCCAGGCTGTGCCCAGCGACGTAATCCGGGCGCACACCCTTTTCCCGCAGGACCGCCGCCGCCGCCACGGACACCACCAGGATCGCCGGTTGCGTGTTGGCGGTTAATTGAAGCTCCTCAGCAGACCCTTCAAAGCAAAGTTGTGACAGCGGAAAGCCGATCGCGCGATCGGCTTCGTCGAACACGGCGCGGGCCGCCGCGAACGATTCGTAAAGCTCGCGGCCCATGCCGGCATATTGCGAGCCTTGACCGGGAAACAGGAAGGCGATCTTCAAAACACCAATCCATGGGCTCGTTGATTCAATAAATCGATGACCGTCCTCACCAGCGCATCAGTGCCGCTCCCCACGTTACGCCCGCGCCGAAGGCCGACATTAGAACCAAATCGCCTTTCTTGAGGCGGCCGCTGCGCGCGCACTCGTCCAGGCAAAGGGGGATTGATGCCGAAGATGTGTTGCCGATACGGTCGATGTTGGAAAACACCTTGTCGGGCTTTAGACCCAACCGCTCGCGGACGGCATCCGTGATGCGCTGATTCGCCTGGTGCGGAATGAAGAGATCTAATTGGTCCACCGTGATGCCGGCGGATTCCAGGACGCGTCGCGAAACGTCTTCCAAGCTGCGCACCGCCACCTTGAACAGCTCGTTGCCCTTCATTTTGATGTAGTGCTGGCGGGCTTTCACGGTCTCGCAGGTAGCGGGACGCACGGTGCCGCCGGCCGGAATGTACAGGTGCCCGGCGTACTGGCCGTCGGTGTGCATCTCCGTCGCCAGAATCCCCGCGGGCGGCGAGACCGGTCCGAATACGCCCGCGGCCACGCCGTCACCGAAAAGCACGCACGTGGAACGATCCTGGTAATCCAGAAACCGCGAAAGAAGCTCCGCGCCCACCACCAGCACATATCTCGTCCTGCCGCTACGAATAAACTGGTCGGCCAGCGTCATTCCAAAAAGAAAGCCCGAACACGCCGCCGCCAAGTCAAACGACCAGATGTTGCGGGCCCCAAGACCATGCTGGATGAACGCCGCGGTGGCAGGCAACGGCATATCGGGCGAAATGGTGGAGCAGATAATCATATCCAGCTCGCGCGGCTCGACGCCCGCGCGTTTGAGCGCTTCCCGGCCCGCACGAATGCAAAGTGCGGAGGTATAGTCGCAGGGAGCAGCCTGCCGGCGCTCCTTAATCCCCGTGCGCTCGGTAATCCACTGGTCGGAAGTGTCCACCATCTTCTCCAAGTCGAAGTTGGTGATTACTTTGTCCGGCAGCGCAGACCCGGTCCCCAATATGCCTGCAGCAGTCGCTTGGCTCATCAGTGGTTTCTTTTACCGTTTCTCAGGCCTTTACAGCTCTGGCCAGTTCTCGTTCAATCTTGTCGTTCACTTGCCCACGCACAAACTCGGCCGCCACCCGGACGGCATTCTTGATCGCGTTGTCGTTCGAACTGCCGTGCGCAATGAGGCAGACGCCACGCACGCCAAGCAGCGGCGCGCCGCCGTATTCGGTGTAATCAACCCGTCGCTTGAAGTGCTTGAACGCTTTTTTCGAGAGCAAGTAACCCACCTGGGACCTGAGCGTGCTCGAAAGCGACTCCGTCAACAGGCTGTAAACGGCTTCGATCAGCCCTTCGCTGATCTTAAGTGCGACGTTGCCTGTGAAGCCATCACAAACGACCACTTCCACCCGGCCATTGTAGAGGTCGCGCCCCTCGACGTTGCCGGCAAATCTCAGCGGCGATTCCTTAAGCAGCCGGAAGGTTTCGCGGGTGAGATCGTTGCCCTTGTGATCCTCACTGCCAATCGAAAGCAGGCCCACGCGTGGGCGCTCTACGCCAAAGATCACGCGGTAATAGATCTCGCCCATCACGGCGAACTGTTCAAGGTGCTGCGGTTTGCAATCGACGTTGGCTCCGACGTCCACCAGCACCGCAGCCTTGCCTTTGGAGGTAGGAAACGCAGCGGCCAGCGCCGGCCGGTCCACGCCCTCGAGCGCACCTAGAACGAGCTTGGCGGTTGCCATCACCGCTCCCGTGTTGCCTGCGCTTACGAACCCGTCCGCTCGTCCTGCTCTCACCAGGCGCGCCGCCACTTGCATCGACGAATCGCGCTTGCGCCGGAAGGCCTTGGCCGCCGAATCGTCCATGGTAACGGTTTCGCTGGCATGAACGACTTCGATGGGAAGCCGCTGCGCGCCGCGCCGCGCCAACTCCGCCTTCAGAGCGTCCTCCGGCCCGACCAGCAAAATTTCCGCCACCCGCTCCCGCGCCGCGCGGATAGCTCCCTCCACTTCCGGAAGCGGCGCTGCGTCCGTTCCCATCGCATCAACGGCAATACGTGGCATCATGGCTCGCGCCAATAAATTTTCAAGAGCTTCTGAGGCCCAGGCTGGAGGTTACGTGTGCCTTTCCTTAACCAGAACCGCTTGATTGCCTCGATAGTACCCGCAATGTGGGCACGCCCGATGAGGCGGCTTCACTTCGTGGCAGTGAGGACATTCGGCCAGGCTTGGTAGCGCCAGAAAGTCGTGCGCCCGTCTCCGGTTCCTCCGCGCCTTGGAATGTCTTCTTTTTGGATTCGGCATTCTTTCCTCTTCAAAAAGGCGAGCCTCTTACCGCTAGGGCACATCGGGCACTCCGCCAGGAAGGTACCCTTCTCGCCTTATCGGTTTCGCCCGAGTAAAACTGCGAATGGAGAGTCGATGACCGTCTCGCGGCATCCGCACGCCGCTAAATTCAGATTGGCGCCACAAATCGCGCATAGCCCCCGGCAGTCCGGCCGGCACAGCTTCTTCATAGGCACAGCAAGAATCACTTGCTCTCTCGTCAGACCTTCCAACTCCACTCCCGCGCCCCCGTAGAATCCCACATCTAACTCGCTCTCGGGCAACTCGAACTCTTCTGCCCGCGCGATGGTCGACATCGGCCGGTAAAGCAAATCAAAGTTTCGCAGTACCGGAAAGTCAACGGATCCCGCACAGCGGTCGCAGGCAAATTCCAGGCGTGTGCTCAGACTCCCAAGGATGCGGATGCCTGACTCCAAGATCTCCGCAACCGCCTGGACCCGCAAGACCTCGACTTGGCTAAACGTGTGGCCGTGATCGTCGAATGCCCCGGCGGGATACGTATGATCCACATTGATCTTGTGGAATTGCAGTTCTTCCCGCGTAATCAGCATCGCGGTCTCCGGAGGACAGAAAATTTAGATTATAGTCCATCGCCGCCCTTGTCAAGAAAGCCCCTTGCATCCAGTAGATCAGTGACACTCATGTTCCTTGGCTTCGGGGTGGGGCCTAGCGGTGGGGGGTAGCCACGCCACAGAGTTCGTGCCGTGGGTTTGTATCCGCCTGGAAAGCTGGAAATGCCCACGGCACAAACGCGGTGCCTGGCTACCTGCTACCGGTTCCGCGGCTGCCAATCGAGCAGGCCCAAGGCCGAGCCGGGCATTTCGAGTTAGAATACTGCCCGTCGTGTGCGACAGTAATCCGTCATCACTTCCCTCTTCTTTGGGAAGACATGTTCTCGAAAACTGCAAGCGAATCCCCTCTGGTGATGACCGTGTCGTACAGGCCAATGTCCTCGCCCTCGTGCTTATTGATCCCGGTGTAACCCAAACTGGGATCTTCGTAACGTTTGAATTTGTAAACCGCGTCGTTCATCAAGGCGCTGTTGAAAACACCTAGGCTAACGAGCAACTCGAAGTCCTTCTTGGTAAGACCCGTGACCTTTTTGAACAGATCCGGTTCGAGTTGCGTAATCACATCCCTCAGCGTCCGCTCGCGATAGTCGGTCAAGTACATGAAGATAGGAATCCGCGTGGCGAACTTGATGAGCTTCTCCTGAATCTGCTTCCGCAGGCTCTTGTATTCCTTCTCCTCCTCGGTCAGTTCCTTCTTCTCCTTGGCGGATAGTTCTTCGTCGTTGGCCTCCTTTCGGGCCTTCTTCACGGCCTCCGATTTGTTGATAATCGTCTCGATCTCCTGATTCAGATTTCGAAAACCTTCGATGCTCATGAGAGCTTCCATTGCCTTCTTGTTGTCCATGAGACGGCGCAGGGTGTCGTTGTCCACATTTACCAGCAATGCGCTTTCCCAGCGCCGCGCGAGCAGGGTTGCCGTTGTGCCGCTCATCGCCATGTCGAGAATGCCCGCTGCGTCGATCTGTTTCATGGAACTGCCGTCATAGGCCAGGACCGGCAGAAAGCTGATGAACTCCGCTACCTTCTTTTCCGCATTTGAATCGTCCACATTCAAACGACAACTGTAATCTGCTATCTGTCGCAACGCTCGGTCGGGCGCAAAGTCGAAAACGTAGCACTCCTCTTTGATGATCTGCTCTTCGTTCGGAGAAGCCCCGTCCGGATTCTGGACTGTCCAGGGCGATTGCACCCGGAAGGAAGCTTGGAAATACGTCTCCGGACTGGATGAGTTGCGGAGCATGAAGATACCGGTCCACGGTCGGACCGTCACCCCGGTCGTCAGCTTCCCGCAAGAAAGGGTGATCGTCTTGGTCTTCAGCGGCTCGTCCATTGCTTCTGACACAGGCGGCAATGCCGCAACGCCGATTCCGGCAGCGCTCCCCGCAGCCACGACAATTTTGTAGTCGCTGTAGAACCGGTTCTGCTTCTTTTCGAGCAGGTTGCGCATGGCGTAACACGCCGCCACGCTCGGAAGAAACCAGAAAGTGTGCGAAAGCACCTCCAGGAGCCGAACGTCCGAGAACGGCATCGGGGGCTTTTGCGCCCCAAGCTTCAGGTTGTCAACGCTGGTCGGCATGAACGCTCCGCGAATCAGGTCGAGCCACTTCTGAACCTCGTCCTCATACTTGAACTTCGCCTTGTCGCCGAGGCCCTCGGCGGAGAAGAAAACGTTCAGGTCGAACTCGTTAAACTCGCCTTGCATGGCGATTTCCCGGATCGCGTCCGGCAATTGGTAAGTCAGGAGCACCATGCGGGGCAATGCGGCGTAGGGGTTGTCGGAGCCGCTCCAGTCCCGTTTCGCCCGCTGTTCGTCGGAATAGGTCCAATTGAAAATTTGCTCCTCAATGAACTCGCCGGATGCGATGGCTCGGAAGGGAGTGCCAGACAAATAGAGGTAGCCGTCCGTGGTGATCGGCATGATGTCTCCGATTTCTTCGCTCGAATCCTTCAGGAACTCGGCGCCCTGTCCCTGGCCGAACTCCACCTCCTTCTTGTCCTCGGCTTCAAACAGTTCCTTCGCGGTCTCGCGCCATGCGCCGTAGTGGTACTCGTCCAAGATCACACAATCCCAATTTGTCGCATGCACCCATTCGTTCTTCGTTTTGATGCCGCCCGTGCTGGGATTCCGGCCAAGGTAGTCTTGGAAGGACCCGAAGCAGACGAGCGGCTTCTTTTTATCGGCCTCCTCGTAGGACAATCCGCCCGGGGAAATGAATTGCCAGCCCTTGAAGTCCACGTGGCATTTCAGGTCCTCTTCCCAGGCGCTTTGCACGGCCGGCTTGAAGGTTAGGACCAGAACTTTCCGCCAGCCCATCCTCTTCGCCAACTGATAGGCGGCGAAAGTCTTTCCGAATCGCATTTTCGCATTCCAAAGGAAGTGCGGGGGTTTGTTGCGATTGTCTTTTTCCTTCCGCCAACTGGCAAAGTACGCCACCGTCTTCTCGACCGCCGCCTCCTGTTCCGGCCGCATCTTGAAGTCGAGCGATCTGTTCTCCTCGTTCAGTTGGCCGGTCCGCACGGCTATGACGGCGGCCTTCACCTGAGCGACATTGCATTTGAACCATTCCCCCTCAGGGTTCTTAATCCCGTTTATCCGCAACATTCGGTGGACGTCATGATCGGTAAAGACCGTGCCGTCGTTTCGCATTGCCGGCTCTTCCACCACGATCCGGTACGGAGGCTTGCCCGGTTTCAAAATCGGGTACTGCTGCGCTACGCGAGTTTGCGCGTCCACTGTGGTGTAACCCACCTTCAGCAGTCCGGCATATTGAGGATTTGTATCCTCGTAGGCGTAGATCGTGGGTCGCGATTCAGGGCGTGGAGGGAAAAAGTCCTTACTCATCGCTCGCCTCCATCGGGCGAATCCTCGATTCAATGAAAGTAATATCCTCTTTGGTCAGACCATACCCTTTGTAAAGCGCCTCGTCGGTCCACGTGCGATCCCACGACTGTTGAGGGACCCAAGTGTATGTCGAGCGCGTGGCGTGCTGGGTTATCTTACGAAGCGACACAAGAAACCGGAAGAATCGTGTCCGAACGTAGCTGTTCAGGCTCTTCGCTTTCTTCTCAGAACCGATATAAAAGAACAGGTATGTCTGCGTACAGACTGATGGTGATCCGGCGATGAAACTAGGTCCGAGGACGGTTGCCGGGCGCGTTCCGCGCTCGCCATATGCCTGGGGGACCATCACCTTCCAAGTGTCAATAAGGTTTGCGCTCTTCGTTACATCCTTGCGGTTAATCCACCCGATAAGTCTCTTGCCCTTCCGGTTGTAGTGGAGCGCGACATCATTCGGCTCCTGCTTGTTCTTATGAAAGCCATCAAAATTGGATGTCCAACCGAACTCCTTGTCCACCGACAAGATGTCAGTGATTGACGCCTCACCCGCCCGCAGGACTTTTCGGAGGATCTTCAGTGCACGGATATCTCTGACGAATACGTCAAACTCGTTCAAGTTTCGCGCCACCGGACCCACCGCCTCATCGCCGCTGATCGTCGTAACATCGCAATCGCCCTCATTGTCGCGATCCCATAGAAAGAAGCAGACTCCCCCCTCGAAGTCCACGCCCGGGAAAACCTCATCCATTCGCTCGTAGTCCACCAGCTTACGGATTCGCCTATCTCCAAGCATCGCGCGACGGAACTCGGACAGCCCCAGTCCACTGGCCATCCAACGTGAAGGGATGATCATTGAAAGGTAGCGCGGATTAAGCTTCTTCGCCTGTTCCACAAACTTGTTGTAAATCGGAATATCACGGGTGCTCCCGTCAGATCCAATTTGATACGGTGGATTGCTGACAATGACATCGAATTTCATCTTGAAGACCTCCTCGGGAGATTCCGTGTGGATGAATTGATACGCGTGGCTCTCTAATTCCTTTCCCCGGTCGTACGCACCCTTGCTGGCACCACAAACCACGCAGCGATCATTTTCCCAAATGTGTTCGACGCGCCCGAAATGGATATTTCCTTGCGGGTCTTCGAAAGCTTCGCAGACGGAATACTTCCCGTTGGCTGTCTTGGAGCAATACACCGACCGGCGCGAAAGAAAGGCCGTCAACTCCGTAATGGCTAGTCCGAAGAGCTGATTCCTGAAAATGTGATTCATCCGCTTATGGCGGTTCGGAATCTGCTTCTCCAGCCCCTTTTCAAGGCGCTTGGCGATCTCGCGTAAGAACACGCCCGACTTGCAGCCCGGATCAAGGAATGTGGTCTTCTTGTCGCTCCACAGTCGCTCCGGCAGCAGGTCAAGAATCCGGTTCACCAGTTCGGGCGGGGTGAATACCTCGTCGCTGCTCAGATTCGCGATGCAGCTTAAGACGTCCGGGTTGTAGTTATTCTCCGACACGGGCGATCTCCAGGAAATGGATCGGGGCAAATTCCCTTACCGGAGTGGGGATAAAGACGTGCTCACCAAGGTCGGAGAAGAGGGGCAACTGCTCCTCGCTTTCCAAACCAGGGAACAAAGGGGCTTGCATGGCTTCCTCATGCCGAAGCAATTCGCTAAACGTGAAGTCCCTCCTCTTGAGCATGCTCCCGTTGACCGGCGACCATTCGGAAAAGATGATGTAGCCGGGCTTCTCGCCGACAGTCTTGAGCATCAGGGCGTCGCCCCAAATGATGTTCCGCTCGAGAATGAACCGCACCGCCTCGCGGCACTTGTCCTTCGCGGCGGCCTTGAACAGACGCCTGTAGCTTACGTCGAATATCTCAAAGAGCCTTCGTCGGCAATCCCGGACATTGTCAGCAAGAATATCAATGCCGTAGATCGAGGAGACGGCTAGGACGGCATACCGCTCAAAGTCCAGTTGTGACTTGCCGTAGCGCTTTTCCACAATGGCCAATTTGCGTTCCAGAATCACGGTGAGGAAGTTACCGTCGCCGCAAGCAGGTTCGAGGAAACGGGAGTCGATCCGCTCCGTTTCCTGCTTCACCAAATCGAGCATGGCGTTTACTTCTCGCCGCCCGGTCAATACCTCTCCGTGGTCAGAAACTCTCTTTTTGGAAATGACCTGCTTTTCCATTGGGCGAGGATCACTCTTTTTTTGATAAGGCATCATTACAGCGAACAGGGACCGGCGACCCCGAGCAAGCGGCCGGCCAGCGTCCGCCGCCAAGGCGCCGGTTCCGACGGCCGAGCCTGCACATGGATGTTTCTCACTGATCGGGTGTGCAGTTCCACTATGGTAGCGTCACGCGGGGGTGAACTCAAGGTATGGGGATGGGGCGATGCGGGATATTGCGATCGCCTCAGGCAGTATGAAGCTCTGGCGCTGATTCGAAAGCCGCTTCGACGGCTGGCGGGAGTTCGGTGGGAACGAAATAGCCGGCGGGATAGAGTCAACCTTCTGCGCGTTCACCGACCACGCTGATCAGCCCGTGCCTTTCCGCTTCGGGGTCTTTCAAACGTTCGTAAATTTTCATGATCCAGAGTCCGGGTAGCGCAGACCCCGCTTTCGGGTCTGCGGCTTTTCGTCTCAGATTATCGCGGTTTCATCGGCTGGCAACCGCACCCGATCAATGGCGAGGCCGCATGGTTTCTTCTGCTCCCGCGCCTCCAGGCCAGAATACTCCTGGTAGCTTGACCACCTCCAATCCCCGGGCCTTCCGACCAATCCGCGCCGGACCGGGTTCAGGTAAATGTATTTCACCGTGTCTACGTAGTCCTTCACGGTGCGAAGCGCATGGTCGAAAAAGCGTCCTTGCTACAGTTCTCCGGTCTCACGCCGCCAAGGCCCGAGGTGGTTGTGCGAGCTGAGCTTGATGGATTTCATCGCCTCAAAAATCGTAAACGGGTAGGGCGGAAATAGAATGGCGTGCCAATGATCCGGCAAAAACACCCCAGCGGTAAGCAGAAATCCCTGCGGCGAGCGTACCGCACCCAGGCACCGCGCCAGCGCCGAAAACTGTAACTCATCGAGCGGCCGGCGGTCCTTCCGCAATCTGACCGTCACAAAGAAGAAGCGGTTCGAAACCACAAGGCGCCGCAACCGAGACCTGGCGCCAGCATACAAAGGACCGTTGCGTGCTCCACCCCCCAAGAGCCGCAGACCCGAAAGCGGGGTCTGCGCTACACTTGCTGCCAAATAAACCCGCCGCTCACCACTATGCTCGCCGCGGGCGTAAAAAAACCGTCTCACCTGTCTCACGCGTCTCCTCTGTCTCATTGAGGTGTGGCACGATGAACGCCATGGACGCCTGGGGAAAGCCGACATTTTGGAGTGCGGCAGCAACCGCTTTGTTCGGCCTGCTTAGCGCAGCGCCGGCCTTCAGAGCCTGTTCAGAAAATTTGGGCCGAGAGAGACCCCTCACCCGGCTCGCGGAGTTTATCCTGCGCCCCTTCGCTGCGCTCAGGGCCGTTCGCAGCAGAAGGGCGAACGGGCTCGCCACCCTCTCCCTTGGGGAGAGGGTGCCCGAGGCACGAGGGCAGGTGAGGGGTCATTCTCATGCTTCGGGGTGCCGCAAGGCGGCATGGGCGACTGCCCCGAGAAAAATGAATGGTCGAGATCCACCGGGCCAAGGCCGGCCTGTACGGACAGGCGGCAACTCCACTGCCGGAATCCAAAGGGAGAGTGTTTTTGGCCGTCCCTGCCAGCCCGGAAAGGGGAGAAAACGCAGAAAACGCGTAAAAGATTGTTTATTGCGGAACGAACAGCATGCAAGCCATTGAAAACAAAATGTCTAGATTATGCTCTAATCGGAACGAACTCCCTTGAAGGCTCTATGTTATTGAATATAAAGGAGAATTTTCCGAGTTCGTTCCTAAACATCGAAGTCATACAAAAAAGGCGACTTAATCGAGAAAATTGAGTTCGTTTCGAGTTCGTTTCATCAGAAAAATGCTCCCTTGTGGGCAGGCAATGGCCTCGCGCGGAGCGTCTTGGGAGCGCCGTCCCGCAAAGTGGCAGTACGGATTCGAGACCGAGCAGATTTGAGATAATAGGGTTAAACCTTCTCAGCAACTCTGCCGAAGAGAAATGTGGGACCAAACTCAGGGTACGAAGGCTGGACTCTGAGCGCCTATCTGACGGTGCTTGGCAAGGCCATACCCACAAGTAGACCGTCAGTGTATGCAGACACGGTTGCAGCCGTTTGGCGGCGTCCGTAATCAAATGGTTAGTATAAAATTTTTGACTTGACAAACTTCGATAATGTGTTAAGCTTTCTGACGGTAGTCAGAGTACCAACTAGTTAGCTTGATATTCCGGCTACGCTCTCATAGGCTCTACCTCCAGCGGGTTCTTGGGGACCCGATTAAATTTTTCTGGAGGGAGTCTCATGAAGAGGCAATGTGTACCTGTATTTTTTGCGATTCTGGTCGCTTTAGCAAGTGTTAGTCTTCGGAAAGCTTTAGCAAACGCACCCGAAACGACGAGCCCATGGCAGAGTTCAGTCGTTACAACAAGCCACTCGACATTCACGCAGTCGGCGATACTTCTCGGTGCCTCGCCTGCGCCAGCCGCGCCTCATCAACAGTCCTTAGCAATCGGCGGTTCGCCCATGCCACCTACTCCGCTGACGGGTTCGCAGGTCGCAATCGGCGGTTCGCCCATGCCACCGACTCCGCTGACAGGTACACAGGTCGCAATCGGCGGTTCGCCCATGCCACCTACTCCGCTGACAGGTTCGCAGGTCGCAATCGGCGGTTCGCCCATGCCACCGACTCCGCTGACAGGTACACAGGTCGCAATCG
>JAKAWG010000055.1 GCA_021817045.1 Acidobacteriota bacterium
AGAGCGGCAGCCCTGCCCAGGTCCTCCTCCACAAATGCGAGTGCGAGATCGATTCCGGCAGTTACACCTGCTGAGGTGTAACAGTTTCCGTCTCGAACAAAGATGGGGTTGGGGTCCACCGTCACGCGCGGGTAGTCGCGTGCAAGCTCTTCGCACCAGTTCCAGTGAGTCGTCGCGCGGCGCCCATCGAGAAGGCCGGCCTCAGCCAGGACCAACGCGCCAGTGCAGACCGAACCAAAGCGCCGACTGCTCGCACATCTCTCCTTGAGCCAGTCTAGAAACTCCCGTTCGTATCGGACTTTCGAAACGCCGTCGAACCCGGCGACAAGAAGTGTATCGACCGGACCACGATACTCGCCATAGGTGCGATCCGTTCGCACCGTCGTACCGAGATGAGTCAGAACATCCCGATCCGGCCCGGCCGGGATGACACGGACTTCGTAAATCGGTCCGTCGCTCCGGGAGCGATTGGCATCTCCGAACACCTCCAGCGGGCCGAACACATCCAGCGTCCTCACCGGAGGCACAGCAACGATCAGGACCTGCCGTGTGCTTCGCGCTGGCGAGCGGCCGCGTTCAGCGCTGCGTTGCATAGAAAGCCTGGTGTGCTCTGATTTATTCATGGTCTGCCTGCCTCGTCCGCCATCCCCATGTGCGGGTATAGAAGGAGCGGCAGACGCCTGGTGTAAGGGCTATTGTATTCACGTGATATAACGCAGGGGAGACCTCCGCCATTGTGAATGAATGCTAAATCGCCGAGTATCAAATCGGCCGCCGGGCCGGTTCGCTGAGTGTGCAGCCCTGAAGGCAACAATCGAGGTTCAAGTCGCCTGGATAGCTAGACACTCGCCGACTTGCCGGGAGCGCTCCGGTCGCGCTGGCAATGTTGTCAACGGCCCATTCGTAGAACTCTCGAGGCTGGTTCCTACTCTCACGCCCCACGGTGGGTGCCCAGTTTGGATCGATGTGCGAATGCGGCAGACGGACCTGTTGTATCGGCCTCATCCCCGAGATCCATGGCTGCGATAAGACCTCTGTTCACGGTGAATACGTGGAGAACCTCGCTGTCCGAAAGAACAGCACCTTGGAGGCTCTTGACGACTTGGTGCACTCTGACGCGGGTCTTGCCTCCGTCTTCCTCTGTTATTGCAAGCGGTTCGACATGGGGATCGAACTCACCCCATTGCCGAGTCCAATAGGCGCGGATCTCTTCCTTTCCGACAACTTTGCCGCCCTCCGAAGCCTTGGGCCAGCTCACATCTTGCGTCATCAGTGCTAATGCACTGTCGATGTCCCGCTTGTTGAATACGGAGTACGCCTGCTCAATAAAGGCCTTTGTGTCTTCCATTCATCCTCCTATAACGCTTGCCACGCACTCGATTCTATCCAGCCAGTCCACATCTTCGCTGACGAGCTTTAGTGAAAGGACAAAGGACCGTGTTCATCCTCTTTCAGTCCTTCCATGCGGTAAGCCGGTTGGTAACGGCGTAGGATTCACTTACGATCGCGCATCTTGACGTATAGTCGCTACCCTGATATATGTTGCGCGGCGCTCGACACCAGGCGTTCGGGGAGGATGCTCATTCCAGCACGCGCAGCCTTTACCGATCTCGAGCTCTGCAGGGATGGTACCCCAGAATCGACCTGTTATCGGCAGCCCCCTTCAATCAGGTCACAGCCTCGGCGTGCTCACCCGGCTCATCAAGGAAAGCCTTAAGAGACTTGACCCAGGCCCTGGGATTGTGTCCATGAACAATCCTTCCTACGAAGCCCAGCCGCGCGGCTACGTTGTCGCGGTTGCGGCGAATGTCTTCCTTCGTCACTCGCTGATAGATGGCAAAGAAAGCTTTCATGCTCGAAGGCTTCGAAAACAGATACGTCGCGTGACCCAACTCAGGAGTCTCCGCAATCACCGCTACAACGTTGTCAAACACGTACTCATCCCGGAAAAGATACAAGCGCCGGGCGCGCTTGGCGAGCTGCTTGTAGAAGAACGGATCGTAATCTGGTCTCCAGGTGACCATCGACACATCGAAATCGCCCGGCACGCTAAGCTGACCGAGGATTCTGTCGAGTTCCCTCTTTTCCACCGGTTCGCGCTCAATCCGGGCGCGGATTTTATCAAGCGCCCGTGAGTATTG
Organism: Acidobacteriota bacterium; assembly: GCA_021817045.1. GTDB lineage: Bacteria > Acidobacteriota > Terriglobia > UBA7540 > UBA7540 > RH2-MAG17b. The sequence goes on from JAKAWG010000055.1 coordinate 2,142, forward strand.
GCCGAACCTTTCATAAGCCCGGCGCGCGGCGGCAACCTGCTCGGAAATGTTTGAAGGCAGGGTAACCTGCAAACGGCTCGGCAGCGCGCTTTCCCACTGGCTGAGATGCCACTGGTTCCCTTTCACGTGGCAGCTGCCAGCCTGGACAAACGTCCCGCTGATTTGAACTTCGCTCCGAGCAGATGCTTCCACTGATTCCAAGTCTGGTCCCAGACGAGGGGCATAGAGGATTGATCTGCGAGCAATTCGAGTTTCCTGCGCGAGTCCCTGTAGATCGCGGTCTCCGGATAGAACTGGAATTTCCGCAGCGGCGCGTGAAACCGACGATCGCGCAGTTCCGGCCGGAAGGCGAGAATGCGTGACGCGAAGAATGTGGCGCCGTCCTTCGAGCGATTCCCGGAAACCAGCAGCGACCCGAATCCGCCGTAAGGAAACAAAGCCGGCGCATCCGAGTCCATGAGCAACGCATCGTAGGAGGCGCGAAGTTCCGGGTGAGCGAGAATGTTGAACGCGCGCTCAATCGCGGCGAAGGAATCTTTCTTCGCGTCGTCTCTCTGGAGTTCAAGCTGACGAACCCTGAACGAAAGTCGCATCTCAGCGGGATTTGCTGTGGGGGGAATTCCTACGGTTTCATAGAAGGTCAGCTGCTTGCCCCATGGCCGGCGCCGGTCGGCGACGTAAAAATATTCGCGCACGGCAGAGCAGGGAATCGAAATACCTGAAATTCCCAGGCGACTCTCGCGAACACCCGCAAGTGCGTACAGCTCTCTTCTCTTGTCTTCTCTCGGTTTCGTCACATAACCGATGGGAGCCTGATAAAGCTCGCGGGTGCCATGGGAATGTCTCTCGCGGGTAATATGGATTTCCGTGCCCGTAACAGATTCACCTAACGGGACTTGAATCTCATCACGAGGATTCAGAAAGTTGGCGAGAAACGCCGAGACGATGATCGGAGCGCCCTGGGCGAGGCGGCACTCTGCCACGCCGTCTTGAGGTATGATCGCGACGATGCGTCCACTGTGGATCATGGGGGCGGCCGGTGTCACTTCCATGCCACTACGGTAGCATCGCGCCGTGAGGTGTCAAGTTTTGAGGACGGGATACTGCGGAACAGTCGTTGGCGGCTCAATTGCCATTTTGGATTTTGCATTGTGAGTAGTATCTTGCGGCCCGCTCGTCAAACTGCCGGCCGGCATGGCCTTTTGAAGGCTCTCGTCGGGAGCAGAGAGTAAAAGATACTAATGCAAAATCAGAACATCGGCATGGTGATGTCGCCCCAGAAGCTCCGGGGCGGGGGAATGACGACGGCGTCGAGTAAAGGCGAGCGACCATGAACGTCCGCGATGACGACGGGCGTCATCCGGGCCGAAAGGTCGAGTACGTTCGAAAGGCCCAAATGCGTGCGGCCGGGCTCGTCAATGCGCGAGAACACCACTTGGTAACTGTTTTCTGGCGTTCCCATGATGCGGTTTTTGAGGCGCTTCACAAGAAATGGAAACACGAAGCCGACGAGATACTTGAAGCGTCCGGGCGAGAGGCGCGAGAACATACGATGATTGATGCCTACGTCGGCAAACATGTTGACCATGCCGTAATCGGCGGGAAGAACATGCGCGGCAAAAACGGCGCCGGGCATTTTTCCGAGGGCCCGCTGGACGCGCGGGTCCTGGAGAGCCGTGCTGACAACCTGACGAATCCTTGCCGGCGGCATCGGCCAGGTCGCGATCGCCAGAGTGCGGGCCGCGGGAAGCTTGGCCGTCGCCGTGTGGGCGATCGTGTACCGCCGCAGCAACAGCCCGCTGCCGATCCCAAGAACAATGACCGCCGCGGTCGAAATCGCGAGCGCGGCGGAGCGATTCCGAATCCCGCCCAACACCAACTTGAACAACTTCCCGCCGGGGTTGCCCGGAACAAACATGGCAGTCCGGGCGCGGTATTGGGCGTACTCGGGATGCTTCGCTTCCACCTTCTTCTCCTCGAAGCAAGCCAGGAAATAGTAGGCAAGCAGCATGCCGATAAAAAGAATCAGGATGATGATTCGCGGCCACATGGTCAGCAGACCGAAGGCCGCGACCGCAAGCGAAAGATATTGTGGATGGCGGATGCGCGAATAAATTGCGGAGCGCACCACGCCTGGGCGGAAAAGCTTGGCGAGGTAAACCTGCGCTGCGCATAATAGAAAACCGAGAACACCCACGCTCAAGGCATACGTTCCAAGCCTCCAGCGCAAGAACTCCAAAAGGGGGCTTGTGGTGATCACTGAATGCGGCAGGAAAAACGCTTCCATCCAGGCGGTGGCGCGCCAGCGATGCAGCACATCGAGCGTCGGGGCGTAGAGCGAATACCAGTAGAAGGCAAACGGGCTGATCATGATAACGACCTCGATCATGACCAGCCCATAGAGCGCCGAGAGCAGCCACTTGAAAAACTTTCTCACCCCTCACCTCCTCCTCCCTCGGGCAACGACCCCGTACGTCGGCCTGGGTTCGAGGGCGGACTTTCCGGCTTAGGTAATCTGGACGGTTCCCGATCCTCCGAAAGAATCAAGAACCAGGAAGCCCCGCCCCATCAAACCCGCTGAGGCGCAGCCACATTAGTAGGGCTTTCGCTCGAAGGCTTCAAAAATCGGAGCGAGTTTCCGGTCAGCGACGGCTCGCTCTTCCGGCGTGGCGCGCCGAATGCGGTAGCCCCAAAAGACAGGCTTAAGCTTGGTTTGGGGAAGCGGAATGAACTCGATAACGTCTCCCAGCCGCATCAGGTCACAAGCATTGAAATCGGGATTGCGGGTGCAACGGCCGTGTTCACCGCATGTGTAGCCTTGACAGGGGGCCAGCAACTCTCTCAGGAGAGTGTACTTGTGGCCGCAGCCCGCGCAGGCGACGTTCGCGCAGGCCTCTTCGTAGGAGGGTATATCTCCGGTGTCCTCCGCCTCGCGGGGATCAATGAGCGGCCGGCCGGGATCCGGTTGGAACCCGTAGTCCAGGCACACCCAACAGCAAATACACTCGTTCTCATCAAGCGGCGCGCCACACGATTGACAAAATTCCATAGCCAACCTCACGGTTATTATCGCGCTATACTTCGGGACAGTGTCAAGGAACCCGGGCGGAAGTTTTGGGGTTTCGGGCGAGTTGTTGTATTGTCCCGAGTCGATGACCAAGCGGAGGGAGAAACGCCGGAAGACAGGAGGAGCCGGCCTCGGGCGGCGTGCCCGGGAAGGCTTGAGCTCGGAGCTTCTGCTGCGAGTCCGGGAGCACGAAAAACGCGATGTCGATGAAGCCGCAGCTGCGCTAAAGATCAGCACCAGCCGTTTTGCGGCAGAGGCGGCACTGCATGATGCAAAGCTGGTGCTGGCGGGTTTGCGGGCGCGCGCCTTAACAGAGAGCCGAAGCTCAGTTGGCACCTCAATTGCCAAAAGATTGGGGGCGGAACAGGGAGTTGGTTCGGCCTTTGCGGGTGCAGGGCTTGAGCGGCGCGCTCGGGGAATTTTAGCCGCTACTCTGCAAGTCACGCTCAGCGCGAACGAGAAGCGGGACGTCGATCTCGCCTCGAGAGCGCTCGGTATCACCACAAACCGCTTTGCGACACGCGCGGTTTTGCGCGAAGCGCAGTTGGCACTGGCCGGGTTTCGGGCCCGCCCGTGGGCCGAAGGCCTGCGCTTCCGTCATCTGCGAATTCTCAAGGTGATCGAGCGGCAGGGAGGCGATCCTGTCTCGATCGGATTTATTCGCAATGAGCTCAATCCTATCGACCTTGGGTTATTGAGCCGTGTCATCACGGAGATGGAAAGACTGGGCTTGGTCGGGCGGCAGAGGATCGCGAAACGCCGAGGCGTCTTCGTCAAAGTGACCGGGAAAGGGCGGCGGGCCTGGCAGCATGCCCGGCTGAGCGAGGTACCCATCGGCGAGGCCTGAGTTCGAATCTTCCGAAGTTTGTGAACCCCCCAATCACTTAGTTACATCACTAAGTCAATATCTATAACACTCTCAGTGGGTTACGTGCCCACCTGAGAGTGCCTTGACGGACTCCCCTCGTTCGCCGGTCAAACCAAAATCCTCAAAACCAAAGGAGTTAGCATGAAGGCTCGGAGAGAGCTTGCTTCGAGCGGCCGAGCGCGTCGTCGCCGCCGAGTCCTTAACGCGGAGAGGCTGCAAGTTATTGTAAGCGAGGATGAACGCAGGCTGATCGAAGTTGCGGCTGCATGAGCGGGGGTGAGCGCCAGCCGCTGGCTTGCTGAAGTTGCCGTCCGCGAAGCCACGCGTGTGGCGGCAACCGACCCACAGAGCGGGAGCGTTCAGGAGCAAAAGCAATAAGCGGGATTTATGGCCGGCACAGTGTATTGTTGTCATCAAAATTTAACTTGACTTTGATCAATCAGTGAGGAAAAAATGCGGGAAGCGAGGAAACTATGCCTAAGCTCCTCGTCATTCCCGCCCGTTCGAAACCCCCAGTTAGCATCTACTTGTGCGCGCCGCCGATTAAGCCGATTGATTCGGGTTCAACTCGCACGGGAATGCTGATTCCGCGAAGCGTGGGAGGACCCGTGAACGATGGATGACGAGAGTGGATCGGCAGTCGTTACCCTTCAGGAAAGCCACGATACACAAAACACCGGCAAAAGGAAATCCCGGCAGCTCGCAGTTGTACCACTGAAGTCGATTCCCGACGCTTTGGATCGATTTCATATTGTTGGCAAGAAGGATCTCTTCCCCAGCCAGCTTTCCGGAGGCCAACAGCAACTTGTGGCCGTCGCGCGCGCCGTGTCGCCAGTCCGAAGTTCATTCTTGCCGATGAACCAACAGAACCTGCACTCGTCGCAGGGCAAGGAGATTATGGGCCTCTTCAAGAAGCTGAACGAAGAAGGGACGACTATCGTCCAAGTGACTCACAATGAGAATTGGGCGGCGAATGGGAACCAGATCATCCAGCGTGTGGATGGCTGGATTACCTAGAATAGCCGTCGGAGACACTATGAAAGCTGCCACGTCCAGTCCGCCTCGCATCCTGGTGGCCGATGACCAGCCAGGAGTTCTTGAAGCTCTCCGGCTGCTGCTCAAAGGCGAGAATTTTGAAGTGGAAACCGTCGCCTCTCCCGCCGCGCTGATGAAGGCTCTGGGAGGCAGCGAGTTTGACGCCGCGCTCATGGACCTGAACTACACGCGGGACACAACTTCGGGCGAGGAAGGCCTAGACCTGTTGGCGCGCCTCCAGGCGATGGACAGCACGCTGCCGGTTGTTGTGATGACGGCGTGGGGTAGCGTGGATCTTGCCGTCGAAGCGATGCGGCGCGGAGCGCGAGACTTCGTCCAGAAGCCTTGGGACAACACGCGCCTGCTCGCTATCTTGCGCAGCCAGGTGGCGCTCGCCCGCGCGTTACGAGCCGGGCAGCTCCTGGAAGCGGAAAATCGCCGCCTGCGACAAGGTGAAGCACCCGCGATGATTGCGAACTCGCCCGCCATGCGTCGGGTGCTCGAGATCATCCATCGAGTCGCACCCTCCGACGCCGCCGTCCTGATTACAGGCGAGCACGGTACGGGCAAGGAAGTGACCGCCCGCACTCTGCACGCGCTTTCGAAGCGCGCGGCCGGGCCTCTTGTCACCGTGGATGCCGGAAGTATTCCCGAAGGCGTTTTCGAGAGCGAATTATTTGGACACATGAAAGGCGCTTTCACTGACGCCAAATCCGACCGTGCAGGCGAGTTCGAACTCGCGTCCGGCGGGACGCTGTTTCTGGATGAGATTGCAAACGTTCCAGTCAGCCAGCAAGCGAAGCTGCTGCGCACGATTGAAACTGGTGAAGTGCGGCGGGTGGGGTCGTCGAAAGTTTACCGTGTGGATGTGCGCCTCGTAGCAACCACGAACGTGAATCTGCGCGAACATGTTGCTGCCGGACGATTCCGCGAAGATCTTCTTTTTCGGCTCAACACGGTCGAAATCCATTTACCGCCGCTCCGCGAGCGCCCAGAGGACATCATCCCGCTTGCGCAGCTTTTTCTCGGCGAATTTCGAGGACGCTATCGCAAGACCGTTACCGGATTCGACTCGACAGCCCAGCAAGCGCTCCAGGACTGCGCTTGGGCTGGCAATGTGCGCGAGCTCAACCACGCCGTCGAGCGCGCGGTATTGATGGCGCTAAGACCGGAGCTGAGCGCAGCCGACCTGGGGCTCGGGTCGGGCGATCAATCGGAAGCTCGCGGCCGTGTCGATGGCTTAACTTTGGAAGAGGCCGAAAAGCTGCTCATCCAGAAGTCGCTTGAGCGATGCGACGGCAACATCAGTCAAACGGCTCAGGCTCTCGGACTTAGCCGCAGCGCCCTCTACCGCCGCCTGGAAAAGCATGAAATTCATGCACGCGGCGAATAGAAGTTGATGTGTCAGGCTAAGCCCGTGGTCGTCATCCTGAGCGGAGCGAAGGATCACCGTAATTCGGTCAGGGCGGCCTCCGCAAAGCATTTTTGAGTTTGGAATTGGAAGACGAGGCAAATGCGGACATCCTTCCTCGCGTTCCGGTCCTCAGGATAACCACGCGGGGCATCGCATCGCAACTTGCCATGGCAATCACAAGGCGGCGCAGAGGCCGGCCTACATTTACAGGCAGAATTGTACTTCTGGCCTTGGTTGGGGGCTTGCCGGCAGTGTTGGTAACTGTTTTCCTTCTTTGGACCGGCAACTACAGTCCACAGGCTCGGTGGACGCTGGCTTCTATACTGGTCGTCTTCTGGCTGGTGACGTGCCTTTCGTTGCGAAGCCGCATCGAAAGACCTTTGCAAACGCTTTCCAACCTGATAGCCGCCTTGCGAGAGGGAGACTATTCATTTCGCGTTCGCCGTGCGGGCGGGGAGGATGCTTTGGCGGAGCTGATGCGAGAGGCAAACGCATTGATGGATATGCTGCGGGAACAGCGCCTGGGCGCGCTCGAAGCGGCGGCGCTGCTTCAAAAGATGATGGAAGAGGTTGACGTCGTCGTCTTCGCATTCGACGCCGAAGAGCGAGTGAGATTTGTGAACCACGCCGGGGAACGGCTGTTGGCCAAGCCGAGGGAACGACTGGTCGGCGCCGCGGCCGCTGAGCTTGGCTTGCAGCCATACCTGCAAACCGAGTCGGGCCGGGCGGAGCGCATCCTTACATTGGCATTTCCTGGCGCGCCCGATCCCAGCGGACGCTGGGCGGTGAGCCTTACTCGCTTCCGCCAGAGCGGACTTCCCATGCAATTGCTGGTGATCGCCGACGTCCGGCGCGCGCTGCGCGAAGAAGAGCTCAAAGCCTGGCAGCGGCTGGTGCGAGTGCTGGGCCATGAGATTAACAACTCGCTTGCACCGATCAAATCTATGGCCGGAAGCCTGGAAAGCCTTTTGCGCCGCAATCCACGTCCGTCCGATTGGGAACAGGATGTGGAGCGCGGCCTCCGCGTGATTGGCGAGCGGGCGGACGCGCTGGGACGACTCACAGGCGCCTATGCCCGGCTGGCGAAGTTTCCCAAGCCCAATCCAATGCCACTCGAAGTGAGCGCCTGGGTGCGACAGGCAACGGCGATGGAGACTCGCATGGCGGTCAAGGTTGTGCCCGGACCGGAAATCACCTTGTCTGCGGATGCCGACCAACTCGAACAACTTCTGATCAACCTGATCCGCAACGCTGTGGATGCGTCGCTCGAGACGAGAGGCGAGGTAACGCTCGGCTGGGCCAAGAACAGAGTCCGGTTTGAGCTTTGGGTAGAAGACAGCGGTCCGGGAATCTCGAATCCCTCCAACTTATTTGTCCCGTTTTTCACCACCAAGCCACAAGGCGCGGGCATCGGGCTCGTCCTGTGCTAGCAGATCGCCGAAGCCCACGGTGGCACGCTGACGCTCGAAAATCGCGCCAACGCCCGCGGCGCGAGAGCTCTGCTGACCCTCCCGCTTCATTTTCCTTGATGGAATGGACCTAGGTGTCGGCGCGCATGTAAAAACATAGAAATTTGAACGGAGTCGGCTTGGGGGCATGGATTAACAGGAGGCTTGTGCCTTATCACTGCTGCGAGTGCGAGAAGTGCCTTTGCTCCGCAGATAGTCCACGTAGGATTTTGGGACGGGCTGAGCGAGCAGTTCCTCGATGAGTGGCAGGAAGTAGTGGAGCGAGCGCATGGGGCCGAGCGGCCTGGCGTCAACTTCACTCTACCTCAAAACTCAAGCCTCGATCTCCCTGCTGCGTTAGCAGAGCATCGGTCCTGCCGCTTGACATAGCAGCCGGCGATGGATTTCTGACTGCCGCACGGACGCGACATGCACCTCACCGCTATTGTCGCGCGGCACAGGATCGGGTAGCGGCCACAAGCAAGCAATTTTTTACTCTAGCATATTACACGCAATGTTTTGAGGGCTTCTGTTCGCTCTTTCTTCGCTTTTTGGCGAAATGAGCCCTAGAAACGCGCGTTGCAAATAAAATGGTTAGCGCTTAGCGTAAGAATCTGCAGCATTGTGGCCGCTAGGCCAGAGTGGAGCCCGGGAGCATTCCTGCAGGCCTTTGAGGCCTTGGGATCGATAGCGTCTGAGCCACTTGCGCACCGTCGGAACGGTGGTGGAGAAAGCACGGGCGGCGGCCTTAATGCCGTGTAGATGGGCATGAGTGACCGGGCGAAGACGGTAATCAAAAGGGTTGGGCATGTTACGAATCACATCGAAGTAAGGGACCGGAGCGCTCATCATCCGGCCATTTTACAATTCAAAATCGGCGTGGCGGCCTTGGCCCCCCCACCAAGGCCGCCATCTCTTTCCTTCTGCGAGAATTGAGGCATTTCAACCCCACACGGGGGATACGATGTGAATAGACTGTACCAACAGGCGAAAGGAGTTGACCGTAGCACACCTGCAGTGATAACTTAAGCGCCATCGGTGGACATGCGGGGGCATGCAATGAACGATACAAAGACGAAACTGAAGGTAGATGAGCCCCGTCAAATACGCCTCCCCGGATTTGTTAAGGACGAGGAGATCGGTCTGGGCGATGTCATCAAGCAGATTACGTATGCGATTGGGATCAAGCCGTGCGGCGGTTGTGAGCGGCGCGCGAGTATGCTCAACCGCTTCATGGTCTTCACCAGGTAATCTGGATGGCGGCAAACGCGGCTTCTGCTCAGAAGGGAGGAGATTCACATGAAAGAGTCGGCTGACAGCCCATCGGCGCAGTCGCCTACGGGAACTCATTCTTTGGCGATGCAAACAGCCTCGCCCGCGCTACCTGACCAAAGTGGAATGCAATCGTGCCCGACCTGCGGAGCTGCGACATCAACGGTAACACCCTCGTACCTTTACGCGATCGGAAGGATCGAACCGCGCTTCCCGCGCTTATCGGTCGAGAAGGAATTCGTTCAGGCGATAGGACGTGCGGAGACCGCCGGGCTGACCGACCGTCAGGCGCTCCACACCGCACTGACGCAGGAGCAGAATCGCTACCTGGCCCGTCAGTTGTGCTGGGTGCTAATGATCGGGGGTGTTGAGACCTACCTGTTGGCTCCGCACGACCCGAGTGATCTCCACCTGTTGGTGGAGGCGGTCCGGCCAATGCCACACTTGGCGGACCTCGATGCCGTGATCGGCCTAAGAGGGCCAGCCGCTCCGCTGGGTTACTGCGGCGGTCTTACGGTCCCGATCGTCATGTTCGAGCAACTCTACACCTTTGAAATTGGTGCTTTCATCGATTCGATCCCGAGGCCGGAGGGAGTGAGCGCCGAGCACTTCCGGCCAACAGCCGAAGAGCTGTTCAGGAAGATCCTCCAGATGGCGGACAACACGGGCGCGACGGACGAACACAGGGCGTTGAACTACCTCGTGCTGCGCTACCCACGAGTTTACGCTTTGGCCGCCGAGCGCCATGCCCAGAATGCGTCGCTGTCGGCGGTCGAAGTCAAACCGTCGCCGCTTAGTGGAGCTCGAAAAATCGTCGAAGCGATCTTTACCTTCACGCATCGTCAGACCGACGTGAGCGAAAAGTATTTCGCGCGAGTTGACGTCACCGAGCTGTTTCCGTTCATGGTTAGCAAGCTGACACCCTACTATGACCTTTGAACCATGCGGCAAGAGGAGAGGACTAACGTTATGAACCTGCCCAGATTTATCGACGAAAGGTTCCTGTACGGAGGGATATTCCCCCACCCCCGGCGGGCCTTTGCGGGGGCCGAGCGTGCGAGCGTTGTCAGGCCCCTCGGAAGTTGTTGGGACAGTGTCTTTAGCAGTTGCATGGAGAGCCACGTTTGTCCAGAGTTGTGTATTTCAGCCTTCGAAGCGTTCTGTGAAGACGCACCTGACCCATATTCTTGCGCAATCGCAATTGGTATTTGCGGGGTGTGCCTCGGCTATTGCGTCGGCGTCGCGAACGGAGAATGCTGCTCTTTGAACTGCGGTTGGTGCTGTTCCGGGTGGGTGTGCTGGCCGTGTTGCAGTTGGAATTGCAACTGACCCGTGGCCCGGCATAAGTTTGGTTTTCCGCCCAAGCGCCCCAAACTGCGTTGTTGGTTATCTCCTCTGCTGCTGCAGGGCGCACTTTTCTTCCAGTTGCAAGACGGGCATTTCAGATTGTAGGTGCCGCCCCGGTAATTCTGTCCAGTTTAAAATAGGAGAGCATAAGAATCCGGGGAAGGAGAATCCACGCTACTGATTCTACGGTCTTGGAACTCGGGTGGAAAACACGTTTCGACAGCCACAATCATTGCCATTCTTGGAGGCCTGTCATTTAAGCTTCCGGAGCTGAGCATTGACTGGTCTACGGCCTCCCCCGGATTCTTATGCTCTCCTGTTTCGGGGGACGGCAGGCTTCGGAACTTCCGAAAAATAGGTAGAACCGGAACTTTTTCGGGCAACTTAGCCTTCAAAAACGGCGAGGGAAGCTAATTCTAGCAGGAAATTGCCAGGGCGGGAACACAAAGCGGAAATTTTTGCGCAATCAGCGGTGATAAGATTATTGGGAAAGGGCGATTGCGAACGAACAGCCGGCTGACCGTAGCCTTCAGGATGGCGGCCAGCACCCTACGCGAAAGTGATGCCTACTTGGGCGCTCAGTTCCGGCGACTGAGGGCAAGGCTCGAGGCTCCCGTCGCGGTTAAGGCCATGGCAGCCAAACTGGCTCGGCTCGTCTATCGCATGCTCCGCTACGGCATGCCGTTCGTCGACCGAGGGGCAATGTTTTACGAGGCACGCTACCGCCAGCGACAGATCAACTCCCTCAGGAGGAAAGCAGCCAAGTTCGGATTTCAACTTATGCAGTTCCCGGCAAATTAGGCGGAGTTTCTGGAGAGTACGATTCAGGAGGATGACATGGCAACAATCACCAACGTAAGCATATCCGTCGGAAAAACGCAGGTTGCGACTGCAGCGGAGGGAGAGCTTGCGCCTCCGCCCGCAGCTAACTTGACGGTGCAAAACGCCCAGTGGGCAACCGGAATCACGCCCAAAGGCAAGCTAGACTATCTGCAAAAAAAGTGCCGTGTCACGGCGACGGCGGCTGGACGTCCCTGGGCGGGGAATTTCAAAATTACTGGAATTAAGGGAGAGCACACAATTAAGTTTACTGCCGAGGCGTAAGCCACTGAAGACGACAGGGGCCCTTCGAGAAGTGGATCGTGGCAGTCCTGCCTGAGAAGGGTCGATGCCTAGCTCTAACCGCAGAGACACGGAGGAGAGGGCTTTGTTTTTATCCTCAGTGTCTGCGGTCCTCCGTGGTCCCAATAATTTGGTGAAACTGGCGCGGAAGTGACAACCGCGAAAGAGAGACTTGAGCAATACCATTGCCGTTGAACAACTTATCAGAAGTTCAGCATAGGAGGATGGTCCAAGTGGGGAACGTCAACACGATAATTGCCCAGTTGAACATCATTGCCGCCGCTCGCTATAAGAGTGTTCATGGAGGCCCAGCATCAAGCCGAAAGACCCTTCACGAACAAGCTTTTGACAAAGTCAAGGGCTCAGCCCAGCAGGTCAGTTCAATTCTCGGCCAAAACCCGAATCCAAACCGCGATCAGAAAGAGAATATTACAGCGCAATTCAATTCCATGAAGAAGAACGTGGATGTTTACTGCCCTAAGACGGCGGGAACCGACAACGTCCTCCGGGCGTTCAACAAGGCCTTCGCGGAGTGGGAGTTGTTTAAGTAATAGCTCAGGCACTGAGATCGCCCGGTGAGTGCCACGTTCAGCCGATCTCAGCGGGCAGGTGTCTGCGGTGAAATTTGACCTCGTTCACGATAAGGAAGGGTACGGCAAGTGAGCGGATCCATAGGCTTGCTGGCCACCGACGCCATGCCCGATTGGCAGAATTCCTTCGGGACGGAAGACTTCACTCTGCTTCCCGCTTACGGTGATGCGAATTTGTTTTTTGTTGTTCCACGGGTGGTCAGACTCGCCCAGAGGGCCGGCCGGTCTCCCGACTTTTTTCTGGAATTTTTTTCGGACGGCAGTCTGGAAGAAAGCCTCTACGCCACGATTCAGATGGGCCTAACGCGGGAGGGGGACACGCTCGAAGCGTACCGTCTTTTGACAGAGGGGAGAGCTGGCGCCGCGCTAATGCCGGCAACCTTCACAACCGGAACGTTCTGGCATCTCGAATGTGACGACGTTTATGAAACGGGGCCTTTTGCGTGGGAAGATGTCCAGCACGCGAGCATTCATGGGCGGATCTCACCGAAAACGGGCCGGCTGATCTACGGCGCCCTCGCCGGCGGATCGCTGGTGATCGCCCGAACCGCGGTGGAATGCGAGATGGCTGCATTTCTGCCCCGAATTGAGTCCACGGTGATGTTCAATCCGGCCAAGCTTCAGGAATCGCTCCAATCCCTAAACCCGGGCGGCCGTAGCATACCTTTCCGGCGAATGGTGACGTTCTTTGAAGAGTCGCATCCTGGGTTACTGACTTTCGAAGGTGGGGATCGCGGTTCTTATGGACGGAGTCTCGGCTTGGCGCTGGCTGGCCGCGTGCGGCATTTTCTCGGTCGGTCCTCGCCCTGCCCGCGAATCTCCGATGGCCCCCATATCGCGTTGAATCCAGCGCCGGCGGGCGTTACGCCCGAGCTCACCGCGTGGGACCTCCGAACGCCCTTAATGACAGGCGTTCCTGTGTTTCTGGACTTCGACCCTTTTACGCCCATCATAAAGTACGGAGACCGTGACCGTGTCACCAGTGTGACGAATGTGCCGCCACTCCCCGACGATCTCAGGACGGAACGCGTTCTCGTCGCGTCGAATCTTCCTCCGGTGATTCGGAACTGCGATGAAATCACCCTAACACTGTGTGTGGGGAAGGATCTTTCGCGTTCCGGCCAGACTCAAACCGAATCGGTGACGCTCTATCCTTCCTCCGGGAGAACAACTCCAGTCGAACTGAAGTTCAAAACGAGCAAAGCGAAGACCTACAGAGCCCGCGTCACCGCGGTTTCCGAGGCGGGGGTCGAGATGCCGGTGCCATGGTTTGATTGCAGCGGCGATTACCTTTACATTGGCGCGGAACGGCTGCCTGCAACTTACATCACCGTTCGCGCCACCCCAGAGTTGCTGAGCCAAGCGAATATCTCCGTGCTGATTACGCAAGGCGCCCCCGGGGAAGAACTGGCGGATACACTTACTCAACGTGAACCGTCCGCAAGCTTCCTACTGTTCTCCGGCAGCCAGGAGGCGCGCCTCATCGTAACCGCACGCGATCCGGAGCGCGCCGGCAGCACTCTGACGCTGGAATTGCCCTGCCAGTCCTTGAGCCTGGATCTGCCCGACTTCCACGAATACGGTCCGCAGTACACTCCGGTTACAGTTCAGTTCCACGATGGCATCCAAACGGCAGATTTTGAGTTTGCTCCCGAGTGCGGAACGGAGGATCCGACCGTATTGCGGTTCTTGGCAGATCGCCCCTCAGGGCAGTACAACTACTATTCGACCAAACTTTTCAAGCATCGTTACCGCTTTCGACGGTCACCTGAAGAAGGCCGGCCGGATACGGAATGGTCGGACTATCGCTTACCCGGGCAGCCCTTGATTATTTCAGTGCGAGGCAATTCGGATTGAGAAGGAACCCACCTAGGGAGGCCTGGTTATGGAGAACTTGCCTGAAGGTTTTTACGCCGGCGATCTTTATTGTTTCCGCTATGGCTCCGCGGACGAAGAGGCCTTTGCATATATCCCTGGGACTCCGGCGGTGGAACTTAGGGACGGCGACGTTACGGCGAGTCTGATGATCAGCCCGCTGGCCGCGGTGCTTTCGATTCAGGCTGTCTGGTCGGCGACGCCGGAAGCGGTCGAGGCCGCCGAGCAGGAAATCCGCAAGCGGTATCCCGACGCGCCGGACGTCACCCTGAGCATTGCGGAGCTTTCGGACACGACGGCGTCGCTAACCGTCACCGGTGGGAACGGAGTTTCGCATACCTTCGGCCCCAACCCAACATCGGGGTCCGGCTCGTATCGTGTGGTTTTCAGCGAGACACTTACATCCGCCGAAAAGGCGGCGGCGCTCAACGCTTTGCGGGGACAGTCCGGTTGTTTGAGCCTGACGTTCGAGGGAACCCTCGAATTGACCGAGACGGCCACCATCGAGATGAGCGGCGAATTGGCGGACGAAGTGAAGCTCCTTGCGCCCAAGAAACCGGAAAAGTCTGGCGGCTTGTTCAGCAGGAAGAAGGATCCCGCTCCGCCGCCTCCACCGGATCTGGCTGCCTGCGCGGCGGGGATTGACCGCGCCCTCGCTACGGGCAAACTTAAGATGGCTCGCGCGGGGACTCCCAACGTCTCCGGGGCAGCCTTGCGAAAGGTTGAAACAATACTGCTGAACAGCGCGGCGGAGATGCTGCGCGACAAGATTGTGGAAATGGGCGAGAACGCCACCTACATGTCTTCATTCGCCATCAAGAAGAAAGCTTCGGAATCGGAGGATGTGACATTTCGCATTACCCGCAGTGCCGACCCGGGTAACTGGTTCGCGCAACACGGAAGCGGGCGGCTGATAACCGATGCAGGCGTCGCCATCCCGGAGCCCAAGCGATAGAAATCCCAAACGACTTGAGTTGAAAAGCCAAGAAGAAAAGGAGAACAACCGATGCTCAAAATCTCTCCAGCCACCACGGTCACGAACGTTCCTGGCGACTTCGGCAAATCGAACAACTACATCCTGTATCCCGACAGCGACCCCGAAAAGGACATTTACTACGCGCTGGCGGAATTCCCCGCTTTTCGCGCCGAGCCCGACGGGGACCCCAGCTTCAATCTCACCTGGTATTTCGGATCGAATCAAGAGTCCGGTGGCATTTGCACTATGACGGTAGTGCTTCCGCTGCCCGACATGTCGCGTGACGACGTGAAAGCAGCGATCTGCAAGGCCCTGAAGAGAGATCCAGCCAAGCCGCCCGCCATCAAGCCAATCGATTTCAGGTCGGGCAGTGTAATCGTTCAGGCATTTGAAAATGAAGGCGCCTACCAATCGGCCGCACGGGGCGAAGGGCAAACACCGGTAGTATCCACAGGAAGGGTCACCATCACGCCATCTCTTTCCAACAGTAATGCCGCCGTGGTCACTTTCAATCTCAAGAAGCTTGGCGTGAATCTTTTCTGGCACGGCCTTGGCGGGTGGAAATTCACCGAGGCTGTCGATGGAAATGACGAACAAAAAGGCGGAGCGAGCGTTATTGCGGTCACTTACAACATCGACTTCGACGGCCAACTGAGGGATGCTACCGCAAAAGTGACACTCAATAAAAAGGTGACGGCGAAGTTGAATATGGAGGTTAAGCAAGGGGCATGGGGGATCAAGTACACGCAAGCCACCGGCAAGAGTTACGACGATATAGCCAAAGACGCTATCGAGATCGAATTGCCGGTACCGGAGGCTGGCAAACCGGCGCCGTCTTCTGGCGACAAGGAGAAAGAGACGACGACGATCAAGAAGTTGTTGACCGACTGGGCCAACGAACAACTGGAAAGCATGGTCAAATCGCAGATGCCAGAGGTGAAACTGGAAAATCTTAACCCGAAAGACGCCCAAAAGATCGAAACCTTAAAAGACATGTCCCGCACGTATAAGCTTACGCAGGCGGTCAGCATACCGAAACACCCGCAAGGACAGCTTCCAAAGATCGACGGCATCGCGAAAAGCAATATCGAGAAGTTTTTCCGGTTGATCAATCTCAACGACACGCCCGATTTCAATGTCGATTTGACTGTGGCGCCGCCCACCGCCGCCAACCTCAAGGCCAAAGGTGTGGAGCGATTCGTCGTCACGAAACTCTTGTACTGCAATGAAAAGCTGAGCATGAAGGCCCAGGACGGCAGCAAACAGGTCAGTACGCTGGAATACGTTCCTCCCGCTGGAACTAACACGTCTGCTGCGTTTGAATCGAAAACGCTCACCGGAACGTTCTACGTTAAGGCGAAAAGAACCCTCCAATACAAGTACCTGGTCGCCTATACCGACGGGACTCCTTCGTACGAGTCGCCTGCCGTCACGGTGGATGACGCTGACAATTACCTCGACCTCAACGGAGTCGACCTCGGCGTCCTCAGCGTGAAGCTCAACGGCGCCGATCTTCCTTGGGATGTTATTAGCAATGCGAAAGTTGAATTGGAATACGGCGACTGGAAAAAGGCGGTAACGCTGGTCAAGAAAACAGGCGAAAATGCCCCTGAAGTTTCTGTCGTGAAGGCCTTTGGCGAGAAGATGGACAAGAAGCTGAAATACAACTTGACCCTGAATCTGTCGGCAGGCCCTCCAATTGTGGGAGATCCGGTAGAGATCGCGCTTAACAAAGTGGGCGGGGCGGAGATCACGCTGAAAAATCTGGCCGGCGATAGAACGAACATCATCACTCTCGAACTTGGCGACGGTGTCAAGAGGGCGCAGCTGAGGGTTGAGTACACGATGACGAGCGCCGCTGGCCCGAAACGGGTCTTCACTAACACCGTCACACTGGACGACAATGCCAAGAAACTTAACTGGACGGTTCCCGGCTACGCCGACGCTCCTTCGGAATTCAAGGTCACAAAGGCAAGGGTAACCTTGGCCGACGGAAAGCCAATAGATTTGAAGGACCTGGGTGGCGGCGATATCAAAGACGTCCAGATGAGCAATATAGTGACCGTAGAAAAGGACGGGCTTTCGACGTTTTAGCAGTTACCGGCATGCTTGCGGACGACAAGAAAATAGAGCTACAGAACGTCGAAGGGGTCCTTGTTTACAGGGATGCCTTCGAAACGAACACGTATTATTATTCCTCAACGAGGCCGGTCGTCGCCCGGCATGCAGGTGAGTATCAGTTCACGCAGGTCGTATATCAGCCTGTACCGAATACGGGTCCAGTGGGGATGTTGTCTTTTGTGGTCGATCTTGAGCCCCCCGATGACCGGCTGAATGAGATGAGCGAACAACTGCGCAAATTGAGTCCCGGGGCGGAGTTGAAGCCGATCCCTTGGACCTCGGGGACGGTCGCCGTGGCAATAAGAGGTGGCGACCCGGTGTTCGGCACCCCCTCTCTGATGGGCCGCAATTCTGCCGTGGTGAGTGTGCCACTCACTACGAACCAATTCCTTATCCTGAAGAACAGCTTAGCCGGGGAGCCCGTGTCGGTGGTGTACAAGCTGTCTTACGAGGCCTTCCGGCGGGCATACGAATTCAGTATCGAGTTCAATGAAAGCAAGTTTCGTGAGTGGGTCCAGACAAAGTGTGAGTTGAACTTCCTCTTCTTCAGCTTCGAAAGTGAATCGACGTTCCAGGAACTGCAAACGAATTCCGTCATCAAGGTGACCTCTGTGAACCAGACCGGCGAAAGTCCGCCCGAAGGATTTCGCCGCGCATTTCTGCAAAGCCTGCAGAGTCTCTTGACGCCCCTGCCGCGGTTCGCCGAACCACCCGAAGGAGGGGAAGGCTCCTGGCTCATCGGGTTTGGCTGCAATACTGTGAAGGACATTCAGAACATCAGCCGCCGGCTCGACTGCGACATGAGAATCAGCGGCGCCGTTGCCCGCAGCGCGTATATCCAAGGCGCCCTGGGCGGATTCGCCGACGCCTATAAGCGCCGGGGTTTCGTCACGCTTCCGACGGCCGATTTGTTCATACAAAAACTCACGGTGCGGTGCGATCGGAGTTTCGACGGGAACCCGCTGAAGGCCGTAACCGTTGTTATCGACCACAACCCTTCTCTCACCCATACTTTTAGTAATGACAATCGACAGGAGTGGGCGATTGAGCTCGTTCACCATCCCCGTAAGCCCCACAAGTATCAATATCGCTGCAATTTGCACCTCGGAAGCGACCTCGGAGGCGATAAGTTGGCTACTGGTTCCTTCGAGATCAAGCGCGATCAGGCTTTTCTCGATATTGTGCCGGAAGCCTTTTTCACTTACCGGAGCTATTCAGTCAGCGCCGAGAAGGATTTTCCATGGGAATTGCTGACACAGGTGCAACTGGAGCCGGCGCTCCACAAGGCACTGACGTTCCAGCCAGACTCACTCCAACTGACCGGCAGCAAACCCTGCGGGCAAATTGCAGCGTTTGCCAGGCAGCGAGTAAGCCTGGACGACGTTGAATTCAAGGCAACATGTAAGATTCGAAGCAGCAGCGCTACGTTCCACTTAGAGAGGTTATTGCCGTCGGGAAAGACCATCTTCCTAAATCCATTCCGGCAGCAAAGTTTCACTTTTCAGGCCAGCAAGGATTTCAACTGGGCGCGGTATACCGAGATAAGGGTCCGCGTCAACCTCCCTGCTAATTCACTCTTGAAGAATGGAGAGTTATCTTTCGTACTGAAGCCAGCAGAAGGAGCCAAGAAACTTACTTTCTGGCGGGCGGACAATGGCCGCAAGCTCTCTTACGAGACGGCATTCCGCGCACGAAGTGGCGAGTCACCTCGCGTTCCGGGGCTGGAGGCGACGGAGCGAGTGGTCGAGATTACCGCGCCGGAGTAAGAGGCGGCAGTAAACAAACTCGAAAGAAGATTATGAGGAGGTCACGATGATTTACAAGGGAAATAGAGATTTCAACGGCAAATTGGTGGGTAAGTTCACTGTGGAAGGCGTAGACGTTTATCCCGACCATGAGTCGGATACACAGTGGTGGTACGTTCCGGGCACGATCAAACTAGCGGAGCGCAACGGGAAGAAGGTGCTTTCGTACCTTTGGT
Source organism: Acidobacteriota bacterium (assembly GCA_021817045.1). Classification (GTDB taxonomy): domain Bacteria; phylum Acidobacteriota; class Terriglobia; order UBA7540; family UBA7540; genus RH2-MAG17b. The sequence continues at coordinate 21,258 of JAKAWG010000055.1, forward strand.
ATACCGAAGGGAGCACCGATCCGGATGGAACCGGCTTCTTTAACTTTGAGGTCAACACGGCGGTTAGCGAGGACACGAAGAAAGAAATCCGCCGGCAGATCGCCAAATACACGCGCCTGAGCTCCAACGAGATTAATTTGTCCACCGTCACGTACCACAGCGGGAACGTCAACTTCTCAGTGCTGGGTCCGATGGCGCAGAAGGCTTCGAAGACGCTGAAGGCAGAATCCTCGGTCCTTTATCAGAGCAAAGAGCAACTGGTGTGGTCGGCGGGCTCCCCGTCGCTGGTCGGGGACAACGCGGCGGTCTGTGCGGTTAAATTCACGAAGGAAGGCAAGCTTGCTGCGGCAATGAAAGAGGCCATTGTCCCCGATCCGGAGCAGACGGCGTTTGGCTCCAACAGCGTCGCCGCAGTCTATCGCCTGGAATACCTCGCCATGCGGCCGTCGGTGGAGTTCACGGTGGAGGGCAGCCTCAAGAAGACAATCGAAAGCTTCGAGATAGGTGTCGGCGCGGAAATTCAGCTCGAGGCATTGATCCTCGAAGTGGGAATTCAGGCGAAGTGGGAAAAAATTATGTCGAACACCGATCTGAAGATCACGGTGAAGAACTTTTCGGGCGAGGAGGAAGAAGGTCTGAAATGGGCGAAACAGCTTCTTCTGGACTATATATTGGATAACTTTTTTGAAGTGAGCCTCTCAGGAGGGGTTAGCGACTGGAGCAAGCTTACCGACTCGCCGGAAGCTGACGCGGCAGTGCGGAATGCCAAGGACACGGAGCTCGCGGCGGAAGGAGAAGCCGAGGACGAGGAGGAAGAGGACGACGACGATAAGAAGGACGAGGACGACCCGAAGGAGGACGGCAAGAAGGAGGAGGTAGAAAAGGCCGAAGCGGGAAAAAGTGAGACGCCGGAGGCTGACGCCCCGAAGACGGACACTCCCAAGACCGACACCCCGAAGAGCGAGACGCCCAAAACTGACACCCCGAAGGCTGACACGCCGAAGTCCGAAACCGCGGCTCATACCGTGAAAGCATTAGCAACCGCGGCGAAGGCGGCTATACCCATACCGAAGGTTAAGGTAAGGGCCGCCTATTACAAAGGCGAACAGGAGAACAAAATCAATTTCGAGTATTCCGAAATGAAGGCGCACTCCTACCCGGCTCTGCCGCAGGCTTTGGTGCTCGAAGGCTTAGTAAATCCGGAAGCGTACGTGACGGAGGTCAACCGGTCGCAGAATCCCTTCGGTCTCGCCTACAACGTGACGGTGTCCCTCCCCGAAGAAGCCGCTTGGGAGGGACTCGGGCTCAAGACCATCAATGTGAAGGCCAGTTATCCTGCCGGGGCGCCAAAGAACAAGCAGAGCACGCATATCCTCACAGTGAAAGGCGGGACAGCCCAGGGACCGAATCCATTTCCCTTCCAGTACGATGCGCGTGGTTCGGCGGACGTTGAGTACAGTGTCGACTACGTGTTCAACCCGGGAGGGTGGGAGGGAGCGACTTTCAACTATTCAACCACCGGGAAGACCGATAAGGGTTTGATTACCGCCATGCCGGAGTCCGTGGTCGAACTCCTCTCGCTCGATATCCGGTTGAGCGACGATTTCGTATGGGAAGACGCTAACCAGGCGGTGGTCACACTGAGCAGCAAGAAATGGACCGGCGAGAAAAGGGTGGTCCTCCAGCGAGACAAGGTTGAGGAGACTACGCTCAAGATCCGAAGTGATATCAAATTCAAGTCTGAGCCGGTTCAATGCAAAGTCGAGCTCCGGAAGAACAACAAGACGATTTATAGCTACGGGCCCGAGCTCGTAGAAGACAATCAGGTGGCGGTCCACGACAGGTTTGCGGGCCACGTGCCGGTGTACTTCACGGCTAAATTCAAGGATGACAGCGTGGAAATGAACGTGATGTACAAAGACGGCGATTTTGTATGGGAAGACCCGTTCACGCTCGAGAAAGATAAGAAAAGGGAAATGCGAATCATACCCACGATGAAGGAGATCAAGCCGCTGAGCAGCCTGAAGGCGGAGTGTGAAGTTGATCCGAGTGACGGCGAACCTTTCACGATTAAAGTGACGGGCGGGAAGAACCATGATGTGAAGTCCTCCGCCTGATGCAGTGAACGGGCGTGATGCGATGCCTTGCTATACGCGCGGAATGTTGCAACGGAGCGGGTTCGAGCGCTCTATCTCAGTGGTGGAAGAGCTCGACCCCGTGATTGGCCGGGAGTTCGTCCGGAGCACGGCGGTGATAATGCGGGATGCGCTGGCAAGTTCCGGCGAGCAAATGGCTTGGGCTGGCGGACTGCTGAACGGTACGGGCGCGCCGCTCGAGTTCTCCTTCGCCACGTTCACCGGCGACCTTCGGTACACGGTGGAAGTGGGCGGGCCGGAGGCGCCTCCGGAAACGCGTCTGGGCCGCATTGATTCACTGCTCGACGAGTTCGGTTCGGAGGGCCGGCATCGGGAGATCGTCAGGAGATTCGGTCAAGTCCAGAAGGGTGCGAGCCTTAAGTGGGGAGCGTGGCTGGGAGTTCGCCATAGAAAGAAAGACGCCGGGACGTCCTTCAAAATCTATGCCGAAACCCCGCCGGAAGCGAGCCGGGCCGCATCCGAACTAGTTGCGGAGTATCTGGACGGCGCGCCGGTTTTTTCCGGCGCGCCTGCGCGGCTGGTGCTGATTGGAATGTCCCCGGGTTCGGATCGGTGCGAATTCTATTTCGAATTGCCTGCGCCGCGGCTGAAATTAAGCGACCTGGATAGGCTACTGGCGCATGTGGGGTTGGAAGAGAGGAAGGACGAACTGGTGGGACTGATGCGGTCGTTCGATTTCAGGGGCGAATCAAGCGGCGCGGACGCGCTTCCCGACGCTCAATACGGTTTCAGTTACTCTGTTCTTCCGCCCTGTCGAGAGCCGGTCTTCTCGATTATTGCATTTGCCGCCGACCTTGCCGGTGGAGACGGGCTCGTCCGGCGGCAGGTTCTATTGGCCACCCGGACAAGAGGCTGGACGCTGGGAGGTTATGCGTCGCTGACCGAACCGGTGGCCGACCGGTTCTTCCGTTCGACGTATCACAACATGATCTCGTTTGTGGCGGGCGAGGTGCCCCTGGCTGGACTGCAGATATCGGTAAGCCCGCCGCCGTTGCGGCCGGACGAGGGCCAATAGGGATTGCACATGTCGAAACCAGAGATAACTATCAAACAAAGCCGCGCCCGGAAGAGCGAACTTGGCAGCGCGCTGATCAACTTGACAACTTCATTTTCCGCCGAGGCGCTGATGAGCAACGCCGCGGGGGAAAGGTGGTTCCTACCGGTCTATCGTTCGGCAGCCCAAGCTGCCGGAGGAACCCAGGTGTTCATGCCCAGCGCGGCGGAGGATGGGACGCTCACGTTCTATTTGGAGTCGGTTGCCCCGCCTCCGATCGCCGGACAGGCCGGAAGCGCCCACGCGGTTCTGATGGGCACGTCGTTCTGTCTGGTCTTGAACGCCAGCGGTGCGGGAAGCCGGATCCCTCTGAACGCCGCCGGTGAAGGTGGCAACATATGGCGGCTGCGGACCAAATTGGGCGGCAACGAACTGAAGATGGCGCGCGCAGCACTGTTTGACGCCAACCCCAACGTCGCCATCGAGGTGACGCAAACGGCGACCATTGCCGTGCCGCTGACCCAGGCGTTTGTCGAAAGCAACTGGCCGGATGCGATTATCCGAAAGGGACTGCTCGACACGTTTGCCGGGATTCCCTTCGACTCAGCGTCGACGTTCTATATGATGGCGCAGCAGGCTGATGCAGACTATGCGAACCAGTACATGGTGCTCAATTGTATCTACCGCGCGCAGGTTCCGGCGCCTCCGCTTCCCGGCTACATTCGGTGGCAGATCAATTGGGCAAACAGGGCGTACAACTATTATCAAGACAACCAGGAGCGCAACCGGGTCTTTTACCTTCCGGACAAGTTTGAGCTCGCAAAAGGACCGGCAGGGGCTCCGGCAGTTTCGTTACTCCAGTTCACGCTACCGGCAGGGCCCGTGTCGGTAGAGAGGACGCAGGCGACCTTTCGCGTGTATGGGAGGCCTGTTGTGGATTTCGACCGGATCCAGAACGCCAAAGTCGCGCTGCAGCCGAAGATTGGGGGCTCTCCGCAGATGGTCTCGCTTCAGGACGCGCATCACGCGAACACAAAGTTCACGCAGTATCTGCCTAACATGCAGGCCACCTCCAGCGATCCTGCCGTTCAAACGGACGCGTCCATCGATCTGAGCGCCGGTCTGCGAAATGAACTGAAACTGAATTTTAAACAGTTTCGGGCACTTTGGGCGGCAATCTTTAGCGCCGCTCTCGAGAACCCCCTGTTTCGCGGCTGGGTCGATATTGAGTTGTCCGATGGGAAGTACAAAGACCGCATCGATTTCAATGGCCGGCTGCCTGTGGAGCAGGAGACGCCGTTCTTCGACGACATCCTCGATACCTCCCTGGATAGCACATACCCCGCCCAGTTTACTGTCCACACATTCAAGAATGTGTTTGAGGGCGACCCCAAGGTGCTTGAGATTGAAGTAGCCTTCCCCGGCGCGGAGACGCTCACGTTGACAGCGGAGAGTATGAAGGCGCAAGTCAAGGTGGAGCGGTCCATACGCGACATCGTTCTCGGAAAACAGAGTCCCGATGAATATCCTTACAAATTGCGCGTAGTCCAGGAAGACGGCGTGATGCGATGTTGCACGGGGACGGCAAGAAGCGATACTCCAAATCTGCGGCTGAACCCTGAGCAGATAAAAAAATGCACGGGCGATTGCGGGCCGTAAACCACGGATGGATTTGACGCCACGTGGGTTATGGAACGGGCTTCTCAATTTATGAGTCTCCGGCGACCCAAAGCTCCGGGGAGAAAGGCTGAAAGGAGAAAATAGATGGCAGGACGCAAGCTGTTTACAAATCAAAGCCCCTACGGGATGAACGTTACTCTGGTCATAAGAAAAAGCGCGGACCCGAGAGATCAGGCTGGGACGAAGGACTTCTTTCTGAGTTCCCGCCAGTCCCAGTGGCAGGAGTATGGCAATAATATCGACATCTACTTGAACGGCATCAAACTGGCCGCCGTATTCAATGGCGCGATGCTTGCGCAGCAATATATCGTCGTCACCCGCGGCTCTCCCCTCGACAATCAGCTGAACATGAATAATGGGGTTGATTTCGGCTTCTCAAATAATACATTTTTCGTTTCAACCCGGCAGGTAGGCTAAGCCCTGCGGGTGGAAAGCCGCACATCTGCGAATCAAGGAGACAAGACAAATGGCTGGAATGAAGAAATTAATCAACCGGACCGGAAAGGACCTTAAGGTTACTCTCGTAGTCAGGGAAGGCGATCAGCCCAATAAGACAGCAGGGTCCGTGGACGTTGATCTGGCGGCGGGCGAAGAGGGCAGCGTGCAGAATGTGAGCTATGGAAATGACGTCGACATATACCTGAACGGGATCGAGACCTCTATGATCGAGGATGGCGCGGCGATTGGCGAACGGCGGATTGTCATCGAACGGGGCTCCGAGCTTGACAATGATTTAAATAGGAATGACACGATCGAGTTCCTTTACGATGGAAAAGCCATACTGATCTCTGCGACCAACTCGAATTACCGGCCGTTCAGCTTCCCTTCGCGCGACAAGTAGCGGGTAGCTCAAAAGGACTTGGTCAATTGACCTCACCCTGAACTCTTTGAGTGGTGGTGATGAGTCGTAGCCACCAGAGCGCTTTCTGTATCTCGGCTCGTGAAGGGACATCGCGCATCGATAGACAAAGTTTGGTGTGCAAACTTCGAAGGCGCGCGGTGGAATTAACCCACCGGAAAGACGTGGCCTCCGTTGACACATTGGCCGAAGCCTTATATGCCAACCGAGAGTTCCGTAACGCCGTCGCCGTAGAGGCGAAAGCACTACGGCTTGAACCAGACAATGCTGAACTACAAAAGCACATGGCCCGCTACTGCGAAGCTGCGGGCATGATACGATCTCCGCAGAATTTGGGAAAGTACGGCTCGCCTCAGACAAATCCCGAAGCGCACGCTGAGGAGACATCAACGAATCGCGCATCCCATGATAGGGTGCCCCTGTTGTGGATCGTGCCTGCCGCCTCTGCAATTGTGGCCGCTACCCCACGTTGAACAACCGAAAGAGCCTTCCGGGAAGGAAAGTCAGCCTTCAGATTCGAATCTGCTCTACTTCGTCCAGCGTGATCTCGTTCTTCGTGCGGTCGTAGAGCTTCGTCGTGCGCGGGGACTCGTGAGCAGCAATCGCCTGGGCATTTTCGAGCGTCCCGCCGTTGGAAAGATAGGCGGTAATGCCGGTGGCGCGGAAAGTGTGGCAGCAGGTCGACGGTGGCAGGCCTGCCGCCCGGGCCCGGCGCTTAATCATCAAAAACACTTCGACTCGGTCCATCGGCCAGTCGGTAAGTTGCCGCTTCCTGTTGGCCGTCCGAAAGAGCGGCTCCTTCGCATCGTGTTCCTTTAGCTTGGCCGCTTCAAGGTAGGCGTCCATGTACTCGAGAGCATTGTGGTGAACCGGCACTTCGTGCCGTTTGCTGCCCTTCTCGTGAAGCCGGAACCAAGCCCGCCGCCCGTCATCAAAATAGTCCCCAATCTTCATTTTCACGACCGCGCTAACCCGCGCGAAGCTGTAGACCATCACACCGATGATCGCCCGATCCCGCAACCCCACGATATTGTCGGTCTTGATTGAGTCTAGCAGCTTCCGCGCCTGCTCCGGGCTGAGTACGGGCGTCTTGCCGCGTTTGACGACGTATTTTGGCCCCCGGACGGCCGCAGCGGGGTTCACCGGAATTACCTGACTCACCACGAGCCAGTCAAAGAGCATTCAAATCGCAGCAAGATGCTGCTTCACAGTGGGCGGGGAGAGGGGAAGGCTTTCAATGTACGTGGCCACGTGGACCGGCCGGATCGCGGCCAGTGAGAGGCCGCGCTCGTCGCACCAGACCATAAATTGCACCACGGCTCGAGCGTAGGCCTCGCGTGTGTTCCGGTTACGAATCCGGGCTGCGAAAAACTCAATGAACTTTTCAGACGCGTGGTCACCGGCGCCCACGATGAGAGAGGGCAGGGAATTGCCGCCCCGGATCTCAACAGTGAGGTCTTTTCGCCGGGCCAGTTCAAAAGTCATGGCGTCGTCTCCCAAGCTTTGGAGTCGAGAAACTCCCTGGGTGATTGAATCCGAATCGACCGGAACGAACCGAGGGGGGTAAATGTTTCCGATCTCCCGAAACAATGACGTCTGCCTCTGCGGCCACGGCACACTCGAGAACGCGGTCATCGTCAGGATCGTCGATAACTACGCTCACCGAAATCTCCGGCTCAATTTCGTTGCCGAAGTTCCAGAGAGCCTGTGTGCGCGTGGCGATCTCCTTGGGAAGCCAGCCAAATTTCTCTGCCAGCACTTCTTCGACCTCGGCTCGAATGGCCGGAGAAAAGTAGAACGAGCATGCGCCGGCGAGCGCCAACTCCATGACCTCGCGGGGAACACCCCCAAAAACAAGGGCCGAGACGATCACGTTGGTGTCCACGACAATCCGCATTATTTCCGCTTCTCACGGGCCCGCTTCTCCTGGCGGTGCTCGTGGATGAGGCGGTCAACGTCCTCTTCGCGGAGGCCCAGCGCCTCGGCGCGGGCGCGACCGTAAGCGTTTGTCTCTTCCCACCATCGCTGCCGCTCGTAGTGCCTCAGAGCTTCCCGCACCAACTCGCTCATGGTGCGGTTCTCCTTTTTCGCCATGGCTTCGGCGCGGGAGAGCATCTCCGGCGGGAGCGTAACCGAGAGAGTTTTGGTTGTGCGCATAGCTGCAATATATCGCAATGCTTAGCAAGATTCAACGGCTCCTGGCGCTTCGACGGGGCGCGAGCCAGGTCAAAGACTCCATATACGGCCGCATGACGTTCGCCATACGGCAGACCTTTGCCGCTTCCCAAATCTCCTCCAGGCTTGCCTTGCGCGGTAGCAGTCACGCAGCGCTTCGAGGGCCACTCCAGGCCGGTCTTGTTCCGGTACTTGAAGCAGTCGGCGACGGTCTTCGCCGGCGCCGTGATGCGAACCGGGACACCTTCGACGGCGTGCGGCGCCGCGCCGAAGCTCAAGGCCACGCCCGAAAAGCGAACGATGCGCAGCGGCGGATATTCCAGTTTCGGGAGGCGCGCTTTGGTGTCGATCGCCAGCCAGACTTCATGAGGGGTCTGGGTGGTTAGCTCGTGGAAGCGGAGCGCCGAAACAAGGCACACGACGCCGTGCGGGATACGCTTCGCGGCGAACGCCAAGTCGTGGTTCTCTGTGATGTTGGCGTCGGTCGCCACGTAAAGCCCACGGGCGACCCGCGTGACCTTGCCTTGCTCCTCGGCAAGCCGGAGATACTGGCGCGGGATCTGACCGAGATCGCGCGATCGGAAAATGCCGGCGTGCCCTCGTCGCCTTCGGCTACTAGATGAGTATCGAGGACGCTCAGGACGGCCGACCAGGTCGTTAGAACAAGCAAGCGACTGTCCTCGAATCGTGCGTGAAGCAAACCTCCGGTCTCCCCTGTCCTGCTTGCGATGGAGTGGGCATCCGCGCACCGTTTCAGTAACTCCGGCCATAAGGTCTTGACCCGGAGCTGCGGACAGATAAAGACAAGGACGGCAGACCGATCATTGGGCAGACGCTTTAGGTACGCCACGGGCTGGTTGTCGGTAAGACCCGCCCAGAATTTCGCTTCAGCAATGAGAACTTCATGGCCCAAGGAATCGGTGGCTACTAAGTCCGGAATCTCTTTAGCTTCGCCGACAACCTGAGTTCGAAATTCAAGGTCACTTGGCAGCTCGGGTACGGCGCTCCGTAGGAAATCAACGAACGCGCTCTTCGCCGTGGCTGACTCTTGGAGAATGTATGCAAGGGACTCCGTAGCGAGATTCTCCGGTTGAGCAGAAAATCGGTGGACAAGATGGCCGAATAGCGTGCTCACTGTGAGTAGACCCCCATCTCCTTTTCTGAAAGGGCTTCAGGCAGGACCCTTTGCCTGCCACTCAGTTCAAATGGGGTAGGACAAGGGAAGCTCTTCTGCGGCTCCAGCATAACCACCTCTCAGCGCCAATGACTCACTTGGGAGCTTCGATGTCCCCAGAGGCGATTGCGCCCGCCATCGTTTCGAGAATCTTCGCGTAATGCAGAAATCCCACGTGACGATGGCAGAGCTCGTCCATCAATTTGTCGCGGTTCGGGCTGTCCAACAGCAGGCGCTTGAATTCCGGCATCAAATCGCCCATCTCCGCAAAAATCGTGATGTCGTTCGCGCCGTTTCGAAGAAACTCTCGCGCCTTGGTGTCAATTTCCGAAGCGAGTTTTAGCTGTTCTGCCGTTGGTTGCGGGCCTGTCTTTCCATTGCAGTGTCGTGCCGCAAGCTCGTCTACGATAGGGTTGAATTCCGCAGGGTGCATCCGCCTGATCGGTTCGCGCGCCGGCCAAACTTTCAGCATATCGGCGGGCCGATCCATCAGCGGCCCATCGCCTAAAGCGGGGCCGATAATCCAGGTCGGCAGATTCAGGTGTGTGTATTCGGGATACATCTTGCGAGCGTAATCCTCGAAGCGCCCAGGATCGGTGGCGTCCGGCGCGAAAACCAAAAGGGCCACGCCCCGTTACATCGCTGGCATTGCATCAGTTTGGTTGCGACAGCTTCTTTCGGCTCCGGTGCACGGGGCCGGTGGCTGTTTCCATATGTCGCATTAATTCAAGGGCCAAAGGCTCAAAGATTCGCCTGCGGGTTTCCGCCATCGGATCGGCGGGATCCCCCGCTACCTCGCAAGAAAGGTGGCTGTGCGAAACCTCGTGGTCCTGCAAGACGATGCGCCCGAGCTCGCCCAGAGTCCGATGTCGGAACAGGTACACCCAGCCGTAGGAAACACGCAGCTTCTGGTAAGAGACGCCCGGAGGAAGCTGAAAATAGCCGTGACCAGCGGCGGCCTTCGCCGTTTTGGACGTGCGGTGGCGGCGCTTTCTACTCAAGCAGGATCACCTGGATGCAACAGCGATCCCCAAATACTCTCTATTGAGGTCTTCTATCAGTTTTTCGAGCTCCACCTCGCGCGGAAATTTGCCCCGTCCTTCCTGGACGCGTTTGATGACCTTGCGCAGAAAACGTTCCTTCTCAAGCGAACTGCTGATGCCCCTTCTTGCCCAAGCCAGTCCTTGGCTGCCCAGAACATGATAGGGGTAAGCTCCACATCTGTCCGACGTCAGCATCAGATCTTCAAGGGATTTGGTTGCCTCATCGACAAAGGCGGGTGAGCTCGGGCTGCCGGGGTTTTCGACGGCCTTCCGAAAAAGCAAGTAGGCCCTCTCATTCTCTACGAATGCATCATCGGGGGCCAAGCTACTTGCTTGATTCAGAAAATTTTCCGCAACTGCGAGGTCTCCAAACTCCACCTCGAGGCTTCCGCGCTGGAGCCAGTAGTGAAAATCGAAAGACAGAAGTTGCTCAAGACCTCCGTAAAGATTTCGCGCCGATTCAGTTCCAACCGTCCGCTCCAGGAATTCATGATTGAGAATAGAGCGGAGCATCCGCCAGGGTCTCGCAGAACGGTGCAACATCGGCGTGACCTTCGCAGCTGCTACAAAAGCAAGGCCGGACAAAACTTGATTGAGTTGTCCCGTCTTTTGAAGTTCATCTAGGAGAATTTCGGCAATCACCCGGTGGCGTGCCCAGACTGCGCCGTCCGGGTGAGAAAGGAGAACGTGACGGGCGATGAGGCGGTCGAGTGCGTTTAGCGCGGTGTTGGAGCGGTCCCCTGAAGCGATAAGGATTTCATCCCTACTCAGGCCGAATCGGAAGGCAGTCGCGACAGCCACAAGCGCGTAAATGCGCTGTGCATCTTCTTCAAGCTCTACAAGTTCTTCCAAAACCTTCTCTTCAAAGCGACGTCCAGAGGTGGCCTGGATCATCGCTACCAACAATTGCCGACCAGCCTGGTCTCGAAAAGCACGTTCCTGGTCCTGCCTTGATTTGCCTTTGAGAATTCCGAGCCGGTTGGCTTTGTCGAGAACGTCGAGGAGTGCTGCGATATCAGGGTCCGTGAGATGTGGTATCGAGAATTCCTGTACTGAAATGCCTGCCAATACAACCGGATTAAGCACGCGATCGGCCTTCCCTGAGCGAACAGCGAGAAGAGTCAAAGGCGCGGCGTGATATGAAACAACTTCCTTGACCAGTGGCGCCAAATAAGGACCATAGACATCAGCGTCATCAATGGCGAGCACCTGGGGCGCTTCGTCAGAGCGCATGCACGCGCGGATGTCTTTCGGCGAGAGATCGACTGAACGGTCAACCCATCCAACGCGGGTCCCTTGAGCTACAAGCCGGAGACACAGCCGCATAAGTGCGGTGCTCTTTCCGGAACCAGCCGTACCAGTGAGGACTGCCAGTCCCTTGATTCCATCCCTCGCAAGGCGGAACCTCACGCTGTCCCACAATGCGCCGTCACTTTCACGTATAATCGCTCGTCCCGATTGCAAATCAGCCCAGACCGGCTCCTGTCCCAGCAGGAACTCGCTGGGTTGCAATGGATTCGCAGCCAGCCCAGCCACGTCGGGCAACGTCGGGGGTTCATTTTTTAAGCCCGAAAATTGCTGGGTAATCTTCTCTACGCCTATCCGGGCAGCGGGTTGAAGATCATTGAGAATCTTTTGGGCAAATTCCGCACCCGTCATTGGAACCCAGAACACGTTTAGTTCGGCGAGTAACGCTCTGCGGGCACGGTCGAGCGTAGGCGTAACCAAATAAGAACGGGGGCGAAGCTCGCGCAACTCTCGACCCCCGCGGGTTCTCCGAAGCTCCAAATGCTGCCACAGTGGAGGCTCGTCCAATCGGGTGCCAATCAAAACGAAACATCGGCTGAGGATATCCGCTGTAAGTCGCACATACCACGGTTCAGGGCGAGCTAGGCGCTCCGCGTATTGCGTCGTCGAAAAGGTTACATGATCCGGGATGTCAGCAAGAGTGCCGTTCAAGTGAATTACCTCGAGTGATGCCCCTGTCTGAGGGGGTGTGCTTTCGCGTGACGGACCGGTGGCCGAGACAGCAACCAGACGCCGGCGGAGATCAAACTTCCTTGAAACAGCCGGGGCCAAATCGTCCACGTTCAAAGTGAACACCCTCGCCCATGGCATACTGAAAACGATTTCATACCAATCGGGGAGCGAATTCGCGTCGACAGTCAAGAGCCCAGTCATCATCGCTGTTAGCTGGGATCGGTGACGAAGAAGCGCGTGCTCGTAAAGGTCTTGAAGCGATGTATTTTGCTCGAAAGGATCCCCAGGGAAGCACAAATCCCAGAGTGCTCTCTTAAGCTCTTCGTAGGACGGGATCATTGCGCCCTGCACGTTTCTCGCTGCCGTCGAGAAACCCGCTCCTGCGAAGAGAACGGGTAGTCCTCTTTCGAGTTGCCCCCCGAGATGTGGCATTAGTGTGCGTTGAATTTCGTCATCGGTCACGAAACTGCCTCTGGACGCGGGGGGTCCCAAAGGGGATGCGACTGACTATGCCGCTCAAAAGCAGCACCAAACCGCGCGGCCGGACAAATCCCGAGAATCCGGCTCTTCGGTCGGGCTTACCCGCGTCTAGTGCTCGATGCTACCTGCGCTTCTTGCCACTGTCAAATCCAATCACACACGATCACGTGCCTTGCCGACACTTACACCTTCAGTGGCGTCGGGCTACAGGTACAGGTTATGGTAAGTAAGGAAATACCGCCAAATACCCCTCGGCTGCCGATCGCTGAGCACTGCGCTGGACCGCGCAACGGAACGCGAGAGAAAGACCCAACGAGCCTCAGCCCTCCGGGGCTGAGGCTCGTTGGGTGGCCCCGATCTAGTACGGAACGCCCTCGGAAGGGACGGTGGGCTGTTCGGCGGGAAGCTCGGTGGGATCGACGTCCGGGGCAGGCTCTTCCTGCCGCTCGGCGCGGTCAAGTTTCAGGATGGATTGCAAAGCGATTTCGCACACGTGCTGCTTGACGGTGAACTTCCTGCGGTTGCCGTATTCTTTCTCGTACACACGCGTCCGCAGCTCGCCCACCAATTGAACGTGCATGCCCTTCTTCAGCGTAGCGGCGAAGTCAGCCAGTCGCCCCCAGGCCACTGCCCGATGCCAGTAAGTACGCGAGTCATACTCGCCCTCAGCGTTCTTCCACGAGCGCTTCGTAGCGAGCGAGAGGACCGTGTACTTGGCCCCGCTCTTGGTTTCACGTGCGTCGCCATCCGACCCTAGATACCCAATCAAAATTGTGCTGTTAAAGTACATTTTCAGTTCCTTTCTGCTCCGCGTCTGCGGGGCGCCCGAAGCGAGCGGACCCCGCTCCCAAGGCAAGGAGCCGCTTTTTATGGGGGCACCGGCTATGCGATTGTTAACGCATCATTTGGCCGGGGGGAACCGTAAACCCGTAGGGTCTCGCCAAGGCGGGAAAGCAGAGGCTCCGTAGAGCTTGCGTCCGCAGGGCGCGGGAAAGGTCCCGAAGCAGCGCCCGCAGACGAGGCAGGAAGAACGCATCCGAAAATGGAACGCAGCACAGTTGGGGAGAAAGGACGAGCGGACAGCAACGGAAAACAACAGGGCCAAGCGGGAACTCTCGCCGGCAGAGTTCGTGTGAACGCGAGCGATGTATCCCGCGCTGGCAGTGGCGAGGGCTAATGGTGGCGGCCTGCGGCTACGGTGAAGGATACATGTCAAGAGGGTGTGGCACGGGAGTACGAGAAATGAAGCGCAAAGTTTACCGGCAAGCCAGGCGTGTTCCATCCGAGCAAACTGCTAGCGTGGCGGATGAGGAGGGTGTGCCGATCCCGACCTTCCCGCGGAACAGGACGGCCCACGAGCGACCAACAGATCAGGGCCAGCCTTCAGCCTTGCGTCCGGTCGCGCGGACTGAAATGGGAGGACGCGCGGATAGGGTAAGATTGCATCATGTGCGGGCGGTACAGGCTTACGGCGGTTGACCGCATCCGAGAGCGGCTACGGGTAGCGGCCACAAGCAAGCAATTTTTTACTCTAGCATATTACACGCAATGTTTTGAGGGCTTCTGTTCGCTCTTTCTTCGCTTTTTGGCGAAATGAGCCCTAGAAACGCGCGTTGCAAATAAAA
>JAKAWG010000144.1 GCA_021817045.1 Acidobacteriota bacterium
GAAGGGCGCCGCGCCGCGCTTGCGACCATCATTCAGGTGCAAGGCTCAATCCCAAGCTATGAATCTTCCAAAATCCTTATACGTGACGACGGGTCGATTGTCGGAACGGTGGGCGGCGGATGCGTCGAGGCGGAGGTCTGGGCAGTGGCGCAGGACGTGATGCGGGAGGAAAAACCGCGCCGCCTTCACTTCAATCTGAACGAACATCCGGAGTCCGACGCGGGCTTGGTGTGCGGCGGCTCGCTCGATATTTTTATCGAGCCGATTCTGGCCACGCCGGGATTGTACTTGTTCGGGGGCGGGCACGTTTCTTTGGCTATCTCGCGCATCGCGGAAATTGCCGGGTTTGAAACAATCGTCGTGGATGACCGCGCCGCCTTCGCCAGCCGCGAGCGTTTCCCGGGAGCGCTCCAATTATACGCGGCGCCATGGGAAGAGATTTTCCCGCAGCTTCATCCCAACAATTTTTCCCATATTGTCATCGCCACACGCGGACATAAAGGCGATCTTGGGTGCCTGCGCTGGGCGGTGGAGAGCGCCGCGCGCTACGTCGGAATGGTTGGCAGCCGCCGCAAGGTGGCTGAGTTTTTCAAGATCCTGGAGCGTGAGGGCGTGCCGGCAGAGCGCCTGGCGCGCGTTCACTCCCCGGTCGGCCTGGACATCGGCGCGCTCACGCCGGAAGAAATCGCCGTGTCCGTGGTGGCCGAGATGATCGCGGTGCGGCGCAACGCGTTGCCATTATCGGCTCCCTCGCTGGCATTCTTCCCTAAGGCGAATCGAGCTTTATGAAGACGATGGCGGCGCTGGTGCTTGCCGCGGGAGAATCCTCGCGCATGGGCCGGGATAAGGCTCTGCTCGAATATCGGGGCAAGACGTTTCTCGAAGCCATCCTTTCCAATTTGCGTGAAGCCGGCATCAACGAAATTGCAGTGGTCCTCGGCCATCACGCCTCGGACATCGAGCGCGGTGCGAACTTGACTGGAGCGCGTGTGGTGATTAATGCGGAATACAAACGGGGGCAAGCGTCGTCCTTCCAAGCCGGACTCCACGTGCTCGCCGATGTTGACGGCGTGCTTCTCTGCTTAGTAGATCATCCTGCTGCCGGTCCTGACGTCATGCGCACGCTCGTGGCGCGATTCTTCGAAACCGGAGCGCCGGTTGTGATCCCAGTTTATCATGGCCGGCGCGGGCATCCGGTGATCATCGGGTCAGCTCTTTTTGAGGCGTTGATGAGCTTGGCTTCGGGAGACGGCGCAGACACGGTGGTTCGCAAATACCGCGATGTCACCGAGTGGCTGGATGTGGAGGATGCCGGAGTTGCCCTGGATATTGACGAGCCTGAGGACCTCCGTGCCCTTCAAGCGGAAAGCTGACGCCGTGTTTGACGTGCCCACCGGGGCATCTGGTTCGTGCCAATATCGACGAGACGCCCGGTAGGAGACAACGGGTGACCCCAAAAGTCACGTTTTCCCATAGAACACGCATTCAGACCGCTGCACACATTGACTCCCGCATTGAGCGCTGGCGAGTCCGTCAAAAGGGTGAAAGCAGCATGAGGACGACGAGGCCGGTGGTAGTGAGGGTGGCGCAAACCTGGCTCGGCATACAAACTCTTCGCGTCTTGATCCGTCGCGCTGGGGTAGGCATCGAAGCTCGCATACGTCACGCCACCCGTGCGAAGAAGCGCTGGTCCGTTAGAGGTTGTGATCGAGCTGTATGCCAGCGGCCGCGAATAGCCGCGCGTTTGACAGCACAATATTGTTTTTGAAAAAGCGAGGGATAGGGCCTGCATATCGCGCGTTGCGCGTACAAAATGTCGGCGCGTTGGCGGCCGGGATCCAATAAAACGTGTTGCTATGAATTTCCATGCTACTCGAGGCGGCGGATTTCCCAATAGCACTGGTCGAGCAGCTTGATTGACGCGGTATGATTTCCGCCGTCCACGGTGGGCCGCGAGCCACTGCCATAGGCGCTCAACTCGATAGGCAACCGGAAATTCCGGAGCCAAGTGGATGAAGCATCCCGTCGCCCGCGACCGCCGGCTGGCCCGCGCCGAGTTGGCACCCCAAAGAACCAGGATCTTAATGAAACTCTCTGCGATTCATCGCAAAGCGCTCACGAAGTTTCACGCTCGGTTGGCTAACTTGCCCGACGGCCGATAAGAGGTCGGAGATCAGGCCACAATTGAAAGGCGGTTGACGCTTAAAGCAAGCGAGTTGGCGACATCTCTTAATGTGGGGGCGAGGGCGGTTCCCGCCCCCATTTCGAGCTGCCTTCGGTGACGAGGAGGAACTGATTAATGGGGAGATTGCGGAAAGCTTGCCGCGTCCCGCTTGGCCAGTGGACGGTCAGGGAGTCAACCATATCAGTTCGTCCAAGACCAAACCATGCCATGGGATCGGAGCAAGAAAGGTAGGAGCCTTGTAAGCCGTACTCGCGATAATAGGACTTCTCGTCGGCTCTGAGCCAGAGCTTCGCTCCAATTCCTTGCCGATTGCTTCGGGAGCCTCGCAAGCGAACCGCAAGCCAGTGGTTGCGGTTGCCACCGTCATTGCGGAGCAGCATCGGCCTTCCGTGGTTCGTCGTGATGAGGACGTCCAAGTCTCCATCGCGGTCATAGTCGGCGAATGCGGCGCCACGGCCCACCACGGCTCGCTCCAGCGCCCTTCCGGCAGCTCCGCAGCGAGCCAGGTCAAAGTATCCATCTTTCCCTTTGGACCAAAGCAGAAACGGCCGCTGGGCCACCAATCGGTTACGGTCCGCTGCGTCTTCCAGCGATGACCCGTTGACAGCCAAAATATCGAGGTGGCTGTCGTTGTCAAAGTCGAAGAAAAACGTGCCCCAGCCCGCGTCGGACATTCCAATCGACCCGCAGCCATACATGTCCGCGGCGTCTTCGAAATGCAACAGACCGTGGCCACCCTGCTCCATCCAAAGGTTCTGGTAAAGGGCGTAGCCTTCGCCAACCCAGTGGGTATGGAACATGTCGTTGTCTCCGTCGCCGTCAAAGTCGCCGATGGCGGCCGCCATCGTGCTTCGATTGTCCACAATCCACGACGCCGCACTGATATCCCGGTACCGGCCCCGGCCCAAGTTTTGGTATAGGTGATTAGACGAGATGTCGTTGGCGATAAAAAGATCCGGGTATCCGCTGAAATTGAAATCGGAGAAGTTCGCGGTCAGCGTGCGGCCATGTGGATCCGCCACGCCGAGACGGGGGGCAAAATCAGTGAACGTGCCGTCACGATTATTGTGGTAAAGCCGGTTTGGAACGGGAGAAAAGACTAATGGATTCAGGGTCAGGGGAACATTTGCACCCGACCACTGGGAGAGTTGACTTACTGACATCCCTTTCACGTTGTAATCAACGTAATTCGGAACGTACAGGTCCAGGTATCCGTCGTTATCGTAGTCGAACCAAAGCGGCGTGGCCGCCCAGCGATGATTGGCGACGCCCGTTCGCTCGGTCACGTCGGTAAACGTACCATTACCATTGTTGTGGTACAGAACCGACCGGCCGTAGTTGGTGACATAGAGGTCCAGGAATCCATCGTTATCGTAATCTCCCCACGCAGCGCCCATCCCGAAGCCGCCGCGGTTCGCGACTCCGGCCCGCTCCGTTACGTCGGTAAAGGTGCCGTCGCCATTGTTATGGTAAAGACGACTCGTGGGAGAGTGGTCTCCCGCTGGATGGCCCCACGGTCCCGGCTGGTTGACGAGATAGAGATCCGGGAATCCGTCGTTATCGTAGTCTCCCCAGGCGGCTCCGGATCCCATGTCTTCCGGAAGCTGATGCGTGCGCTCTCCCGAAGAGTGAACGAAATCGATGCCCGCCTGGAGCGTGACATCGGTGAAAGTAATCTGTGGCAGCCCCGTAGGGAGTTTGCGAATCGCGCTATTGAAGACTTCCGTCTTGCGCTTGGCCTTGTGTCGGGAGCAACCCGTCACAAGACCCGTCGCTAGCCACAGCGTCGAGCGGAATAGGTCCCGGCGATTCATTCTCTTGCTCCCGCGGCACGCAGGCCGGGAAGCTTCTTACCACCGTTGGTTCCTGCCGCTCGCAAGTCGCGCTTCGCCAATGGGATCTCAACCTCGTTCGTCGCCATATTGGTAATCGGAGTCATAAGGTCCTTGCCCGGAAAGGCCCAGTTCATGAAGTACTGATTCGCCTTCCGATATCGCAATCGCGCCACAATTCTGAGCGGACCGTTTGTGCGTGCCGGCACGACGAACTGATACGCATACATGTCCGAGTAGCCGGGAAAGACGGCGCGCTTCCACTTTGCCCCGACGTAATGCCATAGGTCATGACGTACGATTGCCTGGCCGCTCGGGTTGACTCCCACCGCTTTCAAGGAGAATGTGCCGGGTTCGACGTGATCCTGTCTTGTCAGCACACCGGAATGGTAAATTAACCTCCCGGCGGAGTCATGCACTTGGACCTCAACCCACAAGCGAATCAAGTCCAGCGGGCCGGTCGGGACGCTGTGGCCAGCCTTGTTGTTGGTGAGCACAACATGAAACTCGAAGGGTTTGCCGGGAGTTGCAGTGGGCGTGGACGCAAGCACCCGGATGGGCATCACAGGGCCGGTGCGCCAAATACGGGCAATTTCGGGAATGACCTTTTGTCCCTTCAGCCATTGATTGACACGGCGAATCTGTCCCCGCCAATCCGGCGAGTGAAGCATGGCGGGCATCCACTGGTTGGCCGCAGCAAACCAGTGGTTACGGTGCTTCAGACCCAGGCCAATTTTGAGGTCGTAGGGATCGGCCTGTGCCGGGCTGGCCACCGTTTGGTAATACATGTGGCAATCCTGACAGCGGAGGCGGTGGGTGGGATTTGGCGCGGTGTTCCACTTGCCCAGCCGCCAGTCATCGTACTGGTTCTGGAGCTGTACCCAGCCGACGTGGTTGATGTTCTTATCGATGTATTGCTTGTGGCAGGAGGCGCACGATTCAGGCCGCCGGACGAGCGATAAATTGTAATCACGATCGTGCTGGCGAGGATAGGCCCGAATCAAAAAATGGGTCAGTGCCACCGCGTAACGGGAATTGCCGTAATACTCGAACAAATAGGGCTTGGCCGGAGCGAAGACATAATTTCCATTGCCTTGCACGTCTACGCGCCGCATCGTGTGGCAGGCCGTGCAAGAGGCGCCCTCTTTGAATCCGGGCGCTTCAACACCCGTGCTGGCATCTTTGTAGCCGGAAAGCAATGACACCGGATCGTGACAGCCTGCACAATACCGCGCCGCCGGAATGCCTTCGTTCCTGATCAAAGCTGCTTGCACCTTTTGGAAACCAACGTCCTCCGATGCCCACCTATGGGCACTGGCCCGCCATTCCTGATAAATGCTGGTGTGGCAGCCGGATGCTCCACACGACTTCGAGTTGGCGAGGAGCGCAGGCGGCACTGGCTTTCCGTTTTCTGTAGTAGCCAGGCTGGGGCTGAAGGGATTCTTCCCATATGGAAGTTCGTAACCGGCGGGGAAGGCATAGTGCCCAAGCCTCCGGCTCTTGGCAATATACGCGACGCTCAGCCCGGCCAGCACCACCGTCAGGCCCAACACCGCGGCGGCAGCGCGCTGCCACAACCAGCGCCGGCCTGGCGAGTAATCAGGGGGGACAATGCTCGCGCCAATATCATTGTTAGCCGGCTTCCACGCGTGCGGCCACGCGTGATAAACCAAAAAGGGTACGGCTGCTACCCCGCTCCACAAATGCAAACGATCCCAAAACCGGGCCACGTAGAGCGACAGAATCGCCTGGGCGCTTACCACCAGTCCACTTGCCAAGGTGACGGCCATCGTCCAGAATCCCGCGTAACCGCAGAATTTCCGGAAGCTACGACGGGCGCGGCGAGCCGCGAGCCAATGACTGCATTGCCAGAGTGCGAGCGGAATGATCAGAACAAGGCCCAGAGCGGTGTGCATGAGAACAGCGAACTCGGCAGGCACACTGAAAGGCAAAAGCCAGATCGCAAGCCCGGTGACAGCTACAAAGATCAGCGTGCCGCCGACCCAGGCAAAGCTCAGGACTCCTTTTTCACTGAGAAACGCATGACGAATCGGTAAATGTTGATATGTCCCCTCACCCATCGCTTGCTAGTCCTCCACGGTCACTAACTCATGACTCAGCCGGAAGAAGCGCTTCGGAACGCCTTCAGCACGTGCTCTGACGCCCCCCGTACATTTCCGCGAAGGTCTGAGCGGCTCCGGCTAAGTTAATCCTTACAGAATAAACTTTACATCGGACCTCTGTCTGTGACGCTGATCACACACGCGTTCAGAAGTACTGCCCGGCCGCGAATTGAGGCCCGAGCTTCTCAGTACCCAGCAACTGTCGCAGGGCGTTTGCAACAGGTCTCGCCACCGATGAGTAGTGTAACCGATTCCTCTCACGTCTCAGAAGTGCGCTGAGAATTGATCCTCATCATTTCGAGAAATGGGCTATCCGATTTGAGCCGATACTAGTGTGCTGTCCCATTTAATTCTTTACAACGGCGCACTTTGTCGAGGATAACATCTGCCGTAGCTTTCCAGGCGAAAGCCCGCGGCTTTTGGTTCCAGGTAGCCAGCCACGGGTAGATGGCCCGT
>JAKAWG010000056.1 GCA_021817045.1 Acidobacteriota bacterium
GGTTTCCAGCGGCTCGCGCAGTACTTCCAGCACATGCCGGTCAAATTCCGGCAGTTCGTCCAGAAACAGCACGCCGTGGTGCGCCAGTGAAATTTCGCCGGGACGCGGATAGGAGCCGCCGCCCACTGTAAGCCCATCAAAAAAGTTCAATTGACCCACCTCTGAACCCCCATTTTACGGGGGGTAACACCCCAGTTGCGCGAGGCTGCGGAGCCTATTGCAGGAGAGAACCCTGCAATTGGTTCGTAAACCTTAGAGAACTCTGCAACTGGATGTGAGCCATGCCCGTACGCAAAATCCCCATCAAGTCTAAATCCCTTTCAGGGCTTTTTTCGAGCATTAAGAATGGTCGCCAAGTGGCCTTCGAGTCGGCCCTGGAGCGCGATTTTATCGTGTTACAGGAGTTTTCCCCGGAGGTGGCGCGATACGAGGAACAACCCCTGCATATCCCGATACAGAAGCCGGATGGTCGGGTTGGGAAGTACACACCGGATTTCCTGGTCTGGTACCACGACCCAGGCCGTAAGACCGCTCTCGTCGAGATCAAATACGAATCCCAACTCCGGGAACAGGCATCTGAGTTGGCTCCAGCCTTCGAGGCTGCCAACCGGCATGCAGCAGAAAACGGCCTGGAATTCCAGGTCGTAACGGACCTTCCTATCCGCATCCCTCTTCTCAAGAACGCGAAGTTCCTTCTGCCCTTCCGAAACCACCCACCGCCGTCACTACTGGTCGGTCAAGTGATGCAAGCGGTTGCCACGGGCAGGTCCCTGATCGTGGCGGAATTGGTCAAAACCGTCGCAGTGAAAACCAACGCAGAGCCGGCTGAGGTCATCCCCTGTATTTGGTTCCTCGTGGCGACCTTTCGCCTGCATGTGGAATTGACACAGCCGATCACGATGAAGTCGATGGCGAGCATTCCATCCAAAGAATTGGCGAACGCCTTAGGAGCGAGTCATGACTGACAAATCGAAGAGCCTTGATATCAATCCCGATGTTGTTGTTGTCCACGACGGACGCCTTAAGCGCATACGCCGCGCTGTAGACCTCGATCATGTGGCGGTTGATGACATTGAGACAGGCACGTGCGAGATCGTTTTGATCTCGGCGCTGACTG
The DNA here is from genome assembly GCA_021817045.1 of Acidobacteriota bacterium. Taxonomy (GTDB): domain Bacteria; phylum Acidobacteriota; class Terriglobia; order UBA7540; family UBA7540; genus RH2-MAG17b. Next base: position 1,118 of record JAKAWG010000056.1, read on the forward strand.
TGGTTGGGCACGATTCCCCAGCGTCTCCTCCACCGCAGCGCGTCGATGTCGCGGATGTGCCAGGTGCGGATTGGGATATTGCACGTGAACGCGAGAAGATCATCATGTCGCTGATAGATAAACCAGGACGTACCCGCGCGGAAGTGGAGGAGCGTGCAAAGGAATTCGGTTACGAGGTCACGACACTATATCGGTGGATGACCGACTATGAGCCAACGCGCACCCTGGAGTCGTTGCTGCCGAAGCAACAGTCTATCGCCAAGGGCAAATCACGTCTCCCGAAGTTAGTTGAGGATCTCATAAATCTCGCCCTCGCCAAATACCCCAAGGAGCTTAATACCATCCATGAGGTCTACAAGGAGGTCAAGGAACGCTGCAAACGCCTCAATCTCAAACCACCGCATGAGGGGACGATCCGCAATCGTACTGAAAATCTGCCGCTCCCGGACGTACTCGCGAGACGGCACGGGCGAAAAGCAGCCCGCGATCAATTCGACCCGAAACCAGATCATTATGAGGAAGCAACCCACCCTTTGTCGGTATACCAAATCGATCATTTAAGGATGCCGACGCATGTCGTCGACGAAAAATACCGCAAACCGATTGGCAAGGCGTGGGCAACCCTGGTGATCGACGTTTTCAGTCGCACCATCCCGGGTTTTTGCGTGTTGCTGGAGGCGCCGGGAACGATGAATTTGGGCCTGGCCATGGGGCATGCGATTCTGCCTAAGGAGTCGTGGTTGGCCGCACGGCGGATCGAGGCTTCGTGGCCCCTCTGGGGGGTGCCCACAGTGATCCATGCGGACAACGCCAAGGAGTTCCGCGGCAATACTCTGAAATTAGCAGCGGACAATCTTAAGACGCGCATCGAATGGCGCGCGGTCAAGACGCCCGAATATGGCGGACATATCGAACGTTTGTGTGGCACGCTTCGCCGGGAACTGGAGCGGCTGCCTGGAGGGGAACTGCGGCCTGGCAAGGGGAACGAAGACCAGGAACCCGAAGCGGAGGCCTGCTTAACGCTGCGTGAACTCGAACGGTGGATCACGCTCCATATCGTAAACGTCTACCACAAACACGTGCACACTGGCATCGGTCTACCGCCGATTGTGAAGTTCAACGACGGCATTCTCGGCACCGACGAATCTCCCGGGATTGGGTATCCGAAGCGGATACTGGACGAACGCTGGCTGCGTCTGCAGTGGATGCCCTTCAAATACCGCACTGTCCAGCAGTACGGCATCCAGTGGGACGGCGTGCATTACTGGGACCCGGCACTCATCCCCTTCATTAACACCATCGATCCCGAAACCGGTAAATCTCGCCTGTTCATCGCACGACGCGACCCACGCGATATCAGCCGCATCTACCTGTGGATTCCGGACCTCAATGACCATCTGGACGTGCCATACGGTACAGCTTCGAGGCCCGCGGTCACGGTCTGGGAGTTACGCGCCGCTCAAGCGGAACTGCGCAAACGTGGCGAATCGGCCACCGACGAGGACGCCATCTTCCGCACCATCGAACAACAACGGCAGCTCGTAGCCGAGGCGGCGCAGAAGACCAAGTCCGCGCGGCGCTTTGAACAGCGCACGCGCGAGTCGGAACGCAGTGTCAAGGAAACCGGTGTCGGGCCCAAGGCTCCTGAAGCGGCTACTGAGCCGTTGCTGGATTACGGCCACGTGGTCGCATTTGAGGAGGTGGACGATGGCAACTCTCACTGAGGCAACCACGTTCAAGAACCTCTCTATTCGCGAAATCTGTGCCTTGGATGATATCACTCGTATAGCTTACGTCGAGGAAGACTACTGGTTCCCCTATAGACGTGCAAACGATCTGCTGCGTATCCTTGAGAAGCTATTGAAACATCCAAAAACTTATAGGATGCCCTGCCTTGCCATTGTGGGACGCGGCAATTGCGGCAAGACTATGCTGCTTCGCGAATTCGAAAAGCGGCACACGCCAAGGGATCGGCCACTTCGAGAGACCGCGTCGGTGCCGGTGCTCTACGTTCAGGCGCCGCCACAAGCGGACCGTCAGGAACTCTATAATGCAATCCTGGACGCATTACACATCCCGTACCGGGTCACCGAGAACCCAGGCAGGAAACTGTCGGTATTGCTGCACATCATGCGACAAGTCAACGTCCAGATTTTGATGCTGGACGAGGTGAGCCAGGTGACTGCGTTGCAAAAGCGACAGATGACGTTGTTCCTGAATTCCATCAAGCATATCTGCAACGAGTTGTGCATCCCAATCGTAATCGGCGGTACCGAGGCTGCGGCCACGGCCGTCAAAAACGACGCACAGTTTGCCAGCCGCTTTGATGTGGAGGTATTGCGTGCCTGGCAGCTCGATAATGATTTCCTGCGATTGCTCAAGACGCTGGAAGAACGGTCGGTGTTGCTAGGGGAGGTAAATCTGGCCACACCCGAAATCGCGCCGCTTCTGCACGGTTTATCGGAAGGCATTCTTGGAGATCTGGTGCGCCTGTTGAGGCTGGCCACCATCAAGGCAATAGAAACCGGCATTGAGACGATCACGGCAGAACTTATCCGGTCCATTGACTGGACGCCACCATCGATTCGCAAGAGCCGCTTGAACAACACCCTGTGATACAACTTTCCGGGCTGTTGTGGCCCGTGCATTTGAAACCGAGACCGGATGAACTTCTGTCTTCCTGGCTGATGCGCCTTACCCGTGCCTATGCCACCGTTCCGCATACGTTCACACGAAAATTATGGCCTGACCTCGCCGTCTGGAACCGCGACCTGGACCGCCTCGCTCCCCCGGAAATCATCCGCGATTTGGCACAACACACCGGGGTCAGCATCCAACGCGCGTTTGGTACCACGCTACGAGCGTACGAAGGCATCGTATTTGAAGCCTTGATTCAAAACGGCATGACGCCATGGATACTACCCTTGCAGATATGGCATCGCTTACATCTGCGCCACGGGCAGCAATACTGCCCGGCTTGCCTGGATTGTGACGATCCGTACTTTCGGCGCCGGTGGCGGCTATCACTGGTCACCGGTTGTACCGAACACGGACTGGTACTTTTAGACCGCTGCGTTCATTGCGGGGCGCCTATTAACTTCCACCGGGCTGCGTATTGGATACCGCGTTTCACCAGTTGCCATAAGTGTGGCGAGGATCTGGCGTCCACGGTGCAGAAAACCACCAAACTGGATTTGCAAGAACTGCGCGCCCAGCGCCACCTGCAATACACAATCAGCCGCGGATTTGTTGATCTGCCGGATGCCGGCCCGGTCTACAGCCACCTGTACCTGCTCGGATACCGGGCGTTCTGCCGAGTGCTGATGTCGTCGCGTGGGCGTTGTGCCCTTGTGGATCTCACCCGTGACCATGATTTACCGGCTGTTGACATGAAAAACCATGTTGAGGAAAACCTTGATTTCGCACCCATTGCTTTACGCCGGCACGTGCTGCTGGCTGCCTGGAAGGCATTCAGGAGTTGGCCGGATGGTTTCATTGAAGTCTGTCATCGTTACGGACTGCGTGGCTCGGATTTTAGACGCGATGGGCAAATTCTCCCGTATTGGATGCATTTTGTTGTACAGCGAAACATCGATAGGCCGTTCTATTGCACCAATGTCGAGGAATTGACTGCTGCGATTCGATATATGGACTCCCACGATATCAGGGTGACACCGAGATCCGCGTATCATCTTCTGGGGCGCGCGTCTGCGAAGACGGTTGACCGCTACCTTGAGGCGCTGCAGGCGGCTCGGGTGGCGCATCCGCGAGACGCATAACGCGTGCGATGCGGGCCGCGATGGTACCTGCAGGTGCATGCAGAAGTTTATGTACCACGTAGTCCTTGCCATTGAGCAACTGCCAAACCGCCTTGGTCCGGATCGCCGCCTTCAAGATGCGATTCAAATCGGTCTCGGAAAGCTGGCGATGGCCATTCCTGTGATGGAGGATCCCGATTGCGATTTGTTCCATTCGTTTCTCACAGTCGAAGACATAGCAATACCGGCCCCGGTAGTACAGTTCCGCGACCAGGACGACCCGGATAATCTCGGGTGAACGTCGCAACCATGCAAAGCGCGTAAGCGGGGATTGGCCTTCGTTGGTTGGGAACTCGCCCACTATGCCCTGCGCAAGTTTGAACCGTGTGCTGTCCTGCATCGTCAGGAAATTCAGGTCGGCCTTAAGTTCACCAGCCACGGTGATCACAGCGTTCATCACGTTAACCAGATCCTCGACAGAGCTTTCGTTTGCAGGCGTGTCTGGTGTGACGCTGGCGGGCGCTCCGGCAATGCGCGCATTCGGGGTACCGGCTTCATCGTCTTGAATTCCAGGACCAATCATCCCTTCAGGTATTTCGAAGTTCCGTTTCGGTGGAGGACTTCGTGGCAGAACATGGACGGTCTTGTCCGGCACACTTAGATACGGTGCCCGGACGGCACCAACGTCGAAAGTAATCCGGTGCAGGCGTGGGGCGGTTTGCTGCCGGCCCGACTTCAGGCCGCCCGGCTTCAGGATCTTTATATCTTCCGCGACGTAGCGCCGGCGGCGATTCTTGGCGGGTATGCCATTCCTGACTTCGCCCTTGATCTCATGGATATTCGGAGTGCCATGGCCGTGAAGGATCACCCTGTCATACGGCAAAGCATAGGAGACGGCGTCAATGTTGAGCACTAGGAAACGCTGCGCGTGATCGGGCGCGGGAAGAGGGATTCCGCGGGCGGTAATTGTGAGGTCCTTTAGTGCCGGGACATCGACCCAGATGTACCCGGCTGGCTTACCTGCCCGCAGCGTGTGAACGTCTCTGAAGAGCTGGCCAGCCACTTGGCGTGATTCCGGGTAGGCATGCCAAGTCGCTGCCCGGACCCAGTCGTCGCGGACGGACAGGCTCTTCTGCAATTCGAACGTAAGGGTCGTAGCCTCCACTGTCGCTGTGGCCTGCACGTATGCACCCTGCTCTGGGTGGTCTACAGCCCCGGAAGAAAGCATTGCCCAGAGCGCGCTGCTACCCCCGCAAAGCGCCTGCATCAGCGCGACCGGGTGAAACAGCACCATGGTGTGGTCACCGGTGGCTGGAATGGCGGTCAATGGGGTGTTGAGGCCAGCGGCGCCGAGCGCATAGGCGCTGGGAGAAATCAGGTAGTTCCCGCCAATGCGGGCGTCAGACATTACTGAAGACGGCGTATAGATATCGGAATCCAGCTTGAACTTTCGTTGAGGCAGTTGCATGAGCCCGAGATAGCGGCCCTGAAGCCAGACCGTCCCGAGTTCGACCAGGGCCAGCAGTTCCACTGGAACCGCGACGACCTTGGCGTGCGATACAGCTTTTGCCGATGGTCTCCAGAGTCCATCGAGGGCCCCAACAAGGTCATCGCAGGGGACCAATGAGAGATCCACGTGATAGGCAGGCTCGGTCCCCATGCGTCGGAAGCGTGACGCCCAAGTGACGATGTGTGGGGTGTGTTCGTCCACATCCAGTTGTTCTATGTACATATCTGTGGCTTTTCGCTTCTTGTTGTTACAGCTGGGCTACCCGATAATTGACTAGGGGTTTTCGTGAATCGTTACCGAGCCATGCCTCAAACACCGGGAGGCCGAGTAGCGGTGTGCATTGACCACGGCCAACGTCGCTGGCAAACGGTCCGATGCCTTCAGGTTCGCTTTGATTGAACATCAATCCATGGGAAAGAGCCGTGCCATGCACGGCAAACTCGGAGTCGGCTACGATCCGGAAACCGTGTAGGCGCGCCAGAAATTCCAGCACCGCCAAGCCAGCGATGTGCATATTGAGCGGCATCACCACCGGTCGTTGATTGACGAATCCGCGGAGATACCCTTCACCGCGCAACCGCTCCAATGATGCCGGATCAGTGAGTGCCAGCCATTCCGCCCGCAGCCGTTCGCCATCAATGGCGCCACGAGACTGGAGCGTGGAAAGCCCTGGCTGCAGGTAATGGACCACGCCCCCGACGTACTCGATTCCACCCATCTCGTCTGCATCGATGCGTACGCCCAAGTCAAAGTATGGCTGAGTGTGAAAGGTGGCGATGCGGTTCATGATTGTGCGGGCCAGGGTTGTGTCCACGCAACCGAACAGCATGTCGGCCACGGCGACCTGCCGTACGGCATCTGGATCGAGAAGGGACATGGGCAGAGGCGTGATCTTTGTACCCATGCCGACCATGACCGCCGTGCGTGCGGCGACCTCAACCTTCGTGCGCCGAGCTTTGGCATCATCGGCAGTGGCGTTCACAATGCGGTTAAGGTTTCGCTCCAGGACCACATCATCATCAACGGCGATGAGTTCGCCGACGCCAGACCGGATGAGTTGCTCGATGATTAGGCTCCCGGTGCCGGACGCGCCTACGACAGCGATCCGAAGGGCTGCCAAGAGCCGTGAGGTGCGTTCGCCGAATACTTGCTGGGTCGCCTCCTGGCCCGCGCCCAAGCTGCGGGAGGCGAACAGCGGATAGACATGTATACGATCACCTACTACCCCGATGATCCGAAGTTTCATTGCCGAGGCTTGGTCGATAAATGCCCTCCCGAACATGCATCGATCCGGCAGCATCACGACAGAGGCGTGTGGTACGCCGGGGAGCCATGCGGTCACACAGTCAAACAAGTCACTGTCCGCCTGGTCGTCAGCGCGGGAGAATTCTCCCGTCCCGCCAGGATGTGAATGGAACTTGACCAGTGACAGGCCCTCACGTTCCGCGCGGCCCAGGAGCGGGATAACCCGGTCGGTCGGCCATACCAGCCGATCAGGCTTACGTACCAGGCATTCCTCGTAGGGGATGCACTCGATATGGTGAATGCTGAGCTTCGCGTGTGCGTCATTTACGACGCGCCCGCAAAGCGCGACTGCCGCAGCCTCTTTGCCGTCGTCTGGAAAGAGGTGTTTCCGCAGAACCTCCGCTTGCGGTTCGGTCATCCACAGGGATACTGTCGAGGTCATCGTTTGACCTCGGCAGCCAGCCACAGCCGCGCGCACGCGAGATGAGTGGCCAGATCGTCCACGCCGGACATCCAGCGATCAGGTTTCTGCCGGTGCCGTGACCAGCGCTGCCAGATTTTTTCATCGAATTGATCATGAGAGGTCTGACGAATGCCACGGCCATCTTTCCGTTGTACAGGAGGATAGAAATAGGCCATGTCCAAGGCTGCATCCGGGTACCCCGCTTCGATACGTACATTCAAATCCACCTGTGTCGCCGTATAGCCCTCCGGAAGCGGGAATCCGTAAATGACCAGCCGGCAGCAGACTCCCGCTTCGATAACTGTTTCCCAAGAAAGTCCCAAGGCCTCCAGTGTGTGGACATCCCGGGCTGGCAGCTCGAACTGCCGGCGGGGGTTGTCGAAACCATCAGACTGGACTTTGGGCAGTACCAAAAACTGCTCAATACCCGGCTCGCGCAGGTCGATGACAGCGTCTGGGGGTAGTGGATTGGGTTCTTGGTGGCCGTGGATCCGGCGGAACACCAGGTACTGGTCGGCAGGTTTTTTGCCCGCCAGGGTGATGATTTCCGCGACGGTGATGGTCGGACCCTTGACCACATGCAGGACCCCGTTTACCTTGATACGGTATGGGCCGTGCTCCGGGGGACGCTTTCCTTCCTTGGCGTTGGTTTCCAAGTCTATCGGTTCGCGTTTTTCAGCGATCATTGCATTTACCTCTAGTTGTAAGGCCCGGTAGTTCGGTTATGACTACATAGGCTCCACAGCGATGAGGTCGGCTACTGAATGTCTGTGGAGCCTATCCCTGGTAAGGTAAGCTCTCCCGGAAGGGATAGGGGGTCCAGGGGTGTCCAAAACCCACTACAGCCGAGACGAAGCCGAGGACCTGCTTCACCGCCTGACTGACGACGACATCAAGCGGGCCACTGCCTATTCCGAAGACATTTCGAACCGGGCACGCAAGGCCATTGACCCGCGTGACTTGCTCGACGAGGCGATACTTCGCACCCTCGACGGGTCACGTCATTGGAAGCGGGGTATGCGTCCAGCCGAACACCTGTTCGGCGTGATGCGCAGCATTCAGAATAGCTGGCTTAAAGCGGTCACGCGCGCCAAAGCCGGTCACTCACTATTCGTGGATTCGCTTTCAATAGAAGACCAAGAGGTAAAAGAAGAGTGGCCGGTCGAGTTGCTGGTCGAACTCCAACAGCGTGCGGAAAGCCTGTTGACAGAAGGTCGTTTGAATATGGTGGAACAGTGCGTACTGCGAGGTTTCATTCAGGGACTTGAGCCGAAGAACATTCTTAGTCGGTGCAGGATTACGGCCAAGCGGTACGTGGATACGTTGTTGAGTCTTGCCGCGAGTCTTACCAGACAAAGCAGGTAACTATCATGAGCAACGATAACCATGTGGCAGCCAAGGGTGCGAAAACACTGCTGGAGCAGATCGAACAGGCTTTGCTCAACGCCTCGCCGAAACAAATTGATGCCTACCTGAGAAAGGCCGGGCTCACCGGCAAGGCGGAGGAAAACATCAAACGGCTGAGGTGCGCTCTCGCCCTCGACTATAGTTCCGACATCGCAGGGAGAGAGGAACTTAAGAAAGCTGCGTTGATGGAAATCGATGGGGATGACCAAATTGCCAGCCGGATGCGTATTCGATTTGCACTGGCGGCACAACCTGAACTTGATAAAATTCTGGGCGTCACGCTCGCTTCGCTAAATGACCTGCCAGATGACATGGTAGGGGACGTTTTACAGCGGCTGCAGGCCCTGAAGAAATCACCGACGTGATTTCACCCTTTTCACCTGCGGAATAAAGGCGTCATCACGCTTCTTTTTGTCTGCAATATTGCCTGGCTGCGGTTCAAATGAGAGTTGAAATTGCGAAGCCTGCTCTCTGGAGAACCCCGGATATTCTACGGTGTGAAAAGAGATTTGTGCGACGCACATCCCTGGGTAGACCTGAATAGGTATCTGTCCCAGATTGGACAATTCCAGGGTGATGATTCCCCGATAGCCTGGGTTGATAAGCGTAGCTGTGGCAATATTCAGACCCTCGCGCGCCCATGAGGAACGAGCAGTGACTTGTCCCATGAGCTTGTCCGGCATCTCCACCCACTCCAGCGTCGGTACCAGTGTCAACTGACCGGGATGGATCAATATGGGTTCGCCGAACGGGACATCGTGTCGCTCCAACTTCTGGCGGCGTATACGCTCATAGGCATGCACTGGACCTTGGTCTTCCAGATAGGCCCTGGGGTCAACGTGCGAAATGCCACGGGCCCGTGCAATCAGGGCGATATTCCCGACTCGCAGGTCAATTGAGGCATCGCCAATCTGTTTGGAGGTGAGTAGCGGCCCAACATAAAGACTCTTGTCATCGAGACGCTTGAGTATCGCCTTTCGACTAAGCGCCGGCACGATCGCGCCCCTTCTTCTTGCCAGAACGGCGAATTCTACTTTTCCTGATGGCGCGTTCCTGGATTATGGCTTGTTCGCATAGTCTGTTGATTGTGGTGAACGCGTCATGCTTGCTGTCTTGGGGCAGTATTTTGTCAACTTTGGTATGGCAGGCAAGCCATCCCACGTGCAGTATCTGCCGGAAATCAGGCCTCAGGAACTTTATCTTCCCGGTCTTCACTGTCTGTCCGATTGGTGGTCTCAGCGCCTGAATATCGCTGAGTAGGTGTTCCAAAGTTTTCGCCTCTGGCTTGTCGTATCCGAAACCACCGAAGTCTTCTAGCAGTTTGCTGAGCTTCTTGGTTGCTGACACCACAAGATCCCTGCGGATCACGGTGTCGGTGCACATGGCGGAATGATTGTAGTCGAACAAAGCGGTATTAAATCTCAGCGCAGCCACTTGAGTATCATTGTTCACGGACTTCGGCAACGAATTATCCCAGCCGAGATCCCGATACGCGTATTCCAGCATTTGGTAGCGCCACACATGCGGCGGGTGACTAGGGTCTATATGCTCGCCAGTGGGGTCGGATAAGCCGAGCATGGTGCGAACCGCGGCAAAATATGCGGGTCCCATGAACACCAGCCCGAATAAGTCACACAACAATTCTTGCAGCCAACGGCGCCGTACATCCTCAATCGTTGGCTTGAACTGGGCTTCAAGCTTCGGGCAGGCTTTCCCGATCCATTTCAACAGTTCCTGTGAATTGGTCAGCGGCGTGATTTTCCCCAACGACACGCCGGCGACATTAAGCTGCTCATGCAGTTTTGATCTCCACAGGGCGGCATGACATACCTCGTGACCCAGTACGGCGTGCAGCAGTACGTGGTGTTTTAGCGAACGAGGGACGACGATAGTGAACACCTGTCGTTTGCATAGTCGGGTACGGTTCGAATCTTTACGTGCCTCGAAGGCGCTCAACCCACCCTCCGCCATGATGAAAAACAGCGGATGTCCTGCTTTCTTGATCTGTGTGCCTTTATCCAGGTCACGATCAGCACAAAGGCGCTCGGCAAGTTTTTTGAGAGATTCCCCAAAGGCCCATGGAAATTCGCCGATATGGGAACGTTCTATCTGAGCTATCAGGCGCGATAGATGTGAAAGTTCGCGGGCGTAGAAGCGGATTTCTTTGCGATTGAAGTCTGTGAGAGTCTTGGCGAAGCCTGTAATGGCCTGTAGCCTGGAATAGCATTCTTCGAAGAAGAAGCGGCTCCCCGTTGGGCCGTAGTCATAGCGGAGGGCATCCCGAAGGAGTTCCTCCACATTTCTACATTCCTGGAGGAGAAACTCCCTGGGAGACAGCATGCTTATTCGTCAGGCAACGCTTGTATGAACACTTTCAGGAACCTACGGGCCTTGGAATCATCCTCGTCGGATTTTGGATCCCGTTCATCCGGGTCTTCCAGGTGCCACAGAAGTGTCTGATGTAGGCACGCGCCGACCTTTTTCCTGCTCATGCCATTAAAAACCTGCTCACGGGCGACATCCATGGCCCGCTTGATATCTTCGAGCGGATCGCCCGCCTCGAACTCATCCTGCTCCAGATCGAACGGTTCCGATTCGAATATGCCCATGGACTCAGGTTCGGTCTGCATCACGCCGTACCGGTACATATCCACCAGCCGGATGAAATTCAGGATGCACATGGCAGCCGGCTCCGGCACTTCGTCCTGCGGGCGTTTGAGGTGCGCCAGTGTGTTCTTCGCAAGAATCCCGGAAAGGACTCGCGGATCACTCGGACCAAGAAGCGTGTGAAACGTCATAGCTGATCCCTCCAAACCATGTTTCATACCGCATGGGTTTTAGGTCCTAGAGGGAAGTTTAGTATATCCTTAACCCCCCCAGCCATAATGAGTGTCTAAAACTCGACCAAGTCGGTGGCTACAGCAATATAGCGTACTTCATTTATCTAAAATTTTACAAGCTCTTTATATGAATAATAGCCTGTTCTATAAGGTATAGGCTCCAATGGGGCGTCCGGCGGCCTCAGGGCCAGTTATCCCTATACCCCTATTCAACCCGTACCGCGCAAGAGTGTCTAAAATCCTGGTAAGTCGGCTAGGTTGGACCATCCCAGCAAGGGAGGATACCCCATTTATGGGGTACTTCCGTGCCCTAGGAGAGCTCCTGTGCGCCCCGGCCAACCTCAAGACCCCGGCCGGGCACCACCCACTAGCCCCTTACTTCGACCTCGCCGCGGAGGTCCAAGCCCACCCAACTGGCACTGTCGCCGACGCCCGGCATCTACCCACGGCTGCCCTTATATCGTTCCCCCAGCGATGCATGACATTTGATGCCAAATGGGCTTCTGAAGGGCAGCTAATACTGAGTCTCGGCATACGGATTGCCCGGGAGCTGGAATGGGGCCCTGAGATGAAAAATCCGAAGCACGTCTTCGTCATGCCTCGGGATGGCCTTCTCTTCATGTTGTCAAATACCCGTTACAGCGAGATCCGATCGGAATCACCCGAGAATTGGCTACCTGCAGATGAGTGATATGAGATATCTAAATTCTCTGTTTGGCTGGCTTGGCTGGTACCAACAACTTGTTTCGCTGAGGGGAGATCTATTAAGTTAAATGACCCCCGGCAAAGCCGGGGGCTTAGGGTTTCAACACTTTAACGGAACGGCTGGCCCCATCATCAGCGCGGTTTGCCTGAAGACGCGCTACGCGTGGCGTCAGCACGCAACGCTTCGGCCAGTCGAGTCAGCGTCGGCGAGTGCAGCGTGCGCGGCATCGCCAACAAGGTTCGCAGGCGCGCCACCCGCGCCGGCACCTCGCTCAGCGACAGAGCGTCGCGCTGCGGGTAGATCTTCAGCACAGAGCGGGGCACCAGACTAACGCCAACCCCGGCCGCGGCGGCCGCCAGAATGGCATGGTAGGAGGCGAACTCGAGCATTCGCGCCGGTACCACGCGTAGCGTCTGCAGCCATTGCTCTAGGCGTCGGCGATAAGCGCAGCCCTGACCGTAAAACACCAGCAAGGTCTTGCCATTCAGCCGCCGCGGATCTTCCAGCAAAGCGCTGCCGGCGGCGGCCACCAGCACCAGTTCTTCCTCGTACAGCGGTACCCGCGTGAAGCGTGCGTTGTCCACCTCGTCGCCGACGATGGCAGCGTCCAGGGTTCCGGCCTGCAGCCGTGCGATCAGTTCGCGCGACGGTGCGGTCTGCAGTTCAACCATCACTTCAGGATAGCGATGGTGAAACTCTGCCAGCGGGCGCGGCAACCGGCTGGCGGCCACGCTCTCCATCGCACCCAGGCGCAATCGTCCACACACGGTGTCGAGGCGTACCGCGGCGCGAGCTTCCTCGGCGAGCCCAAGCAGGCGGTCGGCATAGCCGAGCAGCGCATCGCCGGCGGCGGTCAGCCGCAGTACCCTGCCGTTGCGTTCGAACAGATTCACGCCCAGCGACATCTCCAACTGGCGGATACGCACGGTGACGCTGGACTGGGCGCGATGCAGTCGTGCCGCTGCACGGCTGACGCCGCCAGTCTCGACGACGGCGCAAAAGGTTTCCAGTTCGCGTAGATCCATGATCGGAAATATCGATGCTTTTATGGTGAATAATTCATTATACCCGATATAAGGTTCACCCTAGAATTAAGCGTACCGTATTCCCGACCGCCACCATCCCATGCGTAACGACCTCCGCGCCGCGTTCACCGGCATGCTGCTTCTCGCCCTGGCGCTGGGTATCGGCCGCTTCCTGCTGACGCCACTGTTGCCGATGATGCAGACCGACGCGGGCCTCGACCTGGTGGCCGGAGGCTGGTTGGCTTCGGTGAACAACGTCGGCTATCTGGCGGGGGCCCTGCTATGCACGCTGCTGCCACTGCGCGCTCGACCGGCGCTACGTTCGGGTCTCGTAGCGATCGCGGTGGCCACGCTGGGGATGGGGCTCGCTCACACGGTTCCGGTCTGGCTGCTGTGGCGCCTGTTGGCCGGCATCGCTTCGGCGATTCTTGTAGTAAATGGCATCGCCTGGAGTATGGCGCGGCTGCGCGCAGCGGGGCAGCCGATGCTGGAGGCGTTGGTGTTCTGTGGCCCCGGTGTGGGCATCTTGGTAAGCGGCACATTAGTGGCCGGGCTGCGGCCACTGGGAGTCACTTCGGCCGCATGTTGGATCGGCTTCGGCATTGTCTGCGCGCTGGCTGCGGTGATGATCTGGCACACGCTGGGCATGTCGCTGGCCCCGGCAATCGCGGCGCCAGCTATACACGCACACGGGGGTAAGCCGGTCGGACCGGCATGGTCGCTGATTCTGGCCTACGGCCTGATCGGCTTCGGCTACGTGATTCCCGCCACCTTTTTGCCGCTGATCGCTGGCGAACGCCTGCATCTCCCCGGGCTGAGCGAGTGGTTCTGGCCCCTGTACGGCGCGGCGACCGTGGCTCTGACCCTGATGCTGCCCCGTATTCTGACGCGTATCGACAATCGCCGCGTGCTCGCTGGGTGTTGTGCGTCGATGACAGTCGGTATCGCGCTTTGCCTGATTTGGCCGAGCATCCCAGGGCTTGCCCTCGCCACCGTGCTGATCGGTAGCGTGCTCATGCCTTTCTTCATGGTGGTGATGCGCGAAGCGCGGTTGCTCGCCCCGTACGATCCGACCCATCTGATCGCCGCACTGACCACGGTGTTCGGCGTCGGCCAGGTCATCGCGCCACTGGCCACGGCTTGGCTGGCCGCGCGGCAACACAGCTTCGATGCACCGCTTCTGCTCGCTGCGTTGGCCCTCATGGTGGCATTCGGGCTCGCACTGGTGCGGACGCACCGCTGAGTTCATAGGCCGCCGGATTCAACAGTGACGAATAGCTCGCCAAGTCCTTTGATGAGGAGAAGCAGACATGCCAACATCCAGTATCCTGTCGCAGACCTACGGCCGTGGCGCCAGTGACCATGACGTAGCTTCTCGGAATCTTGCGGACAGGCATGCTTTTACTATAGGGCATCTACTACTATGGACGCCCCCGTAGTCAAGCCTTCTCTTCGTGATGCCTGGTAGGATCAGATTGCAGCCTACTATTCGGCCTTGAATGGGGTGAAGCACGGAAGCCGGTTCCCCCGGGCCCGGATGATAATCGCAGACGGAGTCCTTATCTCTGATGTCAGGATTCGTTAATCGTGTCGTAATCAGCCAAATAGCGCTAACCCTTTGTCAGTGCTAGTATTTTCAACTTTCTTCGAACATGAATACTCGCCAGCACTGCATGGAAACGACACGATTAGCGGAAATGGCACGCCGTACCGCTCTCCCTTGCCAGCGGCAACAGCGCAAGCGCTATGGCCGCCTAGAGCGGCGGGGATAGCTGTTAAACCGGGTGAACATTGAAGATCGCCAGCCAGCCTTGAGCCAGCGCCCCCTCCGCACGGAAGTGATCTTGCGCCGTCCCGTGATCCGGGACCGGGCACCATTTGGCCGGTCGGTATCCCCCTGGCGCAGGCGCACCAGAATCTGTCGGTACGGATACATCTCGAACGTCCTATTGCTCATGGCGGCTCCCGGCAAAAAGCCGGCAGCCTAACCGGTGAACGTTCGAGCCCCCACTCTCCCCGCCAAGTGGCGCCATTACGCCGAAAACGTAGTGGTTCCATCACGGCGAAAGTTCACAGCTTTGCGCAGAAGACCAGTTTGATCTGTGTCACCTACAAACCTCCATATGTAGACACCTAACGGCTTGGCGATGCCACTGCCAGCGGACCGTCCGGCGCATCACCGGGTTATACCGCCGACGTGAATCCTCCTCACTCGTTCCTTGTAGCCGATGCGTTCTGGAGGCGTGCCGCCCCCACCAAAAGTGCCGCCACGGCAACGAAGCCGATGAGCACCCCCAGCGCGTTGAGAAGCGCCCGACCGTACCCGAGGGTGCTCACGTCGATGAAAGGGTACGGATAGAGCCCGGTGAGCGATCCCCGAAGCAAGAGGTACACGAAGTAGCCGATCGGGTAAACGGTCCACTTGGGGATCGCGCCCCAACCCAACCCACGTTTCGGCACCGCAAACCACCAGTACAGGAGGAATAACAGGGGCGTCACATAGTGCAGCGCCACATCGGCGGCGAGCTGCCAGCCCTGGGGGTTCCAGGCCTTCCGCAGCAGGATGAAGTAGGCGGCGCCGACCAGGGTGATCGCCGCCACGATGGCCGTCGCGACGCCGGGGCGCGCGAAGAATCGCGCGGGGGCGGACGCCGGGATGACGAGTGGGACGGAGAGTGCGAGGGCGACGAGGAGGTTCGTCAGGATCGTGAAGTAGCCGAAGTAGATTACGACGCCCCAGCCCACGCCCTTGCCGTTGGCGACGGCCAGGCGGAGCGACAGGTAAAACTGGAGCAGTACCGCGCCCCACGCGATGAGGGCAGCGCCGGCGGTGAACCAGCGGAGAAGGGAGCGGCGAGTGGTCATGGAGGCGTCATGGACCTCGTTTTTTTCTGCGTAAAAAGTGCGTAGTCCGATGAAATTGTTGAATTCCGTCCCAGATTGACCCGTCATTATCTATGTTGGACCATCGACACTGAGCGTTGATCAGGATGGGGTCAGTCGAGATTAAAATCCCTGGGTCAACCCGGGGCGGAATTCAACACTCCAGGAGCAATAACAGCCGAAAGCCTTTACGCGCCACCCCCACCATGCATTAGGTCAGAAATACCGCCTGCCCCAGATCCATTCTTGGTCTTCGGCACCATATCACACACTGATGCAAACAACTGATCTGACTGTTCTGGCAGACGGATTTCACCGAGCAATTGCTGTAGCTGTTCCTGGCATACAACCGCTACGCCCGCTTCTCCAGCACGCTCAAGTTCCGGTTGCACGGCTGCCTTGGGGCGCATCGTTACAATTACGGGCTGCACGAGCACAGCGCCGTAACCAATCTCCTTGAGATTCAGATGAATCTTGGTGGTGCGATCCGTCAATTTTGAAAGCTTTTGGTCTTCATCAAGTCGACCCGTCGTGCACTCTACGACGAGTACGTTTCCGCCACGGCTGAAGGCAACAATATCGACGAAGTCTCGCGTCCTGCTATTGAGCCCAAGGTGCAAAGGAGCAAATCCCGAGGCCGACAATAGCCAACAGACAGCATCTTCGAAGTCGCCCTGCATGTTACCGCGCTTCGACAAGCGCTCACCAGAGATATATGATCGCACAATTGCGAGGTCCGGGTCCGCGAGTCCCAAAATGCTGGATTTTGGATTGAAATATCGCGTGGGGTCTGAAATCCACACTTGGTGCAGGCCGTAGTCATCATAACTTAGGAACGCGCGTACAAACTGCTGCTCACCAATATCAAATTGAACTGTTCCAGTGTCTTGCTCTTTACCATCGGCCCACTCGCATTTCGGCTCGTCACATTGCACTGTCTGTCGAGCATGAACCTTCAGTGCTGTATCGACAACCTTGTAATTGAGTCTGAGTTTTGATGTTGCTAGTCGTTTGGATGATTTGAATACAATAATTGCGTGCTTGCCATCCACAC
Organism: Acidobacteriota bacterium; assembly: GCA_021817045.1. Lineage (GTDB taxonomy): Bacteria > Acidobacteriota > Terriglobia > UBA7540 > UBA7540 > RH2-MAG17b. Next base: position 18,009 of record JAKAWG010000056.1, read on the forward strand.
GCGAGCTCGGGGCAATTTGTGCCGGCGCAGTGGCCACGACATCTATGAAACAGACTTGCAGATTCGGATTCTCCGCTTGTAAATCGAAATCGTTGACGAGCTCCTCGATGTTCTCGTAAGGAAATGTTGATGTCTTCAGTTCCCAGTCGATAACCCACAAGCCCCTCTTAATCCCGAAAGCGGTATCTCTTTCGCCCTGACGGAGGGTTAGTGAGGGTGTGCGGAGCTCAGCTTGCTGACCCCGGTAAACCGGAAACGACAGTGGGTCACAATACGCACTCGTCCCAAAATCATCCCTTGGCAACGGAATAGCGAGGCCTTCGTGCTCAATGTGCCCGGCGCGGATCCAGCGCATTGCTGTTTCAAAAACGGTATCTGCAGACAAGACGAACCGTCGCGCCGACAAGTTCTTTGAATCAAAGGATTTTGCTACTTCACCTGCATCTACAGCGTTGGCGAACAACACAATTCGTGCGGCGACCAGAACCTTCGAGCTATCGCGTTTTACTGCAAGATACGAGACTGTAGCGGAATTATATAGTGCACCAATTGGGCCAAGAAGCGATTCAAAATGCTGAATCTCGTCTTGAACACGTTGCGGAAATGGCTCTGTCACTGGTTTGTTCATGTTGTTTGGTGCGAGGCACGAAGTTGAATCGACACTTTCTCAGACAGCATCATCGCATACCAACGGTGTCGTTAGCACCTCAGAGTAGTTCAAGTCCTTGAACTGCGTCAATGCGGTGCGACTTCGGCGTGCGTTTGCCATGCTTGCCATGGCACAGGCCGTTTCTTATGGGTGATCAAGATGGCTATCCCTGTGCTACGCTGATCTCTGAAATCATGACGGCCCAGACGGGAGATATCCCGATCGGGATCTCCTTGGTTGGACATGTTGGCAACAGGCAAGGGAGAGTAGTGAATGCAATGCGCGATACGCTGGCCATCTCTGAGCGTCTGAAACAGGCCGGTCTAACCGAGCCGGTCGCCAAGGCCATCGCCATGGAAATCGCCTCGAGGATTGAGGTCCAGACTGCCACCAAAGCGGATATACGCGAAATTGTGCAGGCGGCCTTTGGTCATCCGCGGGACGGATTTAGCGAACTCCGAAAGGAGCTGCGTAACGAAATGGGCGAACTCCGAAAGGAGTTGTGTAACGAAATAGATGGTTTGCGTCAGGACGTGCGGCGGATGATGTATCTCTCACTCGTTGTGATGGCGCTCCTGCTCACGGTGCTGGGCCTAGTGCTAAAACTGATCCACTAAATATCCTGCGGGTTCCCATCGGAATAAATCCCGTCACACCAATTCTGGCGTGAACGGTTCCAAGCGTGAATCACCGCACGCGACACCGTGACTGATGCCGGCAAATCCACCGTGATAGGGTTTTCAAGTGGAATGCCTGGCGCTGTTGAGACCATAATACGTGGCGGCTTTGAGACTGGAATCGGTGGCGCTTTTCAAACCAAAATGGATGGTGGAATTGGGACCGGAATACACAATTACGACACGATCACCCCCGGTGGCCACCCAAACTCCCCCATCTATGGCCACCGGGGGTCCTCATCGATCGGAGGCCTCCCCATGGTGACTCGAAAGCGCACGGCACTGAAGCTCTACGAGCTGTATATCGAACTCGAAGACATTGAGCCGCTCATCTGGCGCCGGATCCTCGTGCCGGCAGCCATCCGCCTGCCAGAACTGCATGACCTGCTGCAGCTCGTGATGGGCTGGACCGACTCTCACCTGCACAGTTTTCAGATCGCGGATCGCACCTTCAGTGCGGCACCCGCCGGTGAACTAGCCGAACTGGAGATGGTGAACGAAAAGAAATACACGCTCGAAGCCATTCTCGGCGATTCCATTTTTGAGTTCGTCTACGAATACGACTTCGGAGATGGCTGGCGCCATCGCATCCAAGTCCAATCCGTCGCTACACCCCACACCGATTGGTTCTATCCCCTGTGCGTCGCCGGGGCGCGCGCGGCACCACCCGACGATGTCGGCGGCGTCGGTGGCTATGCAGAATTCCTCTCCGCTATCAACGATCCGAAGCACGAAGAGCACGACAGCATGCTCGTCTGGATCGGCGGCGCCTTCGACCCGGAAGGATTCGACCTCAACGAAATCAATCGAACCCTGCGCTATGGCCGCCACCCTTGAGGCCCGCCCAACACCGCTCTGAATCACGTACCAGAGAATTCCAATCGTAGCTAGGACGCCGCGCAGTTACCGGTTACGGCCCTATCTGACGGCCGAAATTCAGTCACTTTTTCAGCCCAAACGCGGTCACTTTAATACGGAGAAGCCCTGTGGATGTACCTTGTACCACTGAACAGCTCTCGTGACTTGGTCAACCCAAAACGCCGTAATCGTTTTATCAGAAGAGTCCGGCAGGCAGCCTAAGGAGCGCATCCATTCGAAGAATATATGACTTGGTTGTCCCTCATTCATATCCACTACTAGGGCGCTTGCGAAAAAGTCAGCGTGCTCAAAAGATCTTGCGGATATGTATCCAAGAAAATCACCGATAATTCTTCTATCGAGTCCAGTCCAGTTATGGGTATCAATGGCGAACGGGTGTCCTCCATTTACATTTGGCAAAGTGAACACTACGCCAGCTACCAGATTGGAATAGGGGATTAGCTTCGCGCCGGCCCTTCCTGTTCTTGAGATTCTTACCGCAAGCTCCTGTCGCGCATCGTCATCGCCAAGAGCATAGGCCCAGTCAATATCCTTGAGTTGTCTTAAAACGGCCTTGCGGTTCATCGCGAATTGAGCGGGCATTATTGCGACTCCCTCGACGTGCAGAAGGGGGAATTCTGCTAGTGGCTAGTCATTTATCTCTGTACATTAGGACCCGTGCAATATTAACTTGCGCAATTATACGGGGCGCTGTTTTGGCGTGATGGTGTAATTCCATTCGCCATGAAAGTCATGAGGCTTGACATTGAGCGCCTGCAGTTCCTTCTTGGACACCGTGACTCCGCGCTTGTATGTTCTGCGATCCCAACGCGCTTTGACGATCAGTCCGCTCTTGGTCGTTGTTCCCGCGATGAGATTCACGATGGTACGGTAGTCCGTCAGGGGCCTGCCTTGCCAGCTCGCGGTGATGAACGATAAAGAGGCGATGCTCTATTTTGTTCCACTTGCTAGTGCCTGGCGGAAAGTGACATACCGTGATCGTCAACTTCTCATCCGTCGCAAACCGTTGCTGCCACCGCTGTCGGCGCAGATCAGAAGACGGCGGGCTTTCGGGTAACGGGGCTTGCCCATGTACCGCCACCACTCTCGGATGCTCTGCACGGCGAACTCAGCGGTGTCGCCGCTCATCCCGAGATTGACCCAGCCTTTGTTCTCGCCGATATCGTAGATCCCATAGGGTACCGCCTTGGGAACTTCCGGGTCCGGGAAATCATGCGTCAGCACTTCGATCGGATCGCCCTTCGGACGCCACTCCCGGCCCGTATTTTTATAGTGCCCCACGAGTTCCTTCTTCTTCGTATCCACCGAAATCACTGGCCGACGGGCACGCAGCGCGGCCACCGCCTGATCGTTCGATATAGCGAAATTGGGCATCCCGGTCTGGGTGATCCATCTTGCCTTCCGAACGCTTGAAATGATCCTGAAGCGTATAGTTCAGCTGATTCGCAACCGTGCGGTAGCTGACCGTCACGCCGTCCCTCTTCAGCGCCCCCTCGATCTTGCGCACACTCAAGGTCGTCCAGCGCAGCGCCGACTGCGGACGCGGGCACGCTTCGCCGGCCGCTGCCGGGTCCAGTTCAGGTCCCGCAGGATTCTCCCCACATGCCCCGGATGGTAAGTCACCCCGGTCAGGCGCTCGATCACCTGCGCTACGCGCGGCAGGGTCCACCGATCGGTGCCGAACCCGTGTGTCTGCGCCCCCTTACGCAGGGCCGCATCCAGCCGATTAAGCTGCCTGCGATCCAACCGCGGCTTGCGCCCCGCGCGACTGGCTCCCGGCATCGCCGCGGCACCGCCGTGACGATACTGTTGGTACCAGCGGCTGACACTTTGGCGGCTCACGCCGAGCCGGCGTGCGACTTCCGCCTGCGTGTGTCCCACCTTGAACAGCCGTGCGGCACGGGTGCGCCGCCGGTCCATCGCCCGGAAATCCCGCCGCGTACGGGTGACAGTAGGAGTGTTCATGAGCGTACAGCCTACCCCATCGCATGCAGAATGTCACTCTATTATGCGAATCTCAGTAAGTACCTCGCAAAGGGCTGCTCCTTAGCGGTGTCCGTCTTTATAGTCGAAGGTCAGAGCAACGGGCAATCATAAACTAGGCGGCTTGCGTGGTGGTGTCAAGGCGAGCGACGTCTCGTCCCAGAGCGACAGCGAGCACCCAGATATCCTTGATGCCCTAGATCTGGCGGAACGACTTCTCCGCTTCCAGGAGGCCCGTCGTGATCCAGCGCAGCGCCATGGTGGCATCGCAGTGGTGATTGACGCGATGCGTGAACCGGCGTACAGCACCGTTTGGATTCTCGATCACGTTGGTGGTGCAAAGACAGCGCATGAGCGATGGCATGAGCTGCAGACGATTGACGGTGAAGGTTTCCTCGATTTCACGCCCGGGTCGGTAATGCGCTCAGTCACATTGCGCAGCTTGTGGGTACGGCAACGCTGCACCCGTGCCCGGTCACCGAAGATCTCGTCAATCGAGACCCCCCCACGCAACAGCGCAAGGCCTTCGAGCCATCGACGATGAGCAGATAGACGGCGTCCGGCTTGAGAACCCGCCGGATCACGTCCCCGAACAGGTCCTTGGTCACTTGGGCGTTCTCGCTCGCGACTGGTAACATTGAATATCGCTGAGTGGTGGGGGCATGCAGGCGAGCCTTGGTCAAGAACTACTGTTCTTTGTTGGCAGCGAAGTAGGGCGACAGGTACGGTGGCGTGCCGCCACGCGTGCTGCTACTCGACACCCACACCACGAGGCCTCGCTTCTGCTTTCGCAACTGGGGAAGCGCTACGCGATTGACGCGCTGGTGGCTGAGTGATACGGGAGTGGATGTAATAAAATACAGCCTTACGTGAACTCCGAATGCGCCAAGGCCGCAGCGAAGTTTAAAAAACACTGACCACGATATCCAGGGATCTGGAAAGACTCGCTGGCGCGAAGGATGAAGGAAACGTGTCAATCAAGTTGACCTATAGCCTTCTCACGGTAAGCATCAACGTTCCGGTCCTCTCGGGCCTGAGAGAAGGCAATTTGGTGTCAGCGCCTTGCTAAACCGTTTGGTTCTGGCTGATCGCGGAAATAAAGCTCTCGATCGGCTTATCGGGGTGTTGGGTAGGTAGGGACAAGACTCAGGAATTTGCGATCACGCAATACATGAGAGACAGATAGGCCCTTCCAAATTAGTGGGCGTTGAAATCGCGGGAGTCCGAGAACATACTTCACGTCATGGTTTATAGGGAGTGAAAAATGAAACCGCAGTGGGAGACGCAACTTGCGCAGTTGAAGGCGGCAAAATCGCAGTGGGACACAGTATCGGCAAGCCTTGCCGATACTATTACCATCCAACACCAGCCAGGAAACATTCCCAAACAAGCAATCACGGATTCCCTCGCGAATATAATCGCGCAACTTGAAACAATATCTCAACGCTCCGATGTTGATGCCATTCTTATCTCTGTTCACCAGCCTGGGCTTGTAACTACGATCAATGCCCTTATACAAAACATTACTGTTATACAGCAAAATAGAAATCCACCACAATTCCAACAGATTGTGAATCACCTATGGGGGCTAGAAGCAACCCTTGTTTGGTTTGTGCCGCAGGATCTTGCGGAGAGCATGGCGCGGCGTATCGCAGACAAGGGCTTTGTCGCGCAACTCCGGCGGGTTGAAAAAGCGGCTTCTGATTTGAAGGTCAAAGCCGAGATGATCAATGCCGCGGCAATCACAGCGAAAGAATCACACTCACAAATAGAAAAGTTTCTTGAATCCATTCGTGGTGCCGAAAGGGAATCGGGCAACGCAAAGACCAATTCACAGGCAAATGCCGCTGCAACAGCCGCCGATAAACAGGCGATCGCAAGTAGTTTGGAAGAATTATCGAATGGATTAGCGAGCCAGAAACAACTGCTACAGGAAATTAGCGAATTAAGGCGGCAGGCCGATGATGTTCTCGAAGGCGCAAGCAGAGTCGGACTAGCGCGCTCATTTGCAGACAGACGAAAGCAATTAACCGTACGACAGTACGTTTGGGCTGCCGCTTTCATCGCCGGAATAGGCAGCCTGATATTTCTCCCTGGATGGGCACTTCAGATAGTGGCACCTCAATTGCTCAATCCATCAATTCCTGAATACTGGACTCTCGCCGGGCACGTGATTGTTGCAGCTCCGCTGATTTGGTTCACATGGTTTTGTGCGGTACAGTATGGAAGCACCACTCGGTTAATGGAAGATTATGCGTTCAAGGAGGCCGCAGCCTTGTCCTTTGTGGGGTACAGCCGGGAGGTCGGCAATGACCCAGACATGCTCAAGAAACTGCGAGAATCCGCCATCCGGAGTTTTGGTGCCAATCCAACGCGTGTACTTGGTAAGCATGAACCGGTAACACCGGCACATTCATTGCTAGAAGGCCTCATAGAAAAAAGCGGTCTCGATAAGGCTGTAGCAGCTCTGAGCAGTCTGTTGGAAAGAGATAAGTAACTGGTTGAGAATCGGTACCGCATGTTCGAAATGGTGACAGACGAATAATTCCAGCCTGGTGATACCCACCGGCAACCAAATGGTCCGCTGGCATGGACGAGTGATGTCGCCCTTTATGGAATAACGTGAACGTAAGTAGTGCCGGGAAGCCCGCTTGCGTCGGTCTGGAGATCCACTGCTTGTTCAATGAGCGTGAACACCAGCGCCGTGTTCATGTTGTCACCCCGATAGGGAGGCAGCGCGTACTGCGTTCTGCTTTCGTTTATATGTGCCAAGGTTGGAGCGTTGGCGTTTGTATCGAGCGTTGGATCGACAGACTGCACTCGAACTAGCTCGGTATTGTCTTTTTTTGTTGATGGAAGCATGCAAAACCCTGAAGGAACAGACTCCCAGGATTTCTCACTGGCGAGCATTCTGAGCACCACGAAGAGATCAAGACACTGCACATGGCAGTCACTCTGTCCGGGTTTGTTGGTGCAATCTTTTTTGTATCTAACCGCACCCAGACTGGCGTGCTTCCCTGTGTTGAAGGTCTGATCCGAGTAATTCCATGTTCCGTGGAACTCCCGGCGTAGCACCTCGCCTAAATAATAGACGGTAGCTTCCGGTGAGCGAAACTCCATGTCCATCCGTGGGAACCCTGGCTTGAGCTTAGGCGTCTGCGTTACATCGTCATAAGCAATATTGACTGGAGTCGGTGGAGGCAACGTGGTCATTTGCATAATTGCGTGTTTACAATATTGCTGAACAACGTCAGGCATGGATGTGTCTGTATGAAATGCGAGTTGTGGTGTGCGGCCAGGGATCAAATAATAAAGGGTCTCCGTCTTCCGTATAGCACAGCTCGTATTCGCGTCCTTCGTATTAACGCAATTAGCGCTACTCGTAGTCTTGGACTCATCATCAGTTTTAATGACAGGCACCAGCAGAAACTGCTTCGACAGGATATCCACCTGCCTTTTGAGACTGCCGGCTTCCTTTGCAGAAACCGGAGGACCAATGACATCTCTCGCATCAGGAAACGTATCGTTGAGCTCAGTGGTCATACGGCAGGCAGACAAGCCATTCACCAGAGCATCGAACTGCTTATATCGATCCGGCTCCATGGGGGCATTGATATAAACCCCAGAAAGGTTTCCCTGCGCGTCATAGACTTTGATTTCACGCACGAACAGATGCAGTAACACGGATACGGGGAACCCCTGATCGGCGAAGTAAGCGACTGTCTTTACCGAGATTGGCTTGGTAATTGCGCGTTCGAAGTGCTCAGCCGTCAGCGGGCTGATACCGCTGCTGGAGGTGTTCGACTGGGTGGAGATAGTGGCTGACGTGTTTGCAACGCTTGGGATGCCTAGAATCCTGCCCAAGGTGGCGTTATACGTTGGTAGACCTTGCTGCCAAGCTTGAATAGTCACGTAATAGCGCGGCTCATGCTGGTAGGCCCGCACGATGTTCAGCAGAGTAAGTCGATTCTCGATCTCTGCCCCCGCTTTGTCGTCGGTGATCGCCTGGTGAACGAGATTGTGCACCGTGACAGGATTCGGGGGCTGTGGAGCGATCCAAGAGCACGAAGCAAGAAAAAACAGTGGCACTAAGGCACCGCGGGATACCCATACCGCTAGCCGGCTAAGATTTGGGGAAACGTGGATTCTCATGGCGCATCCTCCTTAATAGCCCAAACCCCGTACGAGCCTCACTCCTGTCCCCATAATCTACTGGCCCGACTTGGTCAATCGCCTTTCAAGTCTAGCCCTGTCAAGGGCGGAGTGAAAGGAGTGTGTACCGGTGCTAGGCGTTAGCATCCCTAGCAGGCGCAAAGGCGAGCAGGCTGTTGATTTCCATCGCCATTTGACCCACCGTTTTCATTGCACTGACCCACGCAATACGGAGGAATGTCCATCATTATCAACGGCCAATTCCGATCAGGGTGGGTCAGCAAAGATTGAAATGGCGGGTCAACTTGGTACGGAATTCAACAGTTGTTAACATTTTTCACTATCGCGGCTGCTTCTGTTTGGCTGAGCCCAGCAGTGCGTGTCACGCTTGGCACGGACATCTCGTTCAGGAACTGTGAACGGGTAAGACGCGCAACGGATCCCTGAGTTAAAGCCATAGCCTGCGCTCCCGAGTGCTGTGCAGCGCGAGACGTAATGCAACACGCCATAGCTCTCGTGAGGGACACGTAGAAAAGACGCCGCTGTTCAATGAGTAGCCCAGTCGCCTGCAACGCTCTGAAACTCGGCATAATGCCCTGCTTGACTCCTGGGATGAACACGACCTTACCACTCAGCCCCTTAGCCCCATGCATCGTTAGAATGCTGATGCGCTTTTGAACAGGCGCCGAGGCTGGGGGTTGTGTACCATTTATCCTCTGCTTCACGAAATCCAGGATGGTTTGTTGACTCGATTCGCTGTCCGCGGCTAGAAACAGCAGCAATTTGTCAAGAGTCATCTGAGCTGGAAGTGAGCCAACAAGGGTATTCCATATCTGCAAGCTGTCTGCCGAGCCTTGGCCGGACCATCCCATTAGTTGAGCCTGAAAATATCGCAGAGAAAATCAACAACCTGTTATTGAGCCGACCACCAAATAGTGCGTGCGTACCCCATAAAAGCTGCGGTTTGATCGACAGTCCATACATCGGAAAGAGGATACGCGTACTATTTGGTGGTCTCCTCAGTAATTGCGCCCATGCTGGATATCTCCATGGTTCGGCTCACTGGCGAGGTGCTCAAGCACATCAAGCAGCTCGGGCGTATAGAACCTTCTTACGAAGCCGTTCTCGCCCAGATAGAACATCACTCTGCCGCCGTTCAAGAGGAAACGGAAGAGTATCTGTGGCGCTAGCGACTGGTGCAGCATCACGGTCCTGTCCTGGCCCGAAGCGATGGGCGAATTATCGGAGACAGCGTTCAGCCAGTTTCTGGGATGATTGTGGAATATGATCACTTCGCCCGTAAGACTCCTCTGCAGGTGATTTTGTACCTCTTGCTGCATCGCCGGAGTGGGAGCCACGCTGTGCGCGTTTCCAACGGCGTGCATAAGAGCGCTTATTTTCGTGGTGCTCCCGTGTCGTGCACCGAACCCGATGATGAGGTACTCGATGTCCGCGTCTTGGGTGAAATCCAGACAACCCACCAGAAAAGCGTTGCGGTTCAAGGTCGGCCGTAATGCTTGTATGCCATCCCTGCTGGGCGCGCAGGCTCTCCGTACTGGTATGACCCCTCGCTCGTCCGTGGCGCGAAACCCCACTGGGTTCGGGTCGAATAGCGATGACAGGGCAGCACCAATGAGTTTACGAGGGAGATTCATGACGGGAGTCTCTGTACGACTGCTGGGGGTACAGCAGATTTACTGAGCCGATCACAAAATAGTGCGTATCTGGCTCCTAGAAATTGCGATTTTCTCGACACTCCAGGCACTTGGGATTAGAAACGTACGCACTATTTACCGGTCTCCTCAGTAAGGGCAATATCCGGCTTTTGCAAGGGTCAGAAAGGCTCCAGCGGGAGAACCCGCAAGGGCGTTTTTCAACACTTTACCGGAACGGCTAGGATCATACGCCCCCCTGTTTGCGCCGCTGAGAATAATTTAATGCGTTTCTGTGTCACTTGGAATTTCCAACTGCCGAACTGCATGTGGTTTGATTATCTGGAGATTGAATCCATTGATAGTGACTAGATTCAAAGCTAACAGCTTGTCGTCATAGGTATGTAAAATACCAACATGATAGTAGGCGGCAGTCGCAACGTGAATCGCATCTTTGGCTTGGATATTGCAATCCCAAACTACGTCCCTGGCCAATTCGGCGATCTTCCTAGTTAATGGCTTCTGTACGATATGAGGGGCTCTGAAAAAATCATTAACTTTAGGACGTTTTGCGGGGTCCATTTTAGGGACACCTCTGCTATAAATAACTTCTGCAACAGTAAGCGTAGAAGTTACTATGATTAAATGCCCTTTCTCGCCTGCTGCCCACACGTCTTCACATGGTGCAACTTTTTCTACTTCTCCATTTAGGAGACCCAGAAAAGCATTACTATCCCAATAGACCACTTCCTTGGCCATTAGCCCCCCGAAAGAAGAGTTCTCATTTCATCCAGCGTCGGCATCTCATCTTTGGATGGGTAACGGATTATCTCTTTAGCTTTTACACTAACTGGCATTCCATCCCTGCGGTAGTGCACTTTTCCCAATACTTCCACGCGCTTCCGGAAAGCAGACCAGGCTTCTTGAAGTTTGTTCTCATCTACCTCACATTTAATAGCGCGCCGATCAAGTGCATCATAAATGACGAAATCAAACTGCCCATGAGCATTCAATTTTTCAAGATAACCATCAACAGAGCCATCATCTTCATAGACGGCGTCCAAGAACTCAGAAGCCTTAATAGCCAGCATCTTAACTACTGGATAGAAAGTTTCTTGCTTCGACCATATACGCACATTCGCGGGCGCTTTCTTTGCATGGAATAGAGTTCCCAGCGCCCTACTGTGTTCAATAGCTTTATCCGAGAAGTGAACAGGCCTTTCTCCATTCTCAAGTTGTCTGAGACCACCAATAAAAGTTTGACGAATTGCGGCTATCTCGCTATCGAGATACACGCCGCGGCGGCCATTGACACCAAACCCAGCGCTGCCGGAGTAAACCTTAACGACCCACGCGGCCCCATCCTTATGGGGGACGATATTCTTGGTTATTTCTTTTACTAAGCCAAAAAAATGATCAAACGCTTTGGAAAAATCGGCAGCAGAAATCTCTTCCTCATCCAGTTCTAGAGTAAGGTCAGTGGTAATCTGTTTCGGATCTATAGCCATAGTGGGTTTGCCCTTACAACTAAATCGGAAATGAGTCCCAGTACATTAGTACTTTGCCCTCAATACCCATTAGAGCAGCGTTAGCGCGCTCTACATCCGTGACTTTCCGTTAATTGTAGCGAAAGTTGAACTCCTCGACATTGCGGTTTAGGTGTTCCGGGCTAACATGCTGAACTCGCTTCATTCACTCAAACTTTGTTCGCGACCCGCCCAGGGTCACATCCCAATAGTACAGGCTATGGGCGGCCATCGCGAGCGGTGCTGGAGTGGGGGCAGTCACTAACCAGTCACGGACCTCGGGCGGCGGGCCTTGCCTGCTTGATAGGCATGCCCTGCCGTTGGGTAGACACGGTCTTCAAATTCTATTTCTTGATGGTAAAGATTGCTGAAGGCACCGTATGGACACTCGTTGGCCCAACAAAAGCAGATTTCTTTTTGGGCTTCAGTTCCCATGTCGCCTCCCGATTGGCCAAGTTTACAAGGCCTCGCTCTTAGAGCATTATATAATTTAATGTAAAAATGTAAAGTTTTGTCGATTCTGAACGAAACCCAAAAAAAGGCCGTTATTTCTACGATCCGTCGTGCCATCAATGCGGCCGGAGGGTCACAGGAGGCATTTGCCGCGGAGGTGGGAATTTCAGCATCTCGACTTGCACAGATTCTCAGGGGAAACTTCGTACGCCTTGACGGCCAACCGGCGCGAGCGTTTAACCATGCAAAAACCCGTCTCGCATCTCCCAAAGCCACAGCATTGGGGAGCTTGGAAGCGCAATTGCAAAAGGCCGTCATTAGAGCCTGGGATAAGACAGAACGTGGAGCCCGTCGAATTCTAGATGTATTAAAAGCATTTGAGCGACATTGACAAGAAAGCGAACGGTTACACTGTCATCCACTGGCGGCTTGCCCCGTAAGCGGCACAAAGGACGATCACTCTCCCGTGGCCAACGGTGCTTCGCCGGTCCGCGCGCGCGCATCCGTCTTGGCCCATGTCTTCATCAGTTCCGCGAACGTCATCGGTTTGGCGAGCAGGAACCCCTGCACGCGGTCGCAGCCGAGCTCCGTGAGTGTGCGGAGCTGCGCCACGGTCTCGACCCCCTCGGCCACGATGTCGAGCTTCAGGCTGTGCCCGAGCGCGATGATGGCGCGGATGATCTCCAGGCTTTCCTCCCGGGTGTGGATACGCTCGACGAACGTACGGTCCACCTTCAGCTCGCTGATCGGCAGCCGCTGCAGGTAAGCGAGCGAGGAGTAGCCGGTGCCGAAATCGTCAATGGCGATGCGGATGCCCATCTCCCGGAACGCCGCGAGCGTGCGGATGATCTGGTCGGGTTCGCGCATGGCGGTGGATTCGGTGATCTCGAGCGTCAGCGCCGTCGGCGGACACCCCGTGGCGTTGAGGATGTCGTTGACTTTCTTGAACAGACCCTTCCCGTCCAGCTGGATCGCGGACAGATTGACCGCGAAGGAGACGGGTTCCCCGGTACTTTCGGCGAACCGGACCGCATCCCGGCAGGCGGTGCGCAGCACGATCTCGCCGATCGCGTCGATGAGGCCGGCGCGTTCGGCGATGCCGATGAACTGGCCCGGCGCCATCAGGCCGTATTGGGGGTGCTGCCAGCGCACCAGGGCCTCGACGGCGGTGATACGCGATTCCGGCAGGCGGAAGATCGGCTGGTAGTGAACCACGAACTGGTTCTCGCGGATCGCCTCGTGCAGGTGCGATTCCAGCCGGTAGGCGGTGATCTGGTCGGTCGAGAGTTCCCCCTTGTAGAGCTCATACTGGCGGCCGCCGCGCTTCTTGGCTTCCTGCAGCGCCATGCCGGCCGCGCCCAGTAGGCCGTCCACGCTGCCGGCATCCTCCGGAAACCGGCAGATCCCAATGCTGAGCGATACCCGGAAGGGATCGTGGCCCACGTGCAGGGCGTGGCGGAACTCGGCCAGGATCTTCTCCGCTAAGGCGATGAGGTTTCCCCGGTCGTGCCCTTCGGTGAGGAACAGGGCGAACTCCCCGTGGCCGCTGCGCGCGAGCAGGTCGCCGCCCTGGGCTGAGCGCAGCAGCATGCTCGCCACCCGGCGCAGCACATAGTCCCCGACCTGATTGCCGAGGCCGCTGTTGATGTAGCGCAGGTGGTCGATGTCCACCAGCACCACGGCCGCCCGCTCCAAGGTAGGGTTCTGCGTCGTCAGTTTGCGCACCACCTGCTCCTTCCAGGCGGCCTGGTTCAGCAGGTGCGTCAGGGGGTCGCGGGTGGCGAGGTATTCCTGGGCCGCCACCTTGACCGCGGCGTTCTGCAGGTGGCGGAGCAGGACATACAGGGCAATGGCGGATGCCAGGATGAAGGCGATGCCCTTGGCGATTTCCACCGTCTCGCGGTCCGCCCGCGGCAGCCAGACATGCACCGCGAGGCTGGTGAGCAGGATCCAGGCGATGGCCAGGAGCGCGTACGCCACGGTGATCCGCAGGGGAGAACTCGACCGGTTTTTCCGCGCCATGGTCCCGGGTCTCCTTTACAGATTGCGTGGGGTATCTGAAATCAGACTGATCGGTGGCGAGATATATCCACCGCCCCCGTTCCGGTCGGGCTGCCGGGTACCGGGGCGCCGGAGAATGTCCACAGGGAATGTGTGTGCCGGTGCTGGATGCCGGCCGGGTCATGGTGCCGGGCGCGCACCAAGTCCAGGAGGTTCGCGCTCAACATGCGGTGGGGAGGGATGGCCGGATCCGGGAGGCCCGGAAGGAGCGGGTGGCACGTGCCGGACCCGCTTTCCCGGGCGGGCGTACTCACCACCCCGTCCGCGCGCGTCATGGGGTTACGCCCGGCTCCGGCTACGGGGCCGCGCTCCGCGCGGCGGCGGTCAGGCTTGCTTGCTTGCTTGCTTGCGCAAGGATTTTTCCAGTGGGGCCACAGCCCTCTCCGGCCGGTTGTTCTCACGGACTCATGCGGTTGCAGAGTGGTGCGGCCCCGAAGGTCGCGCGGAACGCCCGGTAGAGCGCCCGTTCCACGCCGCGCCAGTCCTGCACCACCCGACAATAACGGAAGCGCGCCCCCCGGCACAAGTGCGCCTGCAGCGGAGCGTTGTTGCTGTAACCCTGCAGGTGGTCACGGAGGCGTTTCAGGAGATTGCGGGCGCTGCCGAGATAAATGATGGGACCGGCCCCCGCCGGGGTGTCCGGGCGGCGGATCTCGTACACCCCGGGCTCCGGCGGCACGTGCTGGCACAGGGTCTCGAGAGTGAGCGACCGCAGGGGCGAGAACGCCAGCGTGGCCGCAAAGTACCCTGAGCGCCGGCCCCGCTCGCGAACGCTGGGAATGCCCAAGTCCCGCCGGATGTAGGCGACCGTGCGTACCGAGAGCCGCGAGCCGAAGCGGCTGTGCACGGCGCTCGCGATCTCCCGGTCCGTCAGCGGGGCCGGATGGCCGGCCTGCACTATCCGCCGCCGCTCCCCCTGGATCACCTGGGCGACATAGCGCCGGTGCAGCTCGCGCGTCTTCGGACAGAGGTCGCGCAGTCGCACCCCGTCCCCGTTCGGCAGCCGCACGGAGAGATGCCGCAGCACCCGGGAGAGCCGGCTCGGGTCGGCATCCACCGGACAGACGCCGCTCGCGCGCAGCCGGGCGGACAGCGCGGCCTGGCTCAGGGGCTTCAGCCGCAAGGGGTCGCCGCTCAGAAGGTAGTTGCGTTGGGCCTCGATCAGGGCCTGCACCAGCGCATGGGTGAGGCGGTTGCGGGTGGTGACGAGGCGCAGCTGGCCGATCAGGCGGGCAAGAGCGGTGTCGTCAGGGGGAAGGCGCGCCGCGAGCGTGGCCTCGTCGAACCGGTATTCGCGGTCGAAAGCCGGGCGGGCGTAGCGGAAGACCAAGTCTCCCCCGGACCGCTCCACCGCACCGAGGAGGTGGGGACCGGTCACCGTCGCGGAAGCGAGGGGTGGTCGGCCCGACAGACTGCCGATTGACAGCCGGTCGCCCAGCTCCAGAAAGCGCGGCGCCGATTCGAGCGCGCGCACACGCCGTTCCAAGACGCAGAGCGGCCACTCCAGGGATCGCGCCACGACGATGCGGCCAAGCTGCGCGGGCGCCAGCCGCGGCGAGGAAACCACCGGACGGGCGGTCCGATGCGCACGGATCACCCGGGCAATCCGCTACCCGATGACCGGTCCGCATCCGTCCCTGATCCGAAAATTCACCGCGTGAACCAGACAGGCCACTAACGACTCCCCACCGCCGCGCATCCCCGGGGCCGGGGTCGGTGATAGGGCACGAGAAGATTCGGATTAGCCGTCCAGGCCGGGCAGCGATCAGCGCCAATCATGCTGTTCTAGTGCCGGTCCCGGCGCAGCCAAACCGCCAGTCCATAGCCGATCACGCCCAGGGCAATCAGCAGGATTATCAGAGTGACAGAAAATCTCTCCGGCTTGAACACGTAGCCGAGGATCAACACGAAAAACAGCACGCTCCCGAGCCGTTCGGCGATCTTGGCCAGCGTCTCGATTTGTTCGTCAGAAAGCACGACGCGGCTCCGCTCCCTTCATGAGTTTCGACCAATGATTTTCAGATTCATGATTCTGCGGATTGCGGGAAAACCGCGCGATTACCCAGTTCCAAAGATCCGGCTTGCCATGCGTACCACCTGTATCCGCGTACGCTTGGCGGGATACCCAACCATCTCGATGAAAACCAGGTCATCTTCGAATGTACCCGATCAGGCTTGAATTTTGTCCTAACATTGTAGGGGATTCTCTTTCCCTGCTCGGTGGCTGCGCCCACCGCTCGCCGCTCCGGGCCGAGAGCGAGATTATCTCCAAATCTAAAGAGGTAACCGCTGACTTTCCCGGGGTACGGCCCTGCAGCCGCGATTAAAGATGGAGTTATTTTAAGCGGTGCCGACGGGATGTCAAAAAGCCAGGCATTCGGGCGCCGACCGCTCGGACGACCGACCGATCTGCGGCCAACGGGGAGGTAGCGAATAATGGCGTGCCAGGGTCTTTAGCGAGCGGCCGGTGCTCAAACACAAACTCCTGTACACCGCGCTCCTCCGCGCGAGCCAGTCCTGATGGCGGAGCGTGATCAGCAAATTTGAGCACCAGCAGAATTGAGTGCTACCTTAGATTTGATGCGGATTTGGGCCGGGTGGAGGAGGCAGTCCATGAAGAGAGACCCTGTTTGGAAAGCAGTTGCGTTTTGGCTGATGGCGACCCCCGTTGCGTTGGGCGCAACGCCGCATGTGTGGGCGCCGACGGTGGCGCAGGCGGGGAGATACCTCGTCCTGGCGGGCGGCTGCAACGATTGCCATACCCCCGGTTGGGAGCGATCGGGTGGAAAGCTGCCGTGGTCCCAATGGCTCACCGGCAGCCCGGTTGGCTTCCAAG
>JAKAWG010000057.1 GCA_021817045.1 Acidobacteriota bacterium
TTGTGGGTGAAGCACGACAACCACCAGCAGCCACATCAGTCTCTGGAGGGATTGTGCCCGGCGGATCGCTTCTTCGCCATTGTCCAGGAACTGCGGAAGGTCATCGAGCGAGGCCTGGAGGAGAATGGGAGTAGGAGGACTGTCCTTCTGTCGTTTGGATTCTTGAAACCTCGTGATTAAAGCGGGAACATTGCGCCATTAATCTAGCAAGATGTGGGGCGCAGCTCATTTTCGGACGCCGCCATCGACACTTGCGCCTCTCCCCCGAAGGCGTTCGTAACCGGGCCCCAAGCAAGTGAGAAAGAGACAGCCCTGGCTCGCGCGATCTCGTAGTCTTTCCTGCCGTCTGGGTTCTTGATAAAGTGCTTGATTTTTCCATCGTCCTTGACTCGGACGGTCCCAATATACGGGTACCATTTCTCCTTGAAACTCCGCAGGAACTCTTGGTTTTCCTCACACGCTTGGTCAGTCAATCCAACGTAGAATTCAATCGAGATTTTTGTTGCTCCGCACGTTGATTCCATCAGCCGTCCAAAGCGCATCGGACTCTTTCGAGTGAATGCATCGAGAAAAGTATGCGCATTGGCCTCAAGTGCTTGACGATACTTCTGGACCTGCGAGAATGCCTCCGGGATCACGGCTTGATGATGGCCTAATTTGAACTCGATCACTCTGAACACCCGCTTCTCTTTGTCGTACTCAACAAGATCGAACTGGCAGTTGCCGTGCAAAGGGCATTCGGCCTCCTTGTCGCTGATGCGGACCTCGCGCGCCGCATACTTCCGCTCGAAACCGTCCTTCTTCAAAGTCGCTCCGAACTTGGGGAAAACTGCGTCCAACATTTCCTTGTGGGTGAAAAACATACGACTTTCCTCGCTTGTGGTCTTTGGGAAGGCGCTCAGTCCAGGCTCTGTAGCATCGCCCGACCTACCCCGGAATTATCATCGCCAGTTCCGAACGAGAGCGTGAGCTGAAACATCGTGTTTGGGCGACAGCGGTAGTGGGCAATCGAAAATACGCTCCGGACCGAACCTCGTAGGTGGCGTGTCCCAAAGCCAGCTCTGAGTCGCAAGATTCTTCGCTTGGGAACGAAATTGGTGCGTAAGAAGACCGAGGAATAGGCCAGCACGAAGCGGTTTCCGCCGGCCTATCGAGCCTTAAGTGTTGACTTGCGCCCCATTTTCTCGCGAATGCGCCGTACTAATGCCCGAATGTAAACGAAGTCCGAACCGGATGGGGTTGTTCCACAGTGTCGATTCCGCCGTTGTTCAAAAAACAGGCAGGCGCGGGCCTCGCTCAGCATCAAAGGGTCCAACACAGCCGGGCGGAGTCGGTATCGAAGAAGGGCCATGTACCTGTCCCTGGTACAGTTCGCCAACGCTGCGCATTTGTTGAAACTTCCCGCCCACTTGTAGCCGTTGAAGGTCAACGCAAATTGTTGAATAGCAGGCCATCGCGCCCTGGGACCTGGCACATGCGAGCTGTGGAGTGAAGTTGACGGAACGTGTTTCATGGACCTGTAAACATGAAGAATCGTAACTCACTGAGCGGCGAGCTACTTCTCTCCGGCTCTTATCGCTGCTGACGGATCCGCCACAAGTGTAAATCCGGCCCAATAAAACGGTGTCGCCTGCGCGCGAAATTGGTTCATCAGGCTGAGCTTGGCGTTGCGCAACGCGTTGCCTTCCATCGGTAACACTCCTTTCGGTTCCTTCCCGGAACCTAGGCTTTGGAGTGTCACCCATTTTCATCAGGAAATTTCGCTCATGATCTGGTCGTTAGCCCAAGTTTGGTGATCGCGGAACCCGTCACGATGTCAACCACTCGTGAAGGAAAGAGTATTATGGGAACATCGCCCATGACACGGCAGCCAGGACCGCTCAAGTACGTGAGGCTGAACCCGCGGATCTGGTCGTCGCCGTAAACGTAGCTCCCTTGGCTAAATCCATGCGGTGCGAACCCCGCAGCGTGTCCGGACTCCATTGGATCATCCCGAAGGGCAATGCTACGCCGGGGAAAGTATTAGCCATATCGGCGCCGGCAGTCCCGATAAAAGGATTCACGTATTTGGCAAACCCGGCGATAGCCTCACCTTTCGGTTTACTCTTGGCCGAGCGTGGCGCGCAGACGGCCGGTTGCAGCAAGCCAAAAAGCAGAAATCCTGGCAGGAAGGACTTGAAGGCGTGGCGCATGCTAATCTCTTGACTCCTCCCTGCAAACTGGCTTCGGCAGGCTGCTCGAGGCGCAGGTGGCGAGCTTGATCTGCATTTGGTCGTTCCGGATGGGCCGCTTCAGCAGTACCACCGAGCCCACCCCCGGCTCCAGTGCGCTTTCGTACTTGACCGCCTGGCCGTTCCACGCGACCGAGGCCACCGGCCCGGGAACTATCACGCGCAGATGCGCAGTGCGCGGCGCGTCGGTTTCCACCTTCAGCGTCGTCGTCCCGTTCGCCCGGTCACGGCGGTAAACGTAACGGAGAAACCCTTTGTTCGGCAGGGTCACGCGAATCGCCACGTCAGAATCTGTCCACGCGAAGGGCAAATTGGGATGGATTTCAACTTCCGAGAAGCCGAATCCCGTCGGCCGGATCCCGAACAGGCCCTCAATGATGGCGCAGATGTGCGCGGTGGCGGAGATGCCATACTGGATGTGCCCGCGGCCTTCCCCGTTCTGCGTGTACCACTCGCGGCAATCTCCTTCGCGCGCATAGGCCTGGCTGCGCCGCCTAACCGCCTCGTAGAGCGGTTCCAGCATACGGCAGTGCCCCCAGAGTTGCACGCAGTTGGTGTACGCCTCCTCCCAGCAGCCGCCGGGGACGAACCCGTAAGGATCGTTGTAGAACTTGCTGATCCAGAAGTAGGAGGGATACTGCAAAGGCATAGGGAAAATCCGGTCGTCCAGCAGCACTTTCCGGGCATAATCGGCCACCCGCCGGGCGCGGGAAAAGTTTCCGCTGGTCAGCGCGGCATAGTAGGGAGTCACGTCCAGTTCCCGGCTGTATTCGTCAATTCCCAGCAGGCTGTGATACCACTTTTTTTCGGGAACGCGGTAGAGCAGATAGTAGTAATCCGTGTCGGGATCGTAGGCGGAGCTCTCGAGCGCGGTGTGCGTCAATTCCGCGCGGTTCTTGAGCCAATCGCTTGCGGCCAAGCCGTTTTCCGCCGAGTAGCGAGCCATGATCTGCAACAGTTCGCAAACTTGCATGGTGGCGACCACCACCACATCCCGCGCGCAATTCGGCACGCGCGGGAAATTGTACGGTTCGCCGATCAAGAGAACCCACAAGTGGTTGGGAATCTGATCCCCGTTCTCCAGCAAACCGTCATTGTTGCGGTCATAGGTAGCGAATCCCCAGCGCACCATCTTCAGAAGACGGTCCCAATGCGCCTGGACGAATGCGTCCTGCTCGAGATACGCGATGTAATCGGAAAAGTGCTTGGCGATGTGCGCCAGATGAATCGACGTCTGCTGCCGCCCTTCCCACGCCCAGAGGATGTGGCCGTCCTGGGCGTCCACCTCCTCCCAGATGCGATGGCCCATGGCGACGGCAAAATCCGGGTCGTCGCCGTAAAGGTAGGCGGCGCACTTGGGACCATAGCGGAAGTCCCGGATATCGAAGAACTCCCTTTGTTCTTTGCCGCCCGAAACGCCGAACAAGCCGTCCTTGCCAAAATGTTCGAAGGCGATCCGCCGCATTTTCGCCACCAGCTTGGCGGCAACCCAGAACGATTTCTCAATCGCCTCCTCGGGCACGGAAAGCTCCACTTGCCGGCTGACCTCGAACCTTGGGACGTTTTCCGGATCCCCGGTCAGGCTGTAAAGAAATTGCGGTTTGTTGGCCATCGTGCTGCCCAGCAACGAGGCGGACAAAAATCTCCTCCGATTCATCACTTTTCTCTTTCCTTTCGCAAGGGGGAATCATCTACTGGGCGGCTGCCGACCTCTTCAGATCCTGGCGATAGCAATCGTCCCGGATTAATCCACTAACCTTCTCCCGGCCGCGCCAAACCTATCGCACCCCGCCGGGTATTCCAGGGCTCGCCATAAAACCCTGAGCAGGAGCCACAGCGCGCTTCCGCATTATTCCACGGCTTCCGCCGCGGAAGGCAGGGCACAAAGTCCGTCCCGCCTTTCGCCCCCCTCCGCAATAGCATATGATATATTACCGGTCAGGGCAAGGCTTCCCTTTGCGACAGGCCGTGCAAGCGCGCGGAGTCCCGCGGTACCTGCAGGCACATCTGATATCTGATATAATTGGCTGCCAGCTGCCCAAAAGGCTTGCGGCGAGGCGAGGACGCGGCAGGTCCGGAGCGCAGTGGGAGAGAAGCCTCCCAGCGCGGAAATCGGCATCGCATAAGCGGAGAATGAGGGTCTATGTCGCCACCCGAAATGTGGTCATTGCGCAAGGCGGCGGTCCCACGGCGGTGATCAATGCGAGCCTGTACGGCATCGTGCGCGCGGCGGCCCGGAAGTTTGCTCCCACCAGCCACCTTTTGGCGGGCCCGCAACGGCATCCTGGGAGTGCAGCAGGACCAGTTCGTAAACTTGCTCAAGCCGAGTGAAGAATCCTGGAAGCGCATTGCGGCCTCCCCGGGCGCCGCTCTTGGTTCCGGCCGCAAGATGCTCAGTCCCGAAGAGGCCATGGAAGCCGTAAGCTTGCTGCGGAAGAAGGACGTCCGCTATTTCTTCCATATCGGCGGCAACGATTCGATGGACACCGCGCTGAAAATGCGCCAGGCAGCCTTGGCGCTGGGCTACGAAATGTATTGTGCCGGCATTCCCAAAACCATTGACAACGATCTTCCTTGCACCGACCATTGCCCCGGCTTCGGGTCCGCCGCTCGCTATATCGCCCAGGCCACGCTGGACCTGGGAATGGATATCCGCAGCCTGCCCACTCCAGTCTCCATCTTGGAGGTCATGGGGCGCGATGCGGGGTGGCTGACGGCCGCCACGCTTCTGGCCAGAAGGAATCCCGACGACGCCCCGCACTTAATCTATGCGCCGGAAGTACCCCTGAACCGGCAGAAATTCCTGG
Organism: Acidobacteriota bacterium; assembly: GCA_021817045.1. Classification (GTDB taxonomy): domain Bacteria; phylum Acidobacteriota; class Terriglobia; order UBA7540; family UBA7540; genus RH2-MAG17b. The sequence continues at coordinate 5,039 of JAKAWG010000057.1, forward strand.
ATGATGTGCAGAACGCTTACGACTGCCGGGGCTGTCTGGTGGTGGCCGTTTCCGAAGGAGTGCGGAACGAGGCAGGAGAAAGCTGGAGCGCCCGGCGCAGTGATAACCTCACCGACGGATTCGGGCATCCGCTCTCCGGCGACGTTGCCGCAACACTCGCGAGCCTGGTGACTTCGAATTGGGCCTCCGCGCCCGCAGCGAAAAGCCAGGGCGGCTGGGCCGGGCGGCGGGCTGGCTGGTTTCTTTTACTGACCGGCGCGAGGCGGAAAAAGCCGGAGCTTTCGGTTTTTCCTGGGCCTTGAAAGGCCATACCGGCTTCATGGCTTCTCTGGAGCGCCAACCGGGCGCCGCTTATGAGATTGGTTACGACGCGGTTCCCCTGGAATCAGTAGCCAACAAAGCCCGCCAATTGCCGCGGGATTACATCACCGACAGCGGCAATGATATACGCGAAGAATACCGCGCCTACGCCGAACCTCTGGCCGGCGGGCCTCTGGCGGGGTACGCCTCGCTTGACGCCGCGCAGCCTGAGCACGCAAATTTCCCAAGAGGAGGACAATGAAATGGCCAGCATCGCCTGCCGCGAAGAAAGGCCGGGCTTCCGGGCAGAAGAGTACTTTCCCAGGAGACTCTTTGAGGCCATCACGGACGTTCGCGTCGATAAGCCGGAATCCATCCTGGAGGAAGCACAAAACCGCCTCCGGCGGCCCCGCCTGACCCTGGACGGCAAGCTGGTCATCCTGGCCACCGACCACCCGGGACGCCGCGTTACCGGCCTGGGACCTGATGACCCGCTGGGCATGGGCAATCGTCACAGCTACATGGCCAGAGGCCTGCGAGTGCTGACCACTCCCGGATGCGACGGGATCATGGGGACCACGGACTTCATGGAAGACCTCCTGATCGTTAATGCCTTGGTCCGGCAAGCCGGCGGCGCCTCCTTGCTCGACGACAAAGTGTTGATCGGCTGTATGAATCGCGGAGGACATGCGGGCGTCGAAGGGGAGATTGATGACCGATTCACTTGCTTCACCGCCCGGCAACTGAAGAACCTGAACTTCGACGGCGGCAAGTTGATGTACCGGCTCGACCCCGAGGACGAACGCTCCATCAAGGCGATCAGCGACTGCGCGCAGGCCGTCACCGAGCTTTATCGCGAGAACCTATACGCCTTCCTGGAGCCAATGAGCGTGCGCAGGAAAAAGGATGGCGGCTATGAAACGGTTAAGACCGTGGAAGAGCTGCAACGCGATGCCGGGGCTGCCGCCGCTTTGGGCGAATCTTCCGCGCGTACGTTCCTCAAGCTCTCTTATGCCGAGGGCTACGAGCGGGTGGCGCAAGCGACTACCCTTCCGATCCTGATGCTCGGGGGACCTCCCCGTGAAGATCCCTCCTTGACGCTCCGGGATTTTGCCGCCGGGATGAGAGCTGCGGCCAATGTGCGCGGCGTGATGGTCGGCCGGAATGTGGCTTTCGCTCCGCAGGAAGACCCGCGGGCCGTGGCCGCCGCGGTATGCGGAATCGTTCATAAGGGCTTGACGGCGGAGGAGTCTTTGCAGCGTCTCGCGGCGGAACGCGACAAGGAAATGGACCTCTTCGCGCAATGGCGGTGAAGGAAGGTTCTGAGACGCTGCGGCACACGAGCTTTTGGTGCCGGCTTCGCTGTGCAATGTGTGAGGAAACGTCATGAAGACGGGCGTTAATGAATCAGCAATCAAAACAGCAAACGCCTCTAGAGAAGAAACCTCCGGCGCTGGGTGTAATCTTCCTGGGGCGCAAGCGGCCCGGCTTTGATATGGAATGGGGGCGGCAGATGGAAGGCCGCGCGCGCCAGAAGCAGCAGGAGTGCGGCTGCGCGGTCGTCGAGCCACCTGAAAAAGCGGTTGATGACTCCACGCTGCGCCAGGCAATTGAAGCTTGCAAGGAAAAGGCTGTCGACGCCCTTGTGCTGCTGCAGACGACCATGGCGGACGGACGTTTGGCTCCGACCCTGGCCCAGCTTTGGCCGGACCCGCCCGTGCTTTGGGCTACTCCTGAGAAGCCGGAGGGCGATAGCGTGGGCTCCTGTTCGCTGGTGGGAACGCACGCCTGGGCTTCTACCTTGCGGCAGATGGGGCATCCTTTCCAAATCCTGTATGGCGATCCGGGGGCGGCGGAAACCGGGAAGCAAGTACGCGAAGCAGTCCATCTGGCCGCCACCGTGCATCGTCTGCGTCAGTGCGCCTAGGCCTGGTGGGCGGTCAGGCGCCCGGATTCTTTGCGATGAGCGCCGATCCGTTCTTGCTTCATCAGGGTTTAGGAGTTCAGTTGCAAACGTTCAGCCTGGTTGAATTTGCTCACGTGGTGAAGAACTTCCCTGAACCAGTTGTGAGGGACGATGTGGCCAAAGTTAAATCCCTCGGTTTACCCCACAAAGATACAAGCGATGACGACCTGCCAATGGCATCGCGCTTGTATTTGGCGATGGCAGCATTCCTGGAGAACGAAAATCTGGATGCCCTGGCGGTCCGTTGCTGGCCGGAAATGCCCAATGTGTTCGGCCAGTGGCCTTATCTGGGTATAGCCCGGCTGGCGGACGAAGGGCGGGCAGTAGTCTGCGAAGGTGATGTGGATGGCGCGCTTTCGGCCTGGATTTGGAGAAAGCCTGGGCATGGGAAGATGCTACCTCTCCGATTGGCTCGAGCACGATCAGGAAACCATCACCCTGTGGCACATCGGCGCCGCGCCCATGGCACTGTCGCCGCCCGGCACTTAAACATCCAGAAGCCGGCGGTGGTTGAGGCGTCAATCCGAGAGGATCTGCCTATCACCATCCTGCGTTTCTGGCACTGCGACGGGAGTTACCACTTGACGGCGCGCGAGGGTTTCACCCTCCGGCCGAGACGCCATCTGATGGGCACGAATGGGTTGGCGCGCCTCGTGCAGCAGGACCCTCGGGAATGGTTTGAAGAGCTCTGTAACCAGGGCATGCCGCACCACGTCGCGGCGTTTGAAGGGCATTGGGCCGGGCTGCTGCGCCGGCTAGCCCGCATTCTGCGGATCCATTTTGTTTGAATTGGAGATTCGTACCCGCTTGAGTCTCTTGCTTGCTTTCGCGCGTTAAGGACCAGACGCGCATTCTTCGAACCGAGGTTGAGAATGACTTTGCACAAGGAAAAACTTATCATGAGAATCTTCGGAATCCTGCTCTTTTTCGGACTCGCATGCGTCAGAATGCCGGCCCAGCAGAATCACCTGGCCTTGACTCCTCCTATGGGATGGAATGGCTACTTCCCCACCAAGAAGGTGGGCAACGATCTGATCCGGGAACAAGCAGAGGCCATGGTGAAGACGGGAATGAAAGCGGCGGGCTATAAGTACATCATCGTAGACGACACCTGGGAAGGCGGCCGAGACTCGCTTGGTTATTCGCACCCGAATGGCCACTTCCCCGATATGAAGGCGCTCGTGAGCTACGTGCACAGCCTGGGATTGAAGTTTGGCATCTATTCTTCGCCTGGCCGCAAGACCTGCGCGGGATTCGAAGGCAGCTTCGGCCACGAGGAGCAAGATGCGGAGACCTTCGCCCGATGGGGCGTCGATTACCTGAAATATGACTGGTGCAGCGGATCCGGAGATGAAATCCGCGCCTACCGCCGCATGGATGAGGCCCTTAAGAAGACCGGCCGGCCGATTCTTTTCGCCTTGTGCCAGTACGGCTGGGAAAGGGTTTGGTCCTGGGGCCCTTCAGTGGGGGGCAACAACTGGCTGACTACGAGCGATATTGCCTTGCATGGCATCTCATACAGCGATATTGCGGAAGTCGGCTTTCAACAGAACGGCCTGGAGCGCTTTGCCGGCCCAGGGCATTGGAATGATCCCGACGGTTTGCTGATCGGGCACCCGGAGATCAATAACGACGAGGCCCGCACTCAGATGAGCCTGTTGTCCCTGCTCGCAGCTCCCCTTATCGCCAGCAATGACCTTGCGGATATGAATCCCGCGACGCTGGCGATTCTCACCAATCCCGAAGTGATTGCCGTCGATCAGGACCCGGCGGGCATTCAAGGACGCCGCGTCGCCGAAGAGGGCCCCTTGGAAGTCTGGATGAAGCTGCTGGCCGACGGGAGCAAGGCGGTGGGTTTGTTCAATCGCGAAGCGGCGCCCATGCCGGTCACCGTTCACTTTCGGGATCTTGGCCTGCCGGACGCGGTTCGCCTGCGCGATCTGTGGGCAAGAAAAGCTTTGGGGGTGTTTCACGATAGTTACACGGCGACGGTGCCCAGGCACGGCGTGGTGATGTTGAAAGCAACCGCAGAATTTTAGAAACTTTCCCGGCGCCAGGGAGGGAGAAAATTCTCGAATCTGAGGTAGAGCTGATATGTGTCCGGTATCTGCATGTTTATTGGCCTTGCTCGCCTTCGGGGCGCGGGGCGCGCGCCAGAGCCGCCCTCCTTCTCCGGCGGCGACCTGGGAGCATAACCCGCAGATCGTTTACAACCTTAAGCAAGCAGAAGCCTTGCGGCGCGCCCGTCGCCTGGCGGAAGCTGCTGCCGCCTACAAGCGACTGCTGGCGCACGCTCCGAACCTGGCAGTTGCGCATCTGGGTCTGGGACTCGTCCGCCACGACCAGCGCGATTACGCGGCCTCCACGGCGGAATTCGCCCGCGCGGCCTCGCTTGATCCAACCCTTGCGCAGGCGCCCCTCGACCTGGGCGTAGACGCCTATCTATGGGGGCACGATACTCTGGCGCGCACCGCTTTAGAAAAGGCGGCCCGGTGGCCGGCGCAAGCGTTCCAGGCCGATTACCTGCTGAGTCTTGTGGAGATTCGGCAGGGCGACCTGCACGCCGCGGCCCGGATCCTTGATACCGCCTTGCAGCTTCATTCTACGTCCGGGGACCCGGTTTACCAATCCGAAGTCGCCAACCTCGAACATTGGAGAGCCATCTTGGCCGGCATGACGACCGCCGAACACTACGTGAAGGTGGGGCGGGAGGATGATGCGAAGCGCGAATGCGCCCAACTTCTTCGGGAGAATCCTTCTCTGGTCGGCGTCCACACGGTGCTCGGCGATATTGCGGTTCATGAGAGGCAATTCAACGTAGCCTTAGAAGATTATCGCGCCGAGCAAAAGCTCGAGCCTCGAAGCTCCCGGATCTGGTTTAAGATCGCCAACGCGCTTCTGGAATCCCGGCAATTTTCCGCGGCTCGCCAGGCGGCCCTGGCCTCTCTCCATCTGCAACCGGACTTCGGCCCGCCATACTTCGTGCTGGGCCGCGTGGCCGCAAGTGAAGGGCAAAAAACCGAAGCCATCGCCGAATTCGAAGAGGCGCTCCGCCTGGGCCTCGACGACGATCTTGCCACAACCGCGCATTATCAGCTCTTTCGGTTACTCCTGGCTTCCGGCAGGATGCGGGAGGCGAAGGCTCAGGAGGCAGAATACTTGCGCCTGCAAAAGGCTCGCGCCCAGCGGGATCTGGCGGTCGCTCGATCCGAACGGAAACTCGAACAGTCCGGCCTCCTGCACTGATTGAGCTGACATCATGCCTCGCCGGCCCCCGGCCAAGCCTCCCAGCCTCCGGATACGCGGCCTCTTTCTCAAAAAAAAGACTTGACATTCGCAAACTTATGTTTCACATATCATATGTATCATATATCATTTCCAAATTAGGCGGAAAGGGTTCTTGGGACAATCAAAGTGTGGACTTGGCCGGGGCCGACAATCAGCAAGGAATTTCAAAAAAGGGTTGGAGTCTCCGCCATGGAAGCCGCCCGCCAAGGGAGGAGCCAATGAGAACAAAACAATTGTGCATGGGATTAGGGTTGGGTTGCATCCTTTCCATCGCCATGCTAGTTGGGGTCAGGAATGGTTATGCTCAAGCTGCCACAGGATCAATCTCCGGAACGGTGCAGGATCAGTCGGGTGCCGTGGTACCTGGGGCAAAGATAACTATTACAAGCATTGACACCGGGCTTTCGATGTCCCGCACATCTTCGAACGATGGGTCGTATCTTTTTACACCCATTAAAATTGGCCACTATCGGGCGGAGGCCGCGTTCAAAGGATTCAAAACTGTTATTCACACGAACATTCGGGTGAATATTCAGCAGCACGTCATCGTCAATTTCACCCTCACGCCCGGTGCAGTGACACAAACCGTCACCGTCACCGCGCCCCCCTCGCTACTCCAGACTCAGAAGGGGTCTTTGGGCCAGGTCGTGGGAACGAGAACCATCAATGACTTGCCGCTCAACGGACGGAATTACACCTTTCTGGCGCAGATTACCGCTGGTGCGACCTCAAACCGCATTGCAGGAAATGCTACCGAAGGAACGAATTCGGGAAGCTTCATAGTAGATGGGATGCGGTATGAGCAGAACAATTACATGCTCGACGGCCTCGACGACAATAACCGAATGACAGCTTACGGCCAAGCTATACCCACAGCCTATGTTGCGCTTCCCCCGGTGGATGCCATCAACCAATTTAAATTGCAGACGAATGCCTACAGCGCTGAGTTTGGCCGTGCGGCTGGTGCCATGATGAATGCCACCACGAAGTCCGGCACAAACCAGTTCCATGGCGACTTATGGGAGTTTGTCCGCAACGACAAGTTTGACGCGGCGGACTTCTTCCAAAACGCTGCAGGAGTCAAGAAGGGTAAATTTCGTCAAAATCAATATGGCGGTACTATTGGAGGCCCGGTAACTATCCCACACGTCTATAACGGGAAGAATAAGACCTTCTTCTTCTTTGACTACCAAGGCATGCGAGTTCGCCAGGCAGTTCCCCTTATTACTTCGGTGCCCACAATGCAGGAAGTCGACAGCGGATACACCAACTTTTCCGATCTGATCAGTGGCCAAAGTGGCAAGCTTTACGGGCCGGACGCCCTGGGCCGCAAATTTCCGATCGGCACCATTCTCGATCCGGCCACCACGCGCGGGCCGTTTTTGGCGGGACAGGTTGACCCCGTAACCGGCTTGAGCTTTACCAGCGCGTGCACGGCCGGCAACCCGTGCTACGTGCGCGATCCGTTTCCCAACAACATCATTCCCGCGAATCGGATTTTTCCGGGAGCGGCGAAAATCCTGGCAATGGATCCCAGGCCCAACCTGCCAGGACTTCTTAACAACTACGCCGCAAATTTGCCCCAAACCCAAAACGCGGGCCAATATGATATCCGTGTGGATCAGAACTTCAGTGCGCGTGATCAGTTCTTCACTCGCTACAGCCACTCCTACACCTCCGGGGTGCTGCCTGCCACATTCCTCGGGAACGTGAACAACATCGGATCCACTATACTCGACATGCACAGCGCGGTGGCGGGTTGGACGCACACCATGTCGCCGACGCTGATCAACCAGGCCCTAGTGGGGTACAGCCGCCTCCACTCTGACGCCCTCCAGCAAGATGCAAACATCGCGGGAATCCCAGACCAGCTTGGAATTCCCGGGATCCCGCAGGGTCATCTCAACGGAGGATTGGGCGCGATAATCGTTGGGGGCATGTCATGGCTCGGCCAAGGAACCTATTCACCGGGCGATGAGTACAGCATAACCACGCAAGTCTCAGACAACATGACGAAAATTGCAGGAAAGCACACCTTAGAGTTCGGGTTCCAATACATGCACATGGCCTGGCCCTTCGTGATCCCGCCCGCTTCACGCGGAAGGTGGAATTTTACTGGGGCGTACACTTCGATAGTGGGTGTGGGCGACAGTAGCACGGGACGGGGTGAGTTTCTCCTTGAACCGGTCCCTGCTACTGTACCCAACGGGGTTAACTATGTCGGAGGCGCCGACAATCTAGTTGCCACCAATATTTCACCAGCGGCCCTGAACCAGAATTACTATGGGCTGTACTTTCAGGATGGTTGGAAAGTGACTCCTAAACTCACCTTAAACCTGGGCATCCGCGACGAATATTACCCCAATTATCATGACAAGTATGGCGCCATGGCGAACCTGGTGCCCAATGCTAATTGGAAAGGCGGCGAATTTCTGATCCCTGCCCAAAGGGCGAATATACAGCTTTCCCCATCATTTCTGACCGCTCTTGCCAGTGATGGCATCAAATTAGTTGCGTCCAACAATCCTGCCTTGGTCAGCTTCCCGGCAGCCAATTGGGAACCACGATTTGGGTTTGCTTACGAAGTCACGCCTAAGTCTGTACTGCGAGGAGGATTTGGCATCTTCGAGGGCGGGGATGAAAGCCAGGGAGGCTCCCCCAACCTTGCCAATAACTATCCGTTCCTCTCCACGCTTGTTTACAATGCACCCAATTCCGTTACTCCCCTCGCACCCAACGCCGCGGTGGGGGCCATGAGCAATGGTTTCCTCAACGTAGGTCTCACGCCCACAAGCGTAAGCGCAAGCGCCATCTCGCCACGGGCTATTCAATCCCCTTACCAGACGCCAACGTTCTACACTGGGAACATGACCCTGCAACATCAATTAGCGAAGAACGACGTCGTCAGTCTCGGTTATGTAACTTCCCTCGGCCGCCATTTAGATGTCACCGTGGGCGGGAATCTGCCGTCCGTGATCATACCTCCCAACACGAATCCAACACCCTACACTCCATACCCTAACTTGGCACGTGGCTTTACCTACGTGACCACCCAGGGTAACAGCTACTATGATGCCCTCCAGGCCAACTACGAACATCGCTTTGCTAGCGGGCTAGATTTTCTGGCCAACTATGCTTACTCGAAGTGCCGGGACGATGGGGGTGGAACTCTGTACGGAGAGAGTGAGGGTGGCTACCGTGCAGCGTATATTCCCGGGCTGGGGATTCAATATGACTATGGGGAGTGCGATTGGAATACCACGAATGTTGTTCACTTCAGCGGCCTTTGGCAGCTTCCCGTAGGCAGAGGCCACACCCTTTTGGGAAGCATGGGGGGTGTCGGGAACGCCATTTTAGGTGGCTGGCAAACCAATTGGATCCTGACATTGCAGAGCGGCAACCCCACCACCATCCAGTGCGCCACTTCCACGAATAGTGCAGGCTGTTATGCTCTGCTCGTACCCGGGGAAAATAAGGACGCCAATCAGAGCATCGCGCACTGGTGGAATGCGGCGGCTTTTGCCAACCCTGCGCCAGCCACTGCCGTAGGGCAAACTGATTATGCCCCGTTCGGTGGCGCTCCCACGCAGGTTTACGGCCCCGGCTTCCACCGGCTCGATTTCTCCGTCTTCAAACAATTCCACATCTCGGAAACGAAGTACCTCGAGTTCCGGGCGGAGTTCTTCAACTTGACCAACACTCCGAACTTCGGGATGCCAGGACAGACAAATTTCCTGAACACCAAGAACTTCGGACAGATCACCAGCACGGTGGACGCTCCGAATGATGCACGGGAAATTCAACTGGCGTTGAAGTTCTACTTCTGAGCATCTGCTCCCTGCACAGAAGTGCGTCCCGGCACGGCCGGTCTGGCGGAAGATTTTCCGGACCGGCCCCCCGGGACTGTTTTAATCCTTCGTAGTTCTTATTCTGATTTGTACACCTGCTATAAAACAGGAATTCCAAGCTTCGGCGCCCGCAGCTGTGGACCGCGGTTTGAACCTTACAAGGAGACTGTCGATGTGTCCAACCCTTCGTCGCTCGCGCACTGCAACTATACTGCTGGCAGCGGTCACCTTACTGCTCGCTAGCAAAGCTTATTCGCGTGCCGGCCAAGCGGCTGCGAAACAGGCCAAGCCGACTTCCCTGCGCGTCTGGCCGTCCGATCCGCCCGAGAGTTGCCCTTTTCCGAGGTCGACGGTAATCACGGGTATCGCTCTGACGGGAAGGTATAAGAATTACGAGAATGCGGACACCTGGTTCCCCTCCTGGGCGTCGGACGGCAATCTCTATTCACCCTATATGGACGGGCTCGTCGGTGGGGTCCACGCGGGCGGGGGTGGACCCAAGGCGGCGGATGGCGCAGCCAAAATTGTGGGCGACGATCCCCTGAATCTCCGCGTGGTTCCGCTGACCCCTTATAAAACTTCCCCCGCTCCCTACGGTGGCCGCTACGCCTCGGCCAGTCTGGTGTACAACGGGATCTGGTATTACGGCACTTATGTCGTAGATGTCTCTCTCTCAAAGGAATACAACTGCATTTGGTGTGTGGTCGGACCCTTCGTTGGATTTGGAATTTCCCGCGACTTTGGCCACACCTGGACCGACACCAGCCTGACTCCCGTGAACAACCTTTTCCACGAAACCGCGAAAAATGGTCGTCGGGTGAAGATGGGGATGGCACACTTTGTGGATTTCGGAAAAAACATGGAGTACTCTCCTGATGGTTATGCCTATCTGGTCGCCGACGGCGCTCTCACCCCAGGCACGCCGGCGGGAGAGGCTCTCTTGAACGCGCCCACCTGGGGCAAGTACAATCACACCGTGTTTAAAGGGGACATGTTTTATCTGGCGCGCACCAAGCCATCTCCCCAGACGATCAACCAGGAGTCGGCCTGGGAGTTCTACGGCGGCAAGGACCGAAATGGCAGGGATATCTGGACGAAAGACTTCGCTCAGATCAAACCGCTGTTTGAGTGGGTCGGGCACTGCGGCGGGGCGCAAGTCACCTACAATGCGCCCCTGAAAAAGTACTTGTGGTTCGTCACCGACCCTTTGGAGGGAACAGGCGGGACGACGGTCCGCGACATGTATGGTGTTCCTTATAACACTTACGTTCTGGAGTCGGACCGCTTGACCGGCCCCTGGAGGCTGGTCACCTACCTGCGCATGTTCGGCCAGCAGGCATACTGGCTGAACCTTCCTTCCAAGTTTATCAGCGCCGATGGCCGCACGGCTTGGCTTTGCTACTCAGCGAATTGGACACGGAACACCCAGGTCGATCCTCCCGGAAGCAAATATGCGCTGTCGCTGCACGAAATAAGACTTCTTTCAAGAAATTCCGATTCGGATTCCAAAGCTTCAGGGCGGTAGCAGCTTGACTGAGCAAATTCGAAAGCGCATTAAGATGTTCGATTACACCCTCTTTAGCCCGAATTCGTAAGTTGAAAACAAACGACTTGCTGTAATCGCATGGAAATTAGGGTATAAGCCACTTATTCCCAATGAGATAGATAGAAAAATTTCAACTTGCGCGAAGTTGGATTTTCACAGCTTAATCTATTGAAACTACAACAGTTAGTTCTCAACAAGGGCTCTCAACTTACGAATTCGGGTTTAGATCGCAGGAATTTCCTTAAGCTGGGGATCGGCACGGCAGCCACCTCCCTGGGGACCACCCTGCCGCGCTCCCAAGGAGCAGCGCGAAGTAAGATGGTGAGTCCTGCGGAGAAGGCGCCTGACCTGCCCCAGGTCCCGACACTAGCCGACTTGGCCAGCGACCGCTTGGTGCATCGTTTGACGGACTATTTTAACCCGCCGGTGGCGCAGAATGAGTGGGGGTGCGTGCAGCTTTCCAAATCCGTTTCCGCCATCCAAAGCATTTCCTTTCCACCTTTTACTTGCTGTGGGTCTCCCTCCCCCGGCGTCAATTTCACCCTTACCTGCGATTTGTTTCTGAACGGCCGGGTGCTGGTCAGCTACCCCCGCCCAGCAGGAGAAGTCGCCTACGCGTGGTACCCGCACCGGGTTCTGCGCGAGACCGAAGTAGAAGGAATTGAATTCCGGACCGAAACGTTTGCTCCCTCCCGGAAACGGGCTGTACTGGAGTCGATCCAGGTGCGGAACACGGGGCGTGAAAGCCGGCGGATTTCGGTAGGATTCGATCTGCGCGCCGGGGTAACCTCGCTCCCCGGCAAGCCCTGGATGCGCAATCCCGCCCCGGAAGAAGACAATCAGGTCACGGTGGATCAGTCGCGGGGCTGCCTGGTTTTTGAATCCCGCCACCAGCGGGCGGTCTCGGTGCAAGGGTTCACGCCGCGTCCGGACCGCATCGAGCAGCGGGAGAGAGTGGTCTATGAGTTCTCGCTCGGCCCCGGAGAGAGCCGGACGTTTCACTACGTTAATATCATTGCCGAGGACCCGCCGGCGGCGCTGGCCGCCTATGTGGAGAGCCAGGCTAACTTTGACCGCCTGGCGGCGGAAAACGAGGCGGTGTTCACTCAGCTTGTCAAGGCCGCCTTCACGCCGGGGAATGGGGAGTTTTCCGGCCACCTGCCGCAACTGGTCACTCGCAGCCGCGAACTCTGGAAGCTCTATTATCGCGGCTTCACGAACCTGCTTTTCTGCCGCCGGGTTTCGCCGGACTCGGTGTACGGCCCTACGTACCTGACGGCGCTTCCCTATGTGGGGCCGACGCGCACTTTTCTTTGGGACACGGCGCTCACGGCGCTGAGCCTGGCGCTGCTCGATCCGCAGGCGCTGCGGGCGCTGCTGGAGGTGTGGCTGGCCTCGGGGATGCATGATCACAACTCCACGGACTACCTCACCGGGAAGGGCTTGGGCGCCTGGTACGCTGCGAACGATTTCGCCATCCTGCGCTGTGCGGATTACTACCTGCGGGTGACTGGCGATTTCCCTTGGCTGGACAAGAGGATCGAATGCCGGAGCGTCGTGGACCGCCTGACGGACCACGCGCTCTACTGGAAGACGCTCGACAAGTACGGCCACGGCTTGGCCGACTATGGCGGCACAGCAAACCTCCTGGAGGTCGTGAGGACCTGGACCCATGAGGTACCGGGGCTCAACGCGGGCAACGTTTATGGGATGCGTTTCGTGGCTTCGCTGCTGGAACGGCGTGGGCATGCGGCGCGCGCCGTTCAATTGCGTTCTGAGGCCAGAGCACTGGCGGAAAGGATCAATCATAGGCTGTATGTGGACGGCAAGGGTCGGTGGAAGTGCGCGCAGCCGGACGGCAGTTTTAACGAGGTCCGTCATTGCTACGATTTGCTGATGGTCCTTGCATGCATGTTCACGGATTTAAGCGAGAAGCAAAAGAAGGAAATCAGTCATTTCTTTTGGAGCGAGCTGGCCACACCGTTGTGGATGCATGCCCTTTCGCCCTGGGACATCGACGCGGATTGGTGCCTCCGCGCTGACCACACCTGGCTAGGAGCTTTCATCGCCTGGCCACCCCTGACTGCCATGGGCTTGTATAAGATCGACTCTCCCGGCAAGGTGGCGGCTTGGGTCGAGCGCCTGGCGGGGGCCGCCAGCCAAGGGCCTTTCGGGCAAGCCCACACCGTTGAAAGCGTCTTCCCGCCGGAGCATGGTGGCGCCTATAAGTGCCCACCCGACTTCCCCTACGGGAATGACTGGTGCGAGATCGACGGCGGTACCTTTACCGATCTTGTCATCGACACGGTTGTCGGCGCGAATCCGACGCTCTTCGACGGCATCCAGCTCAAATCTCGCGTTGACGATTTTGATCCTGAGGCAAAGCTCCTGAATTTGCACTATCAAGGGAAAAATTATGGCGTCGGGAAAGGGCGCATCGAGCCCATGGCTTGAAATCAGGAAAGTCGCGCGACTGGTGACACAGGGGGAATAGGGGTGATTCCGGCCAGCCGACTGGGGCCGGAAACGGATCACTTGAAGCGACGCGCGGCGTGCTTGTTCCGCACCGCAAGGAACACAAGGGCGAGAACATCCTTGGAATATGAAACCCGAGATTATGAAACCATGAAGCACACAACTTCTTACACCCGCAGATCGTTCTTGGGCTTAGGAACCACAGTCGCCGCGGGAACGTCGATGGCTATTGCGTCAAGAGGGAAGGGCGCTTTTACGCCCAACTCCAAAAGGGCGGATTCCGGATCCAAAGATCATGTAACGGCTTTCCATCAGCCGGAAAGAGGCGCTGACCATTTCATCGCGGCTTCGCGAATTGATCTGAATGGCGCCTGGCAGTTCCGAACCGATCCCGCCGAGCAGGGCCGAGCTGCGGGATGGACGCACCAACTCCCGCCAGAAATCGAATCGGTGCTCGTGCCGCACACCTGGGGAATCGGTAAATATGCCGGCTACCTCGGCACCGCCTGGTATTTCCGTACGTTCGAGGCTCCGGCGGGAGTTCGCGGCAAGCACGTGGAGATTCATTTTGGCGCAACCTTCTACAAGGCGCGGGTGTGGCTCAACGGCGCCCAACTGGGCGAACACGAGGGCGGACATACCGCCTATTTTTTCGATGTCAGCGGACGTCTGGCGCCGGTCAATTACCTCGCCGTCGAGATCAACGATCAACCTACTGCGCAAACCATTCCGGGCTGGGCAATGAAGCTGCACGCGTCCCAAAACATTTGGTACGACTGGTGGCCTTACGGAGGAATTGTCCGGGATGTGTGGCTCACTGTAAAAGACCAGGCGCTGATTCGTCGGCAGCAAATCGTGACAACCGTTGAAGGAACCGGCGCGAATGTCCGCAATACGATGTTCCTGGAGAACCATTCCAGCCGGCCGGTTCCCTTGAAGGTCGTGGCGACCGTTTACGCAGAAGAAGGCGGCCAGAGGGTCGTAAGCGCAGAACATACGTTGACCCTTGCGCCGGGCTCCCAAAGCATGACGTCAGAGTTGCGCATCGCCCCGGTAAGCTTATGGAATTTTGACAATCCGTGCCTTTATCAGATGGAGGCAATTCTTTACGACGCCCAAGGCAATCTCCTGGACGCGAAGACGGATACTTTCGGCGCAAGAAGCGTGGAGATTCGCGGCCGACACCTTTACGTGAACGGGGAGCGCGTCCGCCTTTCCGGGATGACTCGTCATGAGGACTCCCCTTGGGAGGGCCTCGCGGAGACGCGCGGCACCATGAGGCACGATTATGACGAACTGAAGGATCTGCAAGTCACGCTCACCCGGCCCGTCCACTATCCGCAAAATCCCTACATCCTCGATTATTGTGACCGGAACGGCATCCTGCTGATTCCCGAAATCCCCGTCTGGCAGTTCAGCGAAAAGCAGTTGGCGGACCCCAAGGTGATCGCGCTAGCGAAACAGATGATGCGCGAGATGATTGAGCAGGACTTTAATCACCCCAGCATTTTCGCTTGGAGCGTTTGCAATGAGAGCGCTACCGACACACCGGAGGGCCAAGCCTATTTCAAGACCATGCGTGAGTTTGTGAAGTCCCTTGACCCCGCTCGCTACGTGAGCTACGCGGATGACCGGATCGCTTTTGTAAACAACCCCCAGACAAACTCCGCCTGGTTTGCGGACTTCATCATGTGGAATGAGTATTTCGGCACCTGGCACGGCCCCGAAACGCAGCTACCCGTGGCCATGCAGAAAATCCAAAATGGCTACCCCGATAAAATGGTGATCATTTCGGAAATGGGCGTGGCGGGCATTTTTGAACCCGACAGCAAGGCGGGGGACCGGCTGCGCCGCCGGATTTTCCGCGAGCAGATCAACCTGATCGGCAAGCAGGATTGGATCGCCGGCGTCATCATGTGGTGCTATCAGGATTACAAGTCGCACCGGAACCTTTCGCCAGGGTGTACGGAGGGCTATGTTGATACCGGGGTAGTGGACGAGAATCGGCAGCGGCGACCTTCTTACAAGGTTTGGCGGACATTGAACCGCTCTGCACAGCTCGACGTGGCATGGGCCTACGATGCCGGCAAGCGCCCCATTGGTTTCCAAGCCACCATTGCGCGGCGCGGGCCCGAGGAAATCCCCTCATATTCCTTGGTCAATTATCGGGTGGCCTGGAAATTGCGCGACGATAACGGCACCGTATTGTCCGTGGGGGAAAAGGACCTCCCAGAAATCGGGCCGTCACAATACCTGACGAGCAATTGGAAAGCTTCACCTTCCAAATCACTTCACCTGACATTGCGCCTTTACCGGCCCAAGGGTTTTGTCGCGGGGGGAACGAGTCTCGACTGGTGGGAGCCCAGGTCGGGTGGATTGACCATCGAAGAGATGCAACGGGAAGCTATTTCCGTACCTCGATAAAAAGCAAATCCAATCTGTTCGCGCGAGGCGATCCGAATGAAATCTTTGCTTCCTCCCCACCGCCGCAAGTCTTTGACTGACTCGGCCACCTTATTGGGAGCCAATCCCCTCGCCGTCCGTGACAACCGCACTTCGGCTCTCCGTTCACAATGGGAAGCCGGGCAGCGCCCGAAAGTTCGTTTGAAGAGCTTACATTTGCCGGCACAAACCCACTGGGCGACTTAGAAAGCTATTTGGGGGGATTCTGTTTGAGTGGCAATTGGAAGATGAGATGGTTCTTAATTACCCGTAAAGCAAAAAGGAGACTTCCGTGTCGAACGACAAGCTAGGTTTCATCTCGCGGCGCGAATTTCTGGAAGCGGCAGCCCTAGGGAGTGCGATCAGTCTAAAAGCAGCTAGGCATCCTCACGAAGCAGCTCCCAGCTCCGGCCCCGGGAATTGGCGTGTACCCCTGCGTATCACCGAGCGTGCCGGCGTGGGTTGGCAAGGAGAACAGATAGCGGTCGGCATCGTCGTGCCGCTTTCCTGCCGGGCTTCGGCTGTGCGTGTCAAAAATGAGCACACCAGGGAAATGATTCCCTGCGAAGCCGGGTACGCCGCGCACACCGCAGACGGCCATCTGCGGTGGTTTCAATTATCTATTCCGCTGCAGCTTGCTGCCGGAACCCAGGAGTGCCTGCTTGTCGAATTGCTGGAGGATTCCGGCGCGCCCGGAGCGGTGGTTCCTAATCCGATCGGGATGGAAAGTTTCGAGTCTTTGGACCTTGGAACCTCCACAGCGGGTATGCGCTGGGCTTCCGATCCGGCCTATGGGATATACCCTTCGCCAACAATTGGGGGAACTCCCCTTACCCGCGCCGCCACGGGATGGAGCCGCATCGCCATCGGCGACCTAAGCGCGCCCAATGCCATAACGGGTGGTCATCTGCCATTACAAGCCAAGGAGACGGCGCAAGCCATTCAGCGCATCACCAGCCACACTTCCACAGTGATTGATTATCAGCGTACCCTCACAGCGGGCGCCTACGGAGCCGGATATGAAATCCGGCAAATTTATGCCCATGACCTGCCCGCTGCGGATGCGACGCAGCGGCCCTATGCCTTGTGCGACCTCATTACGTTTGTTCATGCGGGGAAAGACGGCATTCCCCTCGAAGTCGAAGGGCTTACCTTTCTCTTGGGTTCCAGCCTGCGCGACAGTTATGTTTGGCAGGCGCGAGGCGATGCGCCCGATCCGGCGGAACGGAAAAGAGGCTCCTGGCTGGATGGATTGATGCTTCCGGCCGGGGACTGGATTTTGGTAAATGGCGAGGGCAACGCTGCAATGCTCGTTATCCCCTGGTCGGCCTACACGCTGGATGGCTACGATCTATCCTATTTTGTGGGCCGCACGCAAACTATCACTATTCCGGGGAGCGAGAAGGTCCATGCCCGCTCGCTTCTGGGTGGCGATGCCAGTCCCGGGCTTGCGGTGAATCTGTCCCGCTCTTATTACCGGTTGAACTGGGGCTGGGCGGCCGGTCCCGACTGGGGCCGCAATACCTACGAGTTCCGTTGCCGCATCGCCTGGGGAAAGATTGACGAAACGGCGGCGGCACGTCTGGCCCGAGCTTACCGCCGGCCTCCGCGCGTGGAGACCGGAGAGCCGGAGCGCGTGAGCGGAACGGTTGCGCTGCGCTGCTGGCCCCATCACTTTACGTATGCTCCTGGGGATGATGTTTCCGTTGAACTTGAAGCCACCACGGAGGAGTCCAAACCCGAACAAAAGATCGCGGAGGTCCAGGTGCAGCGCCGCGGGCAGAAGATCGGACCTCCTCACCGTATCGTATTGGAACCCGCTTCCCAGCGGCGCTTCCGGGGTGTTTGGACCTGGCCTGCTCCCCAAGCGGCGGGCGGCGGCTACCTGATTACGGCCCGCCTGGCCAATGGCAAGACCTCGGTGGAATCGCCGGCTGTTCCGATCGAGGTCTTGCATCGGCCGAAAGACCTTTCCCTGCAGATTCGGATGGGCAATATCGCCGAACTCTATCCCGATCGGGATGTGAACACTCTAGTGGACCGCTTCGTGGACGCCCGGATCAATGCCGTGTTGCTGCGCAATGTATTTTACAACGGGCAATACACGGGGCCGGTGGACAGCTTCTGGAACGGCGCGGAAGGCTGCCAGGCAGGCGATATCGGGCGCGCCGTCCGCATTAGCGGCGGGCATTTGCGGAAGTGCATTGACGCCTGCCACGCTCGCGGGATTACCGTCGTCGTTTACGGCAACCTCCGCAACCTTCAAGACGGCCAGTACGCGCGTGCTTATGCCGCCGGCCTGTTAGGACCCGAGGACGTGGATTTAAGCGCCCGGCGCTGGCCATTCCCGGAAGATACAATCAATTTCCGGGGCCGCGCCACCAGCTCCCGCTGGGAGCAGTACCTGATAACACAGTTCATCGACGGCATGCGGCGGTTGGGCTACGATGGCTACTTTTTCGACAACACGTCTTACGTAAACGACTCCGAACCGGACATGGCCCATCGCATTTTCAAGGCGACCCTAGCCGTGAGACCGGACCAGTTTATCCAGGACAACCCTGGGCCGGTCATGCGGGTGCCCGGCCCCGTCAAGCACTGGAGAGATCCTCGAGACATCGAAATCGGCCGCTGGCCGGAGGTTAACTCCATTCAAATGGAACAAGAAGGGATCAATTCCCCCGAAGAAATTCTCTACTTCTCAGCTTTCTATCGCAATGCGGAAGACCAAAAAACTCCCGTCATGTATATGAACGATCCAACCCGCCGTTCGCCGGAATGCCAACTGATCCGCGTAGGCTATCTGCTCGCGGGAAAGGCTACGGATGATCTCTGCGTCGGGAATTCCAGCCATGATGCCGGGGTTTTTCTTGAACAGTGCCCGGTGACGGCTGCAGTGACGCGGGCTCTGTACGGCGCTATGGCTGTCCATCCGGAGCTTCTGGAGCCTGGACCTGCGCTGGAGGGTGCGAAAGCCGAGGGCATGAAAAAAGCTGCCGTCCGCGCCTACGATGGGCTGGCAGCAGGCGGCGAGGCGCGCACCTTGGTCATTGCCAACTCCGCCGGGTGGGACGCCCCCTTGCGCAACGTGGGCTATTATTGGGATGGCAAACCCACGATAAGGCCGGCAAGCAACGTGACCGTGACGCTGCCGGTCCCACCAGGCCGAAGCATTCTGGGGTGCTGGGCAGTGCGTCCGGAGGGCTGGCAGTCCGTCACCTGGCGCGGGGGCGAGCATGCTGATTCCGTGACCATCGCGCTCGACGAGGTTGCAGAATTAGCTGCTGTCGTTCTGCGCTTCCGATAATGAAAGGGGGCAAGCGACCCTTTGTCGAGGTCGGCGGCTTCAGGCGCCACCTTCGAAATGTATAACGACATCTGCGGCACCTGCGGAGGACCGTACAAGCCGGATCTGCAACGTGTCAACATTGTCTAGGGCCTGGAGCGTGGTCGCATGGTCTGCGCCGGCTTTCAGAAAATAGCTTCCCGCTTTATAGATCGTGAGGGTGGTGGGATAATTTTCGACCAGTAGCACCTGGAGGCTCAAGCGGGCGGTGGCGGAGTCCCAGCGTTCGTCCAGCAGCTCCGCCCCACCTACCGTAATATGCCGATCCGTGCCGATCAATTGAGGATGGCTGCTCGCGGGCCGCGCACTTAGTACTTGGCAAGCGTGCGGCGGCAGGGCAACGGAATACGCTCCTTGCATCTTCCCTAGAAATTTCTGCTTCCAAAAATCGAACAACAAGTATTCTCGGTCAGGCAGGAGTCCCGCCATTTCAAAATTCAAGACGATACGCCGCGGAGCGGGCGGCGATAAGTAAACGGGAATTGGAAGGAGCTCAAGCCCGGCGGGCTTATTGGGGAGCGCCTGCAACCGGCGATTCTCCGCCAGCGCATTCTGGACATTTCCCACGATGGCCGCAAAGTCCCGTCCCCGCTGATTCGGGCCGAGCAGGGAAGCGTCGTGATTATATACGGACTCAAATGGGGTTGGCGCGCCGCCTACCGTGAAAGGTACCTCCTTATCGTCATAATCCCAGTTAAAGAGTCCGATAACGGCCCAATACCCAAACTGGCGTCCGATGTGGAGCACCCAAATCCGTGGGGTGTCGGGCTGCGAAAACAGATCCATTGGCTTAATATCCACCACGGGCATGATCTTGCGGGCTATTTCGCGCCGTTCAGGGGGAAGAGCCGGCATATCATCACCCAACAGAAGAAGCTGGCCCGTAAGTCCCACGATTGACGCCCAGGTCTGGGCCTCATCGAGCGTAAGGGGAGGGCGAAGCAGGACGCAATCGGGATCTCCGTACCAGACGATATTGTGGGTGTAATAGCCGCGGCGCATCCCCTCCAAGGCGAGTCGCAGACCCCGGAAGGAAGGCGCAACATCATTGCCGAGCCGGGCACTTTGGACGATGCCCGCTGATTCGGTCGGATACTCCGGACCACAGGCAGACAAGAAAACTCCAGGGCGGGAGTTCATCGCCTCCCGGATGAGCGACAGAGCCTCTCGAAACGCCGTATCGGCGTCAAGAGCAGGGTTGTATGCCCTTACCCGGTTCGCCGCCCAAATATCACGTGCGGCGTTTTCTCCATCCAGCTTGAAGTAATCGTACCCCCAATCCATCGTCATCTCACGGTAAATGCCGTAGAGATATTGTTTCAGGGCGGGATTCGAGAAGTCGCCGATGTAGGTCCCATACCATTCTCCCAATCGGGGATCGCCTGTCGCATCATGCAAGAACCAGTTCCTGTGCGCTTTATAGAAACCTTCATCGTCAGTGCCAAATACGGAGAGCCAGAGCGCCGGCTTTTGCCCAAAGGCGCGAAGCTTTTCCGCCAGCCACTTCATCCCGTGGGGGAAATGAGAGTTTGCCTCCTTCCAGTTTCCCGAGACGCCCCGCGCCTGCCAGCCTCCGTCGATCAAAACGTACTCGAGACCGAAGGCTCCGTAATCGCGGGCCAGGGCCTCAGCATTGCGCAGGATGTCGTCTTCGCTGATAGCATTCCTGTAATAGTGGAAGGAGCACCAGCCAATCGGCGGCCGGGACCATTGTTCCTTGTCCAGCGGCGCGTAGTACGGAAGGCGGTTTTTGTACACACGTTCGAGCACTTCGAAACAGCAGACCGGTGCTGCCGTGCCATCTGTGCTCCCAACTACCTTGAAACCGATGCCGTTCGGCGTGAACCTGGTATAGCGCGACTTTACCCGCAAGGCCTGATCGCGGAAACGATCGAAAACGCAATCGTTCAGGCTGCTCGCAGCCACCCCGCTCACCATTTGCTGAACCTCGCTGCATTCTTTAACATGGCCACGTAAACGATAGACTTCCAGCCTGCCTTGGATCGGCTCGGAACCGCCATCGACTACTGCCTCCACCTCCGCACACTCCACCTTGGGGGCCTGAACGTTGCGAAGGGAAACCAGCAATCTGGATTCGCGCCTGTTAAAGACTAACTGGAAGCGAAGGGGACCCTGAATTTGGAACACGGTTTCTGCGATGCTAGAAGACACTTGATTCAGTTGCGCACTCGCTGCGCTCGAACTGTATAGCTTGCCTCGAGCTTTCAGGTTTACCTGCAAGCGGCTTAGCCATTTTTCCCCGCGATAAGTTATCTCGCAGAAGTGGCCGTCCGGCGATAGCCGAATGCTCCACGGGTCCGGCGCCGCCGGTAGTTTGAAATCTATGTTGCCAGGCTGGCTAGTAAGGTCCGGCAGCTTGGTAGCACCCGCGGCAAGACCCGCTCCCAAGAAGCCTCCCTTCCAGACAAAATCGCGGCGTGTTAGGAATGGCGGTTTGCTTTTAGCTTGCTCAGGTAAGGACATCTGAACCTCCGCAAATAGACGAGGCTGCCGGTGGTCAACTTCATCGGGGCTTTATGCTCGGCTGGCGCCAACCTGTACCTCTCGCTTCCGGTCGACTGGCAGGCTTCCTACGTAATAATCCAACACCGATGGACATTTCTGCGCGCACAGCCACCACCGAGTCTGAGCGTAGAATATCACATATCATAATAGGGGTATTTACTTGACGCCACCGACCACAACCTGTAGTGTTCCGGGGCATGGTCGAAGATTATCCCCGGACTCTGATGGAGTTGGAACGGCGCTTTAACAACGAAAATGCCTGTGTCGAATACCTCGCAAAGCTGCGCTGGCCGGATGGTTGGAGATGTCCCCGGTGCCAAGGACGAGAGGCTTGGCAGGTTCGGCGGAGTCGCTGGCGGTGCGGGCATTGCCGGTATGAGATCTCGGTTACGGCGGGCACCATTTTTCAGGACAGCCACCTGCCGTTGAGGACTTGGTTTCGAGCGACGTGGTACGTCATCAGCCAGAAGAACGGCATCAGCGCTTTGGGACTGCAGCGTGGATTGGGTCTGGGCAGCTACAAAACCGCTTGGGCGATCTTGCACAAGTTGCGCCGAGCCATGGTCCGGCCAGGCCGCGACCGACTGACGGGAGTGGTGGAAGTCGATGAAACGTACTGGGGCGGTGAGGAACCCGGCGTTACGGGACGAGGAGCGGAGGATAAAGCCCTGATTATCGTGGCCGCTCAGGAGGATGGGAAAGGCATTGGCCGCATCCGGCTGCGTCGCATACCTGATCTGACTCGCGCACGCCTGCACGGGTTTATCGCGGAGGCCATCGAGGCGGGAAGCACCGTCCGAACCGATGGCTTGTCGGCCTACCTGGGGTTAAGTGGCTATGTCCACGACCGACAGGTTCAGCGTCGTCAAGCAGAGGGAGAATATTTGTTGCCGCGTGTGCATCGGGTCGTTTCACTGCTCAAGCGATGAATGCTGGGTACTCACCAAGGTGCGGTCGGGCACGATCAACTGGATGCTTACCTCGACGAATTCACTTTCCGGTTCAACCGTCGCACGTCGGCCTCCCGGGGAAAGCTGTTCTATCGTTTGGCTCAACAGGCGGTGCAAGTAGACCCGGCCCCGTTCGCAACTTTGATCAAACCACAACCTGTGGGGGTTGGTGGCGTGAAGTAAATACCCATGTATCATAATATCGCTTGACTCATGTTACAGCCGCTTGCCCACGGAGAACACGGTATCTTGCAGGTTCTTCAAAAGCGAACAACGCCCGCGCCAGTCAGCCTTCGGCCAGTTCGGGAAGCAACTGTAACCTCATGCTGGCTTGATGGTTCTGCTCTCCCCGGCTTCGTAACCCATTGAAAATTTGGCAAAAGGAACTAACCTGCCAAATTAAGTCTGAAGGCTGCCGAACTGAGTACCTGAACCCGGAACTGTATCTCCACGATGCCCAATACCAACAAACTGTTCGACAAGGCGGAAAAGCTCCTGCAAAAAGAAGGGTGGGAGGCTCCGCGCAGTGTTTTTCTGGAAATTTTACAGGCGTAACCGGAGGATGAAAACCGCGCTCCTCTCTGCACCCTCGCGCGGGCCGGTATTCTTCAGGTTAAAGCTCACCTGTATCCTCCCCCTCCCATCCCCAAGCGCCGGTGTGATGTGGAGGTCGGAAAAGGCAACGCGCGTGTAAGATAGCCCAAACCCAAACGGGAAGAGCGGCTGGATTTTGTTCGCTTCATCCCGAATTCGTAAGTTGAAAACAAACGACTTGCTGTAATCGCATGGAAATTAGGGTATAACCCACGTATTCCCAATGAGATAGATAGAACAATTTCAACTTGGGCGAAGTTGGATTTTCACAGCTTAATCTATTGAAACTACAACAGTTAGTTCTCAACAAGGGCTCTCAACTTACGAATTCGGGTTCATACCACTTGTAACCGACTTTCAAGCCTTCCGTGTAGTTGACGTCAAAGTAGCCTCCGCCCGGCGGGGGCACTTGAAGGTGGGGACGCGGCAGTTGCGACTCGCCCTTGGGAAAAGTGATGGGCAGCTTGCCCGAAGGATTTGCCACGCTGAACAAAACGTTGGCAATGGCTTCACCGCCGTGCTGGCCGGGGTACCAAGCTTCCAGCACTGCACTCACGCGGTCAAGCCACGGCATCAGGACGGGATCGCCGTTCTCCAGCACCACGATGGTATGGGGATTAGCCGACGCCACGCGCTCGATGAGTTGGTCCTGGTGGTCAGGCAGGGACAGATTCGGCAGGTCCGCGTCTTCGCGGGTCAACTGGCTGACAAACACTATGGCCACGTCGCACGCCGTCGCCAGCTTGGCCGCGGTGGTGAAGTCAGTGCCGGGGTCAAATTTTACGATAGCGCGGGGCGCCAAGGCACGTATTGCCCTGAGCGGCGATGACGGGTCCCACACCACGGTACGATAAAACGATGTCGCCTCGGGCGATGGGGCGCCGGGTATCACGGGAGGCGGGACGGCATTCCCCCCGGCGGGGTCCACCTCGGAGGAACCTCCGCCCGAGAGAACGCCCGCATCGGCGTGCGACCCGATGAAGGCAATGGAATGGAGGCCGGAAGGGCCTAGGGGCAATTGCTCTCCGGCATTCCTCAGCAGGACGATTCCCTGCTCTTCGACGTGCTCCGCCACCGAAGCGTCGGCTTGGGCGTCGATCGGTTTAATCACCAGCGGGTGGTCAAACGCTCCGACCGCAATCAGTGTCCGCAGGATGCGGTGCACCATGTTGTTGATGCGCGACACGGGCACCAGTCCGGAATTTACCGCCTGCTTGAGCGGCTCACCAAAGTACCGGCTGTCATGTTCCTCCCGGTCCAGTCCGGCCAGCGCAGCCTGCACGGTGCTGTGCGTGGCGCCCCAGTCCGACATAACCCACCCCTTAAAACCCCAGTCATTTTTCAGGACATCGTTCAGGGGGTAGCTGTTCTGGAAAGAGTAAACGCCATTGACGCGGTTGTAAGCGCACATCACGGCGCCGACTCCCGATTCTTTGATGGCAATCTCAAAGGCCAAAAGGTCGGTTTCCC
This sequence comes from Acidobacteriota bacterium, assembly GCA_021817045.1. Taxonomy (GTDB): domain Bacteria; phylum Acidobacteriota; class Terriglobia; order UBA7540; family UBA7540; genus RH2-MAG17b. The sequence continues at coordinate 29,790 of JAKAWG010000057.1, forward strand.
GCATGGCACGAACGCCAAGATTTGAACTTACCCATGGCCGGCCCGATTCCTGGTCATTGAGCGCGTAATGCTTTGCGGTGGCGATGACGCCTTGCGCCTGGATCGCCCGCAGCTCCGAGGCAGTAATCGTTCCGGCCAGAACGGGGTCTTCGCCGTGGTATTCGAAGTTGCGGCCGCAGCGTGAATCGCGCACCAAGTCCAGGCCGCCGCCCAGGGAGACATTGAAGCCTTCGTCGCGCGTTTCTTTGCCGATCACCGTACCAAACTCGGCGGCCATCTTCGGATCCCAGGTCGCCGTCTCCGCCAGCACGGAAGGCAGCGCGGTAGACCGGCCCTTCGGGCCACGCCCGGAATTGGTGACACCTACGCCGGCACCAACCATCTGGAGAGCTGGAATACCCAAGGAAGGAATCCCTATCCCATACCCATCTCCGCCAAGCGATCCAGGCACACGCCCGCCGGCGGCCCAGTGATTGGCTCCGGTAGTCTCGTGCAGGAATTGGATCCTTTGATCCAGGGTCATCCGCTGGATCAGCAAATCGGCCCGCGCGTCCAGCGAGAGCGCGGTATTCATCCACGGTTTACTGGAGTTTTCCTTCACCTCGTGGCTCTAGTTCCGAGCTGACGCTCCCCAGTCGCCGAAAGCAATGAGCACCGTTGCGATAGGAAATAGCCTGAAGAAATTCAAGCAAAGATAATGATGTCGACATTGAGCCATACTTTTACCCCCTCCTCAACTTTTCTCCAACTCACTTCCAGAGTGGGAAGAACAAACAGACGAACACCCTTTCGGTTCTTTGTCTTCGTCCTCAATGAAGTTCGAGATCTGTCGCCATCTCCAGCGTCCGTTGTTAATCATTTGGGCCTAGTGCGGTCGTTTCGAATTTCCACGCACAGAGGTTGGCGAGGATGCGTTCTGCGAGAGCGTCGCTTCGCAGGCTCGAGGTAAATCGCAAGGTGGTCACGACGGCCACGCCCGAGCCCATGGGGATCACTCCCACGTCGGTGCCCCACCAATAGGCGTTCTCGTTGCAGCCAGCCACTGTTTCGCCGTCAAAACCATCCATCGAGACGCGCGCGACGACGTTGCGGTAGTCGCCGCTCATGCAGGTGTTGACGGGCAGCCCGGCGAAGATGGGATGTGGCTTAACGTAATGGAAATCGCCCCGGTAGCTTCCCGTGCTGCCCACCACGCGCAGCGAGGCGGGGAGGATTTTCAGCGCTTTCAAAAGGTTGATGATTCCGCCGTCGTCCGATTCCATCAGGAAGCCGACGGTAGAACCCGCCCGGCAGGCCGCCAGGATGGCGCGCAGGTCTTCGATCCGCTCTTGCCAATGTTCGGCGTAATTCCATTTATAAATGTCAGTTACCAGGATGGCGCGGCCGCGCGCCTCCGCCTCGCGCGACCATACTCCATACGGAATATTCCGGTGCGCGAAGAAGGGAAGAATGTTGTGGTCAGGATCGTAGAGGAGCACGGGGGCAGGCGGCCAAGGATTGTCGCGAGGATCAAGCGCCAGCACGCGACGCTCGTTCACGGCCTTTTCGCCGCTCCCGCCTTGCACCTCGGCGCGGATGACGTAATGTCCGCTTCTTCCGCCCAGGACCAGGGACTTCTCAAACACCGGCGCAACGAAACCCACCGCGGGCACCAGCGCCAGGGATTTTGTTTCCGCCAAGATTTTCTCTCCCGCCGGCCCGACGACCTTCAGCGTGAGCGTGGCGGCGCCCTTTAGGACATCTTCATTCACCAGGACACAGCGAATCGTTAGCGGTTCATCGGTGCGCGCGGGAGAGGGCTCCGCCTCCAGGAAAGGGACAAGCGGCGCGTTCACCCGCGCCAACCGCCGGCTGACCGGCTTCGGATCGCGAAAAATGTTCGTGATGCCGCAGTACCAGATGGCGAGATCGTGGAAGCAGGAAACCGCGTAGCCGCTGTTATAAGGATTGGTGCGCAGAGCCTGGAGCATTTCCGCCTGCGCGTCGGCGTGGACCTGATCGGTGTGCCGGCAGAATTCCGTCACGCTGCCGAAGACTGGGGCCAGATCGTATTTTCGGAATCCCGCCGCCAGATTTTCCAGCGAGCCTTGCCAGAGCGCGCCCTCCACGCTCGGCTTTCTCATCGCGGCAAATTCCTGCATGGCGGCGGGAAAATCCGGCAGGCCCCCGTAGCCAAACTCGCCGATGATCTGCGGGCCTTCCTCCGGCATGCGCGGGAGCGCCTCCACGCCGTTCTCGTACCTGAAGGCGTAATCGGGCGGGCGCCCGAAGTGGTTCATGCTTTGGTAGGTGGCCGGCTCGATGGGCGCGGGCGGGTAGTCGTGCAGGTCGCGCCATGGGCTCTTGGTTTTTTGATAAGGGTGGAGCATGTGGAGCCCGTGGCCCGAATTGTCGCAGACGACGCGCGTGGGGTCCAGCGCCCGCGTGGTTTGCATCATCCGGGTGATCACCCGGGGATCGAGGATGTTTTCATTCGACATTCCCCAGGCCACCAGCGCCGCATGATTGCGGTCGCGCACGATGAGGTCGGAGAGTTGGCGCAGCAAGATCTGGATGCCGGGATAATCGAGGTGCTGGCGCGCATCGAAAATCACGCCGCCAGGCTCCTCGTAGAGCAGCAAGCCCAGTTCGTCCGCCCATTCGAGGAGTTCCGGGTGCCCGATCTGGCGGTGGATGTGCATCATGTTCAGCCCCGAAGCGAAAGCGGACTCAACCTCCTTGCGAGCGAATTCCGGGGTGGGCGGGTATCCCACCGTAACAGGATAGTACTGGTGGTTGATGGTGGATTTCACCATGAACTTTCGTCCGTTAAGATAGAAGAAGCGGCCCACCACGCGGAATTCGCGCATGCCGAACATCACGGCGTGAGCGTCCACGACCGCCGGCGAAGGGCCCCGCAAATCAATTTCCAGGCGGTACCGCGCGGGATTGGCAGGCTCCCAAAGCACCAGCGGGCCGAGCGGCAGCGGCATGGTGACTGTCAAATTCCGCCGCACCGGGACCTTGATGGCGGTCATGCGGGCTTTCCCGGCCGAAGTCACGCCGCGCAGCAGAGCGCGCGCTTCCAGCGTCACGTTCTGCTCTTCATCGGTGAGATTGCGCACGGTAACGTGGGCAAGGGCGGTTCTCTCGCTGAGGCGAGGCTCGACAAAAACGTCTTCGATAAAAACCCGGCTGGTCACCAGCATCTCGACGGGCTGCCAGATGCCGCCGAAGTTGTGCGACTGGGGAATCTGAATGTTTTCAAAGAAAAGGGTTTGCCACCCCCCCGCAAAGCCTCCGCCTGGGTTAACCACGTGCACGGCCAACTGATGCCGGGTGCCCGGCCGGGCGAACGGCGTCAGGTCGGTGGTGAAGGGCGTAAATCCCCCGAGATAAATCGCCACGCGCTTGCCGTCCCAGTAAACTTCTGCGCCGTAGCGCACGGCATGGAAGCGCAGGCGCACGGCGCGCGGGAACTCCCCCTCGGGGATTTCCACTTCTCTCCAGTACCAGCCTTCACCCACAGTGTCAGGGCGGTATTCTTCCCAGGTGGCAGGAACCCGAAATTCGATCGCTTCCGCTTCCATGGCGGCGCGCATCTCCTGCCAGGGAATCCGCACGGGACGTGGCGTGGGGGAGAGGAAGTCGGCGATCCAATCCCGCTTGGTCCAACGTCCGGCGCGATCGAAGTACAATTTCCAGGTGCCACCCAGCGAAATATTCTGCCGTCCGCCGGCATTCGCCTCTGGCGTCGCCACCGCCCCGAAGGCCACGCCTGCCGCCAAGGTACCTTGCATGAACCGCCGACGGGAAATCAGCCCCTGATTGAAGGACGTTTCGGAAGTTTCCAAGTTCATCCCCCCAACTTGTGCTTCGTTTAGATGTGTGCCCGAGTTGAAATTAACAGTAGCCAGCAAGCGGAGTCAATCCCAATAACCATGAGTTTTGGCAATTGTCTCGTCGTCTTCAACGATGTTCTACACCTGTCTCCATCTTTAGCATCCGTCGATAGTGCCTCTTTTGAACTAGAATTCGAACGTGATCGTTGAGAAGTCTTGAAAGTTCCGCGTTGCCAAAGGGACAATTTTTCACCAAGCTTCCCCGCGGAGGCGGGAAGTAATTTTTCATGCGGCTTTTCGGCAGCAGGTGGAGCATGTTGTGTGTCCGCACGCGGTGCGGATAATGCAAGCTTCCGGCGAAGTGCCCCCGGCGGTGAACGATGCCCGGTGCGATGAGGGTTCGCTCACGGAGTCTCTTCTGCCTACCGGGGTACGCAAGGCAGTTCGCCTCCGAGGCATGCAAACGAGGGTGTTGCAGGTGAATGATCTGCGATCGCGGCGGGGCTGTGAAGACTAAATTGAAGGGCTGCACACAACGCAAGAGAGCACCTTAGGCGCTGGGATAGAGCTTGGTGAGGACAAATTCCCGGTGGCCGAGGCCTTCGGCGGCGGTCAGGCGGCCGTTGGCCGTCCGGATCACGAGATCGAGCAGCCGCTCCCCCGCCTGCTCCAGCGTCATCGCGCCCGTCAGGATCGCCGAAACATCCAGGTCGATGTGCTCGCTCATCGTCGCGCAGGTCAGCGGGTTCCCCGACAGCTTGATCGGTCAAGCGGCATTTTGTGTGTAAACCGATGCCCACTGAGAGAGGGGATGAAAACTCCAACGATATTCCATCGTCTGGGCCACGTACGCCAAGCAGCGATAGGTTGACATTTCTCCACCCGTCA
>JAKAWG010000145.1 GCA_021817045.1 Acidobacteriota bacterium
AGCACGCTGCTGAAACTGATGGCGCGCATCACCGAGCCTACCGGCGGCGAGGTGCGCATGCGCGGCCGCATGGCGAGCCTGCTGGAAGTCGGTACCGGGTTTCACCCCGAGCTGTCAGGACGGGAAAACATCTATTTGAACGGCGCCATCCTGGGGATGAGCCGGCAGGAAATTGAGGTGCACTTTGATGAAATTGTCTCGTTCTCCGGCCTCGCCAAGTTCCTGGATACGCCCGTGAAGCGCTATTCGAGCGGCATGTACGTGCGGCTGGCGTTTGCCGTGGCCGCGCACCTTGAGCCGGAAATCCTGGTGATCGATGAAGTTCTCTCCGTAGGCGACGTCGAGTTCCAGAAGAAATGCCTGAAAAAGATGAGCGACATCGGCAGTGGCGGGGATCGCACCATCCTGTTTGTGTCGCACAACATGGCGGCGCTCGAGCGCCTCTGCCAGCGGGCGATCGTGCTGTCGGAAGGACAGATCGTGTTTGAAGGAAGCGCCAAAGACGGCGTGAACTTCTACTTGCGCTCGCTCGACCAGCGGGAAGGCGAGGGAACGCCGCAGGGCGGTGACCTGCGCAAAGCGCCCGGGCGGCTGCGCGGCTACAAACCTCACCTGACCCGCGTCGAGTTGTTCACGGGCGACGATGAGTCCATCCTCACCGGCTTGCCGATTGGAGCGCCGCTCGGCATCCGAATCCAGTTCGAATTGCCGAAGCCGGTGCGCAAGCTGAGTGTAGGATTGCGGCTGGATACGGGCTGGGGAGAACGGCTGCTGGGCGCAAGTACCAGCTTCGACCCGGGCTTTTCGCACTGCGAGCTTCCGGCCGGCCAGCACACTGTGGTCTGCGAGTTCCCCGCCCTGAATCTGATGCCTGCCGAATACTTCATTGCCATCGCTTTACTCGATGGCTCGCAAATCTTGGATTGGATCGAGGAGGCGGCGCGTCTGGTCGTCACCCGCGCCGACTTCTATGGCACTGGGAAATTGCCAGAGGAAGGAAGGCTCGTTGTGCCTCACCACTGGCGATTGGAGACTTGCGATGCCGTCGAAGCACACTCGGGATGAACCGCTTGTAGCGGCGAATTGACCTCGCCAAATGGCGCTCCCACGCCAAACAGATACCCGACCAAAATCGCGAAGAGAATCGGGTATAATTGAAAAGCGAATTCCTTTGGGGTTAGCATGGAGAAATGGTGCCGACAGGAAAAGACATCTACATTAGCGTCATCATTTGTACGCGGAACCGCGGCGCGAGCCTGCGGCACACGCTCGCCTCTCTCCTTACTCCTTCCAACCTCGCCCAAAACGATTGGAAACTGATCGTCGTAGATAACGGCTCGACCGACGATACGAACCGCATCACGAGCGAATATGCGGCAAAGTGCCCCGATCACGTTCGCGTGTTCGTTGAGCCCAAAGCGGGCAAGAGCATCGCTCTGAATACCGGCATCCGAGCCGCACGCGGCGAGATTCTGGCCTTTACTGACGACGACGCTGTCTGCACAGCAGGCTACTTGGCAGGAGTTCGCGAGGTCTTCGAAGATCCGAGCATTCATGTGGCTGCCGGAGCAACCGAAGTAGAGCTGCCTTCTCACCGCGGTCTCGTGCGAGGCGGGAACTGGCTGGAGTTGGCAAACGGTGCTCTCGACTGCGGGGATACCGTGCAGGAGCTTTCTGGCTTTGATCTTTGGGGCGTCAATACCCTGCTCCGCAGAGGCGTGGTGGAAAATGTGGGAGGGTTTTCTCCTGATCTTGGCCCAGGGTCCCGTCTGGGCCGCGGCGAAGACAACGAATTCAGCCGACGCGTGAGGCGCGCGGGCTACGGGCTTTTTTACGCGCCCCGCGCCAAGGTCATTCACCGGCCTGCCCGGCCCGGTACGTGGCGATCGTGGATGCGACGTCAGCGCGAGACCGGGATCGCCAAGACACGATACGTTCCTGTCTCCGAGTTCAATCCCGCGTGGAACCCCGCAGTCCCGCCGTGGAAATACAAAGCCTACTACGCCAGGCAGACGCTTCTGGCCGTTCTGCACGGCACGTTCCTCCAAATCGCCGGCAGATCCGAGGAGGCCATGGGCGTCCTTTTCAGAGCCGCCCAAAAAGCGGGCTACGCAAGCGAACTCCTGCGCCTTAGAGGAGCGAGTATCGAACCTCCTCGCGCGCCAAGGGTTTTGGACGCGCCCCGCGCAACAGGGGAAACGATGACAGAAGCACAAGACATAAGTGCCAGGGATGATAGCAAACCCGTTCGTTCGGAATACGCGATTTCCAGCTCTCACTCGGAAGCTGGACAATAGCTTCATAATTCATAAGGAGGACTCATGAGAATCGCTGTACTCGGAGGGGATGGATACTGCGGTTGGGCAACGTCTCTTTACCTTTCGAACCAGGGCCATTCGGTCGCCATTTTGGACAACTTTGTCCGGCGACGGTGGGACCACGAGCTTGGAGTACAAACGCTGACGCCCATTCGTCCTCTTGTCCACCGCCTCAAGGTTTGGCGGCAGCACTCGGGCAAGCAAATCGAGCTTTTTGTCGGTGACGTGACCGACTACGACTTTCTCTCTTCCACGATCAAGGCCTTTGAACCGGATGCTGTCGTACACTTTGCCGAGCAGCGAGCCGCTCCCTACTCCATGATCGATCGGAAGCACGCGGTTTTCACTCAGGTGAATAACGTGGTCGGCACACTGAATCTGCTTTTCGCGCTGCGCGAGCTGCGCCCCGATTGTCACCTAGTGAAGCTGGGGACCATGGGCGAATACGGCACGCCTAATATCGACATCGAAGAAGGCTACATCACCATCGAGCACAACGGCCGCCGGGATGTCATGCCATACCCCAAGCAGCCCGGCTCTTTCTATCACCTATCCAAGGTACACGACAGCCACAACATCATGTTTTGCGCGAAGATTTGGGGGCTGCGGGCGACCGACCTGAATCAAGGCGTCGTGTACGGCACCATGACCGACGAGGTCGCGCTGGACGAAGCCCTTATCAATCGTTTTGATTACGACGAGGTGTTCGGCACGGTGCTCAATCGCTTTTGCGTGCAGGCCGCTATCGGGACTCCGCTCACCGTCTATGGAAAAGGCGGACAAACGCGCGGTCTGCTGGACATCCGCGATACGGTCCGTTGCATTGAGATCGCCTGTCTTAATCCGGCCAAGCACGGCGAATTCCGCGTGTTTAACCAGTTCACGGAACAGTTCTCCGTTCTAGGGCTGGCTCACCTCGTGCAGGAAGCTGGTAAGAAGCTGGGACTCGAGGTAACGGTGGACCACGTTCCCGATCCACGCGTGGAAGCCGAGGAGCACTATTACAATGCCAAGCACTCGAAGTTGGTCGAGCTCGGGCTGAAGCCGCACGTGCTTTCCGAGTCGCTACTCGACTCTCTGATGAACATCGCTCTGCGGTATCGGGATCGCATCGACACTTCCGTCATGATGCCGCGGGTCAACTGGCGGCTAGCGTCGAGCGACCGGCACCCACGGCCCGCCCCTGGTGATCTCACGCGTGCGGAAGAAATGCAACCTCGGCTGATAGGGGTTGGCGCGGCAAAAAGTAACGGTGACGGCCGGCAGGCAGAGCCCGCCGAAACTCGTGCGGACGCCGCCACGGCGTGACGTGGCTGGGCCAGGCGCGGGCTGATGCACGTTCAGCTCAGAGCGTGGCAAGCGCAGGCTGGACCCGTTGCATTTGACCTCATGGGCTGAAGCCCTAAGGTACTGCGTGGCGTTTCCGGCGGGGTTGAAACTCAGCCCTTCGAATGCAGAAACTCCTGGCTTCCCTCCTTAATCTAAGGAGGGAAGCCGCCAGGCATGGTGGTTGTCGGTCATTCGAAGGAGGGCTGTGGACGGAGAGGACAAGACCTGCATCACCGTCATCATTTGCACGCGCAACCGCGGCGCGAGCCTGCACCACACGCTCGATTCTCTCCTCACCCCCTCTAATCTCGCCCGGCACGATTGGGAACTGATCGTCGTTGATAACGGTTCGACGGACGATACCAAGCGCATCGCCACCGAAGTCGCGGCAGAGTTCCCCAGTCACGTCCGGGCGCTAGCTGAGCCAAAGAGGGGCCTGAGCAATGCGCGCAATAGGGGCGTCCGCGCAGCGCGAGGCGAAATCCTGGCCTTTACGGACGATGATTGCGTCTGTGAAGATGGCTACCTGGCCGGCATTCGAGAAGTCCTCGGATACACCGAAGTGGAGGTTGCGGTGGGGCGAACCCTGCTGGTTCTCGATGGGAAGCGCCCCGTGTGGCTTAACACCGACTTGGCGCGCTGTCTTTGTGACGCGGATTTTGGGACTGAGCTGCACGAGCTCCCGTACTCCGAGGCCGAGCGCTTTCTTTACGGTTGCAATATGGTCGTCCGCAGACCGGTCTTCGCGAAAATCGGAGGATTTCGACCCGACTTGGGAGCTGGCGCCACCGGCTTTTGCGAGGACACCGAATTCGGCACGCGCGCGCTAGGGGCCGGATACCGGATTTTTTATGTTCCTCAAATCATGGTTCGCCACCATCCCTCGACCGGGCGGCTCAAGCGACGGATGTTTTTTGGCAGGTTCTTTCGCCAGGGCCTCTCGGAAGCTCATTTCATCGATTACACCCGCCTCAACCCCGCTTGGAATCCCGCCACCCCAGGCTGGAGATATAGGATCTATTACGCGAAGAAGACCGTGCTGGAGTGCGGGCGTGCGCTTCGTCTCCACTTTGCGGGTCAACCAGAAGAGGCGATGAAGGTGGCGCTCCGCGCGTTCCAAGCGGCAGGATCTTTCTCCGAGTACGCTCGGTTGCACCGAATGGGAATCAACCAGGCCCAGATTCCAGAGGTCGTGAAAGACGAGACGCAGCCCGCGCCACCCTGTGAGGCTAGCTCGAATACGTTGTAGGCAAAGGCAGGACTGGAGAAGTAACCATGCTGCGCCGCCTGCGATTACTTCGGGCGACAGGCTGAACGCATCTTTTCACGAACCTGCCTCGAAAATCCCCGCAGCGTCGATACTTCTCGCGGCGCACAGGGTGGGCCTTGCCGACACTGGCGCCGGGATGGCGCTACGTTTCTGGCGTCTTGCACGTGTCGCGCAGCGACATCATTCACTCCGCGAACAGGCGAAATATGGACGGCGGAGAAAGAACCTACATTAGCGTCATCATCTGCACGCGTAACCGCGGCGCCAGTCTGCGGCGGACGCTGGACTCTCTCCTCACTCCTTCCAACCTCGCTCGGAACGATTGGGAGCTGATCCTCGTAGACAACGGCTCGACCGATGATACGAGCCGTATCACGAGCGAGTATGCGGCAAAATTTCCCGGTCACGTCCGCACACTGATGGAGCTTCGTAAGGGCAAGAGCTACGCGCTCAACAGCGGGATCCGTGCGGCGCGGGGCGAAATCCTGGCCTTTACTGACGATGATTGCGAAGCCGATGCGAATTACTTGGTCGGCATTCGCACTGTCTTTGAGGACCCAGGCGTATACGTGGCACAAGGACGGATCGTGCTTGAGCTCCGGCATGAGCCGCCTTGGTTGACGCCGACGCTGAAGACATTTCTTGCACATCTGGACCACGACAATTTGGAGGAGGCGTGGGCGCGCGAGCCGCTACTCTTTGGAGCGAACATGTTGTTGCGCCGTTCCGCCGTGGCGCGGGCGGGCGGGTTCCGAACGGACCTCGGGCCGGGAACGCCGGCTGGCTTCGGAGAGGAAATGGAGCTTTCCCGGCGGCTGCTGAATCTCGGCATTAGGCCGCTGTGGGCCCCGCACGTTCTCATCCACCACCGCCCTGAAGTAGGCCGTCTTCGCCGGCGATATTACATCGAGCGGTTTTATCGCAATGGAGTCTCTTTGGCCCGTATGAGGCCCGCAAACATCGACCCACCATGGTGGAATCCGCAACTCCCTGCATGGAGGTATAAAGCTTACTATGCGAAGGTAGTCGTTATGGCCTTGTTAAGGTGGGCACACCTGAGTTTGTTGGGCCGGTCAACGGAGGCGCTGAACGTTCTACTCAGCACGGCCCAGGATGCCGGCGGTACGCTGGAGCTTTTGCGCCTGCGCCGGCCCGGAGTAACAGAATCCCCGGTTCCTAAAGTGCTGAACGAAGACGGCCAGCCGATTGTGCCCGATGAGGATAGGCCGGAGGCCGCAGCCACCA
>JAKAWG010000004.1 GCA_021817045.1 Acidobacteriota bacterium
GGCACCACTGTGACCACGCCGAGTTTCAGCGAAACTGGATGTACCGATCAGTCAGCGCGAATCATCCAGTTTGCGCTGAAGTTCTTCTGGTAAGGAATACCAGGGCGCGGCCGCGACCTCGTCACCCGGCTCGCTCCGCGCGCCACCCTCCCCCCAAGGGCGAGGGCGTGAGCTTCAAGTTTGGAGTGCAAACCCTCTCCCCCTTCCCTCCCCCCTGCCCCTCTCCCGCAAGCGGGAGAGGGGCAGGGGGGCACAGCTTCGGCACGGCTGAAGCTGTGCCCTGATACAAGGCTGTTAGACGCCCTCGCGTCTACTGACCTCTGGCCTCCTTGCTAAATGTAGAAATTTCAGATTCCCGCTTCGCGAAACTTGCACCCAGGTTTCATGAGGCGCTCTGCGAGAAGGTTTGTGCAGAAGGCTTCCGTTCGTGATAAGATCGGCTCCCAAGGTTTCCAACTCTCACAAACGGTGTTTTCGGGAGGCGTGCGATGGGTGCACTCGGGGCGTTTGCGCTGTGTCTGTTCGCTCTGGTGGGCGCTGCCGCTCGCACACACCTCCAGCGGTCGGACTTAATCTGCGTGGTGGGGAGCAAAGTAAAGTAACGTTGGCGCCTCTTGGGTCGAGATATGCAGGATTGAGGCGAGGGCGCATTCAACGAGTTTCAGGGCTTGCTAGAACTTCACAAACCGGAGGAAAACCATGATGAAACGCACTGTTCTGGTCGGCGGCATGATCATCCTCGGCATAAGCGCGCTTGCCATCCGAGCGAGAGCGCAAGGCCAATACGCCTTCCCCTTGCTAAACTTCTCCGCCACACAGGTCATGACAACTCCCGGCGGGAAAGCGATGTCCATGAAAGTTTACCGGCTGGGAGACAAGATGAGGTCAGATATGCCCGGCGGAAAAATGCACACGTTAATGCTTATGCGCGAGCGCAAAATGTACATGATCATGCCTCAAATGTGCATGGAGATGCCACAAGGCATGGAGACTGCAAAAGAACCGCAGCCTTTAGGGGAGACCGGGACTGTGGTCCGCAAGCCCTTGGGATCGGCCACAGTTGATGGCCACCCAACGAAAATCGAGGAAATCACAGTTACTCCCGCAAATGGGGGAAACCCTGTGACGATGAAAGCCTGGGAAGCCACAGACTTGAAGGGCCTGCCGTTGCGCGTCGAGATTCCATCACGACAGGGCACGGTAAGGATTGAATACAAAGACGTGGACTTGTCCTCGCCGCCCGAGTCCCTTTTCGCTGTGCCTCAAGGCTGCCGCACGATGCCTATGATGCCCGGCATGCCACATCCTGGGCAATAAAGGCAGCGGCGCGAAATTCAAGGACTGAACGATTGCGGGTGGTAACGCCTTTGAATGCCTACGACAAGCGGACAGCCACGGTCAGCGCTTTTCAGACGGCATTTTCACCGTAGGTGGCGACATGGCGCACTCTGCCATGTCTGCAGATTCCTAAGCGACCGGACCGTGCTCTCGATGGACCCACCGACCTCTTGATCGCAGACATCACAAAACGATGTCGCCACCCGCGAATTTGAACAGATCGATGAACACTCGCGGAGGCGCAGCGATTAGGATGTATACACGCCGTACTTCCTGGCTGCTTCGACCAGGGCATGGATGTTTTCTGCCGGCGTCTCGGCTCCCATGGCACAGCCCGGGCCAAGGATGAATCCACTATCCGGCTTCCATACGCGGACCAACTCCCGGCAGGCGTCGTCAATTTCTGCGGGCGTGCCCAAGCTCAGCAAGCGGGTATCGATATTCCCCAGCAGGCAACTCTTGTGGCGTGCCGCCTCCTTGATCTTAGACGGCTCGGTCTTGTGATCGACTTCAAGCACCGGGGCGCCCGTGGCGACGAAATCCTCGGTGATCGCACCGGTGTTGCCGCAGATGTGGTTGTGCAGGATGATTCCCTGACCCTTCAGTTCCGCCGCCATTTTTTTCTCATGCACCCACGGGTACCTGCGGTAGTGCTGAGGCGAAATCAAGTCCGGACTAGCTTCGGCCTCGCCAATCGAAGTGGAATGGCCGCCGCACTCGATCAGTGCGTACGCGTACCGAGTGGCTACTCGCCGCGCGTAATCCAGGAGGGCGTGAATTAACTCCTCTTGCTCGCCGAGAGCGATGTCCATCATCAACTCGCTCATGCCCCGCAGTTGCGCTGCCAGGTCCATCGGCCCCTGGTCTGCACGCGCACAAATCCAAACCCGGTCCCCGACCTCTTGCGACAAAATCCGCGTGGCCTTCAGGATCTCGCACATCGGAAAAGTCGTAAATGGGTCCGGCACTTCCAGGGCAGCCACATCCTCGAGGCTTCGGAGCAAAGGCTTGCCCGTGGCCGGAGCCGCTTGGTCGCGGTAGATCACTTCCATCCCGCACGCTTGAGCGTTGCAGGCTGTCCCGTTCTCGAGCAGAATCATGTCGTGGCCGAACTCGCGCCACGCCTTCAACATCGCTTCGGCCAGCAGCCCCCCGTCTTGGAAAACTTCACCCAGCGGTAGTCCCGTGGCGTACGCGGCGGGTTGGAAATTGTGAAGGTCCACCGGCACCCGATCCGGCGGGCGCAGCTCGATCGCTGCCTGCACGCGTTCGACGGACGTCACCTGATTTCTCCCTTCTCTATGCAGATGCGCTGACCAGGATTTCTGCTTGGGCGTCCTGAACTTTGTACCATACACCCTGACGGTTCGCTTGCAAAGGTGACAAACAGAACCATATCGAGCCCATCGACGCCGCACATGTACTCCGCCACCGGGCGGCGCTGCGCGACCAAGGTTGATCCAATGCTTTCGCGGAGGCACGGGTGAAGCCGCTTGCCATCAACCGCCGGAGGCGATCGGTGACTGCATCCCGGACGCAAGGGATGGCTGGTAAGGCTTGAAGCCAGCGCGATCCATGCCGCGCTTCGCTTCCGGATTCTTCATGAACGTCTCCCAGACAAATCCTGTGCGCAGATTCTCAGCCATAAGCATGGTGATTCCAGTGTCGATTCCGATGACGTCCTGGTCGTACCACTTCGTGAGTGGGTTGAAGGCGTCGACGAAGCCATATTTGCTCCAGGCGCCGGCTCCGTAGCGCGTTTTGATGTTTCGGAGGACGCGAATCGTAGACTCCGGCAGGAAGGCCAGCGACCCTCCCGCCGCGCTCGGCACGACGGTGCCATCAATCGGTCCCATTTCGGGAGGACCTCCCCAGACCACGTAAGCGCCGGAGTTCGAATCTGAAGCCGTAATGCCCCACAGGTCATTGCTGTAGTCGGGAAACTGCGGCGCCAGCGCCAGGCAGAAGAGGCGATGGGCTTCGGTCGCAACCTTTGAATTCTGAAAATAGTCGGCGTATTGGTCGCATTTCTCGCGGAAGTCAAACCATGCCTCTGAGTACTGATGTACGAACAAAGGAGCGAATGAACCGACATACCGAAGACCGTCATATTGGAATGTAAGCCGTTTCCAGGAGGTCCAGGTCTGCGGCGGCAACGGGCGGGAATAGGCTCCCATTCCCAGCAGGTACATCATCATGAGTTCGCTGTAGTCATCCCAACGGCTCGGCAGAAAGCCGATCTCTGGCATCCAACCTTGTGACAAAAGAGGCGTATCTTCCGCCAGCCACCCCCAGTCGGCGCGGTTGAAGATGTCGAACGCCAAATGGCGAATTTCGTAATCCTGGAAATACTCCCGGCACGTAAGAACCCCGCAAAACAAGATGGCCGTATCAATGGACGAGACCTCGGAATCCCACAGCCGCTCCCCCGTGTTCACGTTTGCGAAGTGAAAGAAAAAGCCCCGGTGCTGAGCAAGCTTCCTCCAGAGAAAGCGGAACGTAGCAAGCACCCTTCCGCGAGCCTGCGAGAGCGAAATATAGCCGCGTTTGTGGCCGATACACAGAGCCGTTAATCCAAACCCCGTCGCGGCAATGCTTGCGACTACGGTGTGGTCGGAGCCGCGTACGTTGCAGCGGTCTTTCACCAGGCCGGTATGCGGGCTCGCCTGTTCCCAGAAAAAGCCAAAATTGGCTCGTTCCAGGTCTTCTAAAAACTGGTCATCATCCTTCGAGAGATTCGTTTTGGCTGGAGGCGCGGCCGTCCGGGACTGCGTGCCGGATTGCACAACTTGAGGCAGTATCCCGCGTCCGGCCAACGGCAGACTCACGCCCGCGCTCAGGAGCTGCAGCAACACGGCGCGGCGCGAACGCAATTGGCGGCTATCCCCTCGCCCGTCCACGTATCTTATGCTGGCCACCTTCAGGCTTCTATTACAAACGCAGTAAGCGAGCTGATAACGCTGTAGCGGCGATGTCCTCATCGCCGCTAGATCCGCCGGTGAGGACACCGGCGCTACAGCCAAACGTACCACCGCCAAGTGCGTTTGTATTAGAAAAAGATTTTCCCCACATGCTTCGCGGCCTCAATGCGTCTGCCGGTCAGAAGCGGTAACCGGGTGTAAGCTCGCAGCGGAAGACCTGCGTTGTATTTTGGTTGCCACTGACCTGACAGTTTGCCCACTGCAGCCTGGGATTCGGCCCAAGCGGGAAAATGATGGAATCTCCGTCGACATCTGCCTCGATGCACACTCCTTCGGCGGAAGGCGGCACCGTGAAATGCAGAACCCGTCCGAAGATCACCGGGTACGATCTACGTACTCCCGCGCTGGCCATGGGATGAAAGACCTCGGCCTCCAGTAAGAACGTCGTGGTATCAGACCAATCGAGCGCCGTGACGCTGAGGGTGCGCGTGCCGCCGGGAAAACCGTGAGTCACGATCCTTGTGAAGGGACAAGGTCCCGCGATGCAGGAGACTCTCGCATCGCCGAACACGTTTCCTTGTCCGGCGTCCAGTGACGCGGAACCTCTCGCAGCTTTCCATTTGCCGTCCGGTGAGCAAGGCCTTCGGTGTTCGCAAGGCACGTTGCCAGTGTTCCTCACTTGAAACGTTTTGACCGAACTGCCTACGTTTACTTCTGTCAACGTCTTCACGGAATATCGCACTGCGATATTCGATACGGTCACTTGGTGGGCGTTCGGCGTGACCTTCGACTGCGGGTGCGCAGGATCCATTTTCGCTACGTAAAGCCTGGCCGCCGAGGTTGCCTTGAGACCAAGCGGCCGGTAGCCGGTGCGTTGGAACAGGAGCATAATGGGCTCGCTGGATTTCCTGCCGCCTGGCAACGTGAGCTTGAAGAAACCCGAAGAATCTGACTTGCAGGACGTAATCACCAGGCCGTTGCTGGCGGTTACTTCCGCGCCGGAAACAGGCAGTTCTTTGTCCGCCTGGACAGCTTTGCGGATGACAGCCCCTTTTAACGTCAGCGGTGGTCTCCTGTTGGCACGACGGATCAGAAGGCCTGCGGCTAAACCACCCACGGCAGCCGCGATGACGCTCATCCAAACTGCCACCTTCCCGCCACGACTCATCTGGAAATATTTTACGTCAACTCGTTTCGCAAACGATCCTGTGCCGTGGCGACCCCGTCACATTATGAAGAGGCGCCAGCGGATCGGCTGCACGTTGTCGTGTGAGGTCCAACACTTCCGCGCCTTTGCTGTAGGGGTCTCTACGGAGCTTCGCAAAGTATAGTGGCATCGTTTTCTGTAGCGGCGCTCTATGAGCGCCGCTACAGCAATAGTAGTCACTATGTTTTGCGAGCCTCTATAGGTCGAATGGCCCGGTACCGTCATTATTCGCCTACCTCTACCAACGCCAGCGCGTAGGGTGCCAGAGTCAAAGTTAATCCGGCTGGGGGGCCGGGCTGTAAGCTCACTCGCCGGGGCGTGGCCAGCCGCGCTGCTGCTCGCAACTGTTCCTGCTGTTTCCGGGTTGGGAAGGCCGGTCGGCCCATAGCCTCCCACGTGGCAAGAGGAGAACCGTGACTTGAATCGACAATCTGAATACTGGCAACAGGCTTGCCATGGAAGCCATGAAGCTCAAGCGTCACGCGCCTGGCAGGCCCAGCATGCTTCGCCGGCGAGTAATTCCACACGGCGATGGCCAGCCGACCATCCGCCCGCCGCGTGGCCAGAGCGGAGTCTGAGTTCAACTCCAGGCGTTCAGACCCAAGCTCATGAAGGAGCTTGAAATCGTTGAACGCGGCCTTAGGGATATTCCCAACAGCGATCAGCCCATAACCTCCGTAGAACGGCTTCTTTGCCACGCCCTGCTCTTCAAACACGTCAGAAAACGTCCAGTAGCTGAGGATGTGAACGAGGCCGTCACACTGGGCGATGGTGTGTGCCAGCCAAGGTCCTATGAACGGCGAATCGGTCACGTCAACTTGGTTCAGGTACGTCGCGTTGAATTCCGAAAAGATGATCGGTAAATTCGGCCGGGGCGAAGCTTTCACTTCATCGTGAACCTTCCTGACTGCCAGATAGACCATTTGATCGCGCGGAACCGCCCGGTGAGTTCCGAGCACTTTTTCAGGGCTGTCGTTTCCGTAAATGTGGGTCGAGACAAAATCCACTGGGACCTTCTCTTGCACGCAGTGCTGGATGAACCGACTCACCCAGGCCGCCTGCGCCGTAGCCGGCCCACCCACGCGCAACCGCGGACTCACGCGCTTGATGGCGCGTGCTGTAACGTCATAAAGGTAGAAGTAGGTGGATTCCTTTGGGTTTCCGGACCAGAAGTCAATATTCGGCTCATTCCATACTTCGAAGTACCACTGAGAGACTTCGTTGATTCCATAACGGCTCACCAGGTGCCGGGCCAAGGCTTCAACTAAATCTCCCCAGCGTTTCCAACTCTTCGGCGGTGAGGTGTACGGATGATACCAGAAGGGATGCCGGATGGGTTGCGCCGCCAGCGCGCGAGGCATAAAGCTGAGCTCGACAAACGGCTTGACGCCCTCGGCGAGCAACCCGTCGTAGATCTGGTCGACGTAGGTGAAATTGTAAACGGGGTTCCCGCGCTTGTCTTCGCTGTAAACGCCCACTTCATCGTCAAGGATGCCGTGAAACCGGACGTACTCAAAACGGGTGGCTGCTTTCACCGCGCGGAGGTCGTTTCGATAGCTTTCACGCAGCGAGAGGATGGCACGCCCGGAGCCAAACATGCGCTCCCAATAATGAGGAAAGGGATGGACTGGGGTTTGGACATTAATCGAAATCGTTTCCATGACCGGCGCCGACGATTTGGATTGGCCCGCCTCGAGATACGCGGCTAACGCCAACTCGAGGGGCACGAGCATAGCCAGAAGGAGTGGACGCGACACGAACCAAAGCCCGCGCCGACGAGTCTTCGTGGCGCTCTGGGGCTCCGGAAAAGCACGATAAGGGCTCCCTCCCTGGCGAGAAAAACCCGGCCGATGGTTGGGTGAGGGGAGTGTCGCCGAATCTTCCACGGCATGATGCCAGTTCAGAACGGAAAACCTCACCCGGCGATGATAACGCAACTTGAGAGATTGAATTCGTGTAATTGTCGCGGAAGGCACGATGTAAGGGCGTCAGCCAGGTCACGTTTCCGGAACTTCCTGCTGCTCAAAGCGGTCGACGCGAACGGTTCTGGGAAGCAGCTCATGCAGCAAGCGTTCGGTCGCAGCCACCATCGGTTCGGAATGAAAGAGGTCCTGCATCAGAGAATCCGATAGGAAATTGCAGATCGAAAGCAAAATCATTCCCTGATGATGGGCCATCCAACTGCGGATCACCTCAGGCTCTTCTCCGTTTCCCAGATTGCACCGAGTGAAGTCGGCCGCTTCGTAGAATCCATAGGGCCCAACCCAGCCTCGTTTTTTCATAGAACGAAGATTCCTTAAGGCATTCGGAGCGTCCACTTGAAGCGCAAGGAACGATGAGTATGCCGATATAACCAGGCCCTTATACGTCTTCGGACGCATCGCCAGCCTTCGCAAGCCAAAAGCATAATACTGATAAATCCCGGAGCTGTCCCGGTGTTTGCAGGCTGACTCCGAAATACCCCACGGGATGTGCTTCTTCTTTGTCGCAGCCCGCTGGCAGCGGACGACGGCACGCAACGTCTGGTCCAGAATCGTGTGAGGATAAGTTCTCATCCATAGGGCGGGCAGAAGGTACTCGAACATCGTCCCTGACCAGGACAGCAGCACGCGGTGACCCGCATATCGAGCGTGAGCGCGGCCCAAATGGAGCCAACTCTCCTGCGGAACGTCACCTTTGGCGATGGCGATAAATGCCGCCGTTCGCGCCTCCGAGCCTAGCAACTCATAGCAGCTTTTCTCGAGGTGCTGGTTTGCGACGTCATAGCCCACCGACAGTACCTTTCGGTTCGCATTATAAAGAAGGCCGAAATCCATTTCCTGGACCAGAGCGCCTGCCTGTTCGCCAAGATTTTTGAGCCGCTGGCCAAGATCTTCCGCTTCACGCAGGCAGGCGGGGATCAGCGACCGGATCGACTCCGCCATTGCGGCCGTCTTTTCTTCAGCCTGGTCGTCTTGGCAGATGGAATTGAGGCGTGCTTCCAGGGAATGCAGCAACTCCGGCAAAGCTGCCACGGTCAGGCTGCTCACATCTGAAGAAATTCCGAGTTGGGAGTATTCCGGCAACTCCCGGAAGTCCGGCAATAGCCAAGGCACCAGACTCCTCGTCATTTTCCGCACATGAGCCAGCCTGGAGCAGGCTTCCCCCACCCAGAATTGAAGCTCTGAAACTTCCTGATGCGCACCGTTAAGGAACTCGTTTTGCACCCGCGACAAACCCCGCTCGAGTTCTGGCAAATCTTGAATCCATGCTGAAACGTCTTTGGCGGGCCGGTCAAGCCAGGACTTCAGTCTGCCGGCGAGCAGGCCAGCGAAGTGGTCAGATGCCGGCCGTTGAGCGCATTCAAAAATCATTTGCAAGTGATCTTGAATCCCCTCCCAGAACTGGACTCCGAACACCGGCCCGTCAATCAGCTTTTGGCAACCTTGCTTTAGCGTCCACAGGCAACAGGCCAGATTGCCGCTATCGACAGTGGAGATCAGGAGAGGATTCAGAGGCTCAAGGCTTTCAAGATCATACCAATTAAAGAAATGCCCGTGGTAGCGGGACATGCGGCGGAGCGTGCTCAGACTCTTTTCGGTGTCCTCAACGAATTCGGTCAAGCTGAGGTAGCCCATACTCCACGCAGCAAGCCGCGCATTCAAGAGCAGGCCGATATTCGTCGGAGAAATTCGTTGGGCCACAGCGGAAGGCTCTTCTTGGAAATTGTCAGGAATCAGCCAGCGCGCTTCGCCCTCGCCGAAGGTGCCGAAGTAGCGCCAGGTTCTAAGGGCGCTCATACGCAGGAAGACTTCGTCACTCTTGTCGATGTTGCTTTTGGCCGGCCTCATTGGCCGGTTAAACCATTCTGCCAGTGGTCCAGAAAACGCCCACAGCGTCAGAACAGGGACCGCCACCAACAGAGCCTTGGAGTGAACAACGGCTAGCAGGCCCGCAATGACCAGGGAAACAACAGGCGTCCACGCGAGATAGAGATCGACTGGAGTTCTTTGGCACTTTCGAAGCTCAGATTCAGCCGTAGTTTCCCACTCCAGCAGTTTTCGCCGTGTAATCGTCACGCGCACGATGGTGCGGACGATGGCGTCCACAGTGACCAACGTTTGGTGCGAAAGGAACGCCAGCAGCATGAAGACGTTAACCTGATCCGCAACAAATGCCTCGCCCACCTCGCCGAGGTAGCCCGTCAGGTTTTTCACCCGGAAGATCCGCGCGAGCGACAAGACCAGCCGAAGGTAGGACGGAATCAACAGTAAAGCCAGAACGGCTACACTCCACCTCGTGGCTCCGCCGGGCAGAAACAGCCAGCCGGCAAGAAGGAGCGCAAAGGTCGCCACTTCGAGCAGACTGCGGCGCATATTATCCAAGATTTTCCAGCTCGACATGACGCTGATAGGATTTGGAACATGATTCCCAGAGGGGCCAGGGACGCGCGGAAGCACCCAGCGCATGATCTGCCAGTCTCCGCGCACCCAACGATGTTTCCTGCGGCTGTACGCGATGAAATGCGAAGGATAGTCATCAATGAGTTCAACATCGGAGATCAAGCCGGCTCGGGCGTAAGCGCCCTCAATCAAGTCGTGGCTCAGAACGGCGTTGATCGGAAACCGGCCGGAGAGTACCCGCTGGAAAACATCAACCTCGTAGATGCCCTTCCCGGTGAAGCTGCCCTCGCCGATGAGGTCCTGGTAGACGTCTGAAACAGCGTGCGTATAGATGTCAAAACCCGTTTGCCCGGAATAAATGTTGGCCAAACGCGATCGATGGGCTGACCGCACGCTGATGCCTACTCGAGGTTGAAGAATTCCGTATCCCTCGACGACGGTGTTGGTCGAGGGATTGACGATGGCCCGATTGAGCGGATGAGCCATGGTCGCGATCATGCGCCGGGCCGAATCGCGAGGTAACTGAGTGTCAGCATCCAAAGTAATCACGTAGCGCACGTTGGACAACACGGACAGGTCTCCGACCTTTACCGGAAAGCTGTCATATTTTCCGCGCAGGAGATTGTTAAAGTCGAGCAGCTTACCGCGCTTCCTTTCCCAGCCCATCCACGCGCCCTCGCTCGGGTTGTAGACACGGTGACGGTGGAAATGAAAGAAGCCGCCCCCGCGCTGACCCCGATATCTCCCGTTGAGGTCTTCGATCAACTCTGAACAGAGGTCAACCAGCCGGTCGCACTCGTCGACGGGTTGAGGCGAATCCGGGGAGTCGGTAAGAAGAGCGAAGTGCAGGTTTCGGTCGCGGTTTCCCACGTAACGGATTTCCAAGTCGCGGACAAGCTGCCGAACCTGCGGCTCGTCAATAATGAGCGTAGGAATCGCGACGACGGTAGCGCAGTCTTCCGGGATGCCGCGTGAAAAATCCAATCTGGGAAGCAGTCGGGGCGGTAACAGAAGCGAGACGAACTGGTTCACCACTCCGACCGCCGGCTCTGTGGCCGGAATCAAGAGGAACAGAGCCGCCCAAAGAATGGGAACATGCGGCGGCAGGCCACTGAGAATGAAGGTCACAATCGCGAAAGTTACTACCTCAATTCCAACCAGATAGAAAATATCCGGAACTTGCTGGACTGCTTTCTGCACTTGCCTGGAAAACGGCGGGCGGTATCCGATCTGCCTTTCCAAGGTCAGCCTGCCGCGGTCCACCACGTAATAACCAACGTGGCTACGGCGTTCGATCAACCGGGTCTTAAAAGCCGACCGGTTGGCAGCGGAACGCGAGCAAGCTATGGCCTTTTGCGCAATCTCTCTTTCGCTGACTTGCGAATGGCGGGCCAGTTCCTGAATAGCTTGCCAGTAGAGGTTACGGCTTTCGAAATCCATGCGAGCGTAGGCGCCAGCGGGATCCTGGCAGAGGGCGCGCTCCACGTCGCTCAAGCACCCAACGACTTTCGTCCAATCTGTGTCCGCCAACGACCGTAAAGCGAGGATCAGGTGAGAGACGGGGACGTTTAATTCGCTAGCCCGCCCGCCACTTGTGTGGACGACGCTTTGGCGGAGGCGCACCGTCGCCAGGGCGATTTCCTCCAGAAGGAGTAACAGCACGAGAGGACGCAGAGCCCACAACTCGCCAATCTCAAAGGGAGCCTGCTCCTGGACGGAGTCGAAGTAGGTTTCGAAGGCCACCAAGTTAAAACTGAACCCGGCAGCCTGGAGATACGATCTTGCAGCCGCATAGGCACGGGGTATCCGCTTCCCTCGCTCATCCCTGCCCTGGATTTGCGGAAGGCTCTCAGTTTGCTTTTTCAGGTCTTCGGTCTCACGGAAGGCTATTTCGAAAAATCTTTCGTTTTCGAGTAGCCAGTGCGCCGAATCGGA
The DNA here is from genome assembly GCA_021817045.1 of Acidobacteriota bacterium. Taxonomy (GTDB): domain Bacteria; phylum Acidobacteriota; class Terriglobia; order UBA7540; family UBA7540; genus RH2-MAG17b. The sequence continues at coordinate 11,784 of JAKAWG010000004.1, forward strand.
TAACGGGGCCGAAATCGAATGAGCATGACGAACCTCACGGATAGTTCGTTTGATCGACTTGCGAGCTTCCTTCCACTTCACTCGAAGAATGGAACAGCGCTTTCTTTTCGGAAGCAGCTCCCAGCGAAGGGCCTGCCCTGCCGCTTCCTCGCAGAGGTCTTCCTTAGCTGTTAATAAGTTGGTAGGCCGGTCGCTGGCTCCCGCCTCCTCTGCCACGGGAGGTGAAGAAGGAGGAACCATGTGGATTGATGCGCCCTCTTTGAAATTCATGGTCTGCTCTTCGTCCCCGGGTGGTGGTTAACTCAAGCCGTACTACGGTTCGCGCCGTCTCAACTCGGCTCCTTTTGCGCGCCGGCTGGCGATGGGACAGGTGAAAGGGTTTTGACGGACGAGTCAAGCCGCGCATTGACGACGGCCAAGCAGGTCACCTGAGGTGAAGCTTGCAGCGCCGGAGCTAGCGGTAGCGCGAGGCCTGAAGTTCGAACATCTCAGAATAAAGCCCTCCCTGCGCAACCAATTTGGAATGGTTGCCTTCCTCTGCGATGCTCCCGTCCGCCAGTACCAGAATCCTGTCCGCCATTCGAACCGTTGAGAACCGATGCGAGATGAGCAGAGCCATTTTCCCTTCCGTCAGCTCGGCAAAGCGCTGGAAGACCTCGTGTTCCGACCGCGCATCCAGCGAAGCCGTCGGCTCATCCAACACCAGCACCTGCGCATCCCGGAGATAGGCGCGCGCCAGCGCCAGCTTCTGCCACTCGCCGCCGGAGAGGTCAACTCCGCCCTCAAACCGCCGTCCCAGCATTTGTCCGTAGGCTAGGGGAAGCCTCGCAACGACTCCGTGCGCAAGACTTTTCCGGGCAGCGCCTTCAATCCGCGCGCCATTTTGTTTCTCTTCAATTTGGCCCACCGCAATGTTCTGGGCAGCGGTCAGGTCGTATCGCACGAAATCCTGGAAAATAACAGCAATCTGCCGGCAGAGGCTGTCCAAGTCGTACTCGCGCAGATCTATGCCGTCCAGAAGGATTTGACCGTCACTGGGATCGTACAGACGGGTCAGAAGCTTGACGATGGTCGTTTTTCCCTGGCCGTTCTCGCCGATCAGCGCGATTCTCTCACTTGGTTCCAGCCGGAAATTCAGGTCTTTCAGTACCACGTGCGAAGTCCCCGGATAGACGAAGGTGACCTTCCGAAACTCGAATCCACTGCGGATCAGGCGCGGAGCGGGCAACGCGCCGGGCTTTGACCGGACGGTGGGCTGCGTGGCGAAAAAGTCGATCAGATCCGTGAGGAAAAGAGCCTGGTCGGCAATGCTCGAAAGCGTCGAGAAAACCTGTTGAATGTTGCTGCTGGCCCCGGCAATAGCTCCCGCCAAGAAAATAAGGTCCTGAACTCTAAGTCCGCCCGCCACCGTCTCGTAGACAACCCACGCATAGCAACCGTAGTAGCCCAGCGTACTCAGCAGGGAGAGTCCAGCTACACCCCATAGCCGGCGTTTGGCCAAGGAGACGTTTTGGCGGTAGATATCCCTCGAAAGGTTCGTGTATTCGCCGGTCAGAAATGATCGAAGCCCGAATAGCTTCAGCTCCTTCGCACTTTCCTTGCTAGAGCCAAGCGCCCGAAGGTAGTCCAGCTGTCGGCGAACGGGCGTTTGCTCGAATGCGAGCGTATATCCCAGAAAGGCGAAATGGCTTTCTCCAAGAAATGCCGGAACCACGCACGCGACAAGCACGAGGAGAAGCCAAGGCGAGTAAAGCAAAATCCCGACCGCAAGGGTAACGGTTGTCATGACTTGCTGCAAGACGCGGCCCGTGGCCTGAATCATTCCCAAGCGGTCCGTCGCCTGGACCCGGGCTCGCTCCATTTTGTCGTAAAAAGACGGATCCTCGTAGGAGGCAAGATCCAGGCTAGAGGCGTGTTCCATGATTCGCACGCTGATGTAAAGCGTGAACTTGTCAGCGAGCAACGCATCGCAGTAGTCGACCGTACGGCTCAGGAGGGCGCCGATCGCCGCCAGTGCGAAGTCGAGCGCCACCATCCACCAGAACCACGCCACCAACGGCCCGCTTCCGTGGACATGCCGATCAACCGCGCCGATAATCCATCGGGAGACGTACAGCATGGCCAGCGGAATCAGCGCCAGAAGCAGGCGAAGTGCCGCATCTGCCGCGACCACCGCTCGTCCGGAGTCCCATACCATTCGGAGCACCGGGGGAACGTTTCTCAGCGCCTTCAGGCGTTTGTTCCAGGCGCTCCACAATGACTGTCGGGAAATGCTTTCAACCTTCATAGGCACGCCTTGCGGTTTTCCTCACCTTCATTGCAGGCACGTATTACGTCAACCTTAGGGGAACACTGAGGACGCGCCTGATTCGGAAGAGGAGCGCTTCTGCGCCGCAAGCACCAGATTTTGGCCGCCATCAGGCCCTGTACCGGGAGCCCAACCCGATTGCTGATCCTACGGCAAAAGCGATGGGCACCACGAAGAAAAAGAATCTGGCAACCCCGGCGGAAAGAGCGCCGATGTCCGGTGAGTCAAACGCAGCCACAACCGTCGGAGCCAGAAAAACCGACAGCAGCAAGAGGAAGACTTTCATTTTCCTCCTTATTTAGGGCGCTCATTCAATAACATCGTCGATAATCAATACAGCAACAGGGGTTCCAAACCATAAGGATTTTAATTACTTTGAGTTATGCGCCAAAGGTCGATTCAAGCTGGAGAAATTCTGCCTGTGCTGCGTAATTACTATTGGTTAGATAGCCGTAGGGGACTGGGGAATTGACCTTAGAGAACGGTTCACTTGTAGGCTGGACCTATTCCGGCGGGACTGCGCCCACCTTCAGATCGGCGGCCATCGGACGGCGCAACCGGCGACGAAAGCAGCGCCAGATCCACAAGACACTCCATCTCAGCAACTTCCGGCCTGTCTCCGAAATCGTCCGAGACCGCGAATTCCGTCCGCGGTCTCGGACCGAAATGCTTGCGCCCGCGTGCGTTCGCTATTCCCCGCCCGCAGTTCCGGCCTCGGCCGTTAGCTCTAAGTTGTCATGCGTCACCACCCGCGCCGGCTGCGCGAGCAGTTCAAGCCGGTCAATATCGAAATCTTTGTAGAGATCGAGGCAGAAAAGGTCAGGCGCCTCCTCATACCCCACCGGCTTATCGAGCAGATAGCTGAGGCTGCGCATTCCTCCCGTAATCGAAACTTCGGAAAACAGGTTCGGCTCGAGCGCCGCGGTAACCAACGCAATCATTTCGGTGCGGATGCCACACGTTTCCACGCGGATTCGTGGCGGCAACCATCTCTTCCTTGCCCAGTGTGCGAGCGCCACGAGCTGAGCGGCTCCCATGCCGAGCGGACGTTCCCCGGCAGCCGCAAGCATCTCGGTGAAAAGGTGCGCCGGCTGATCCGGAGAATCGTCTCCGGTAAAAAGGAGGTTCGCCACCAGCACTTCTTCGCCGCGCTCCATGCGGTCGGCAACTTCGAAAAGTCTCTGCCGGCGCTCAGCAGCCGCGGCTTTGAAGCCACCGTCGTTTAGAACGATCGTTAGCGGAGCGCCTTTCGGAGTGGAGGCTTGCTTCAGCCACACGCCCGTCGCGCCTAGACCGTTGTTCATTTCGAAGCGGTAAGAAACTGATTGCACCTGGTTGTGATCGGTGTCATATTCCAGCCACGCGTGCTGCACCTCAACCGGATGAAGGCGCACAACCTCCGCCAGTCTCGCCCTGCCGGCTTTGGCCCACGCGGCCATTTCAGTCGAACCTGAAGGAATGGGCGAACGCTGGATTTCGCTTGCCATTTTCCGTGCCAGGCTGAGGATGGTGAGATTGTCAGGAGGCAAGCTAACTTCAAGTTGATCGTAAGTCTTGATGTCCTCACCAACGGGAATCTCGCGTGAGCTTTCCCGCAAACCGAAGTGCTCATCCAGGAAGCGGTACACCTGCTCGCGGTTTCCGATGCCGAAGTTGTGGGCGCTGATTGCCGTATCGGCATGGAATTGAAGCTCGTCGCCCTTGCCATAGAGCATAAAAAACGGTTTGACCGCGTCGTAGATGGAAGGCTTCACCAGCGGCGCACGGAAGCAGCAATCATCCTCGACGTTGTTAATCTCCAACGTAGGACGCGGCGCGCGCATGGCGACCAGGGTCGGGTAATCCGCCACCGTCAGAAAGTCCGTCGCATTTTGTTCGAGATCGCCGGGCTCGCCCGGCAAACGTTCCAATCGCCCTTTCAAGGATGTGAAGCCGGCGACGGGGATCGACACATCGACGCGGCGGTCGAGGCTGCTAAGGACAAGCGTCTGCCAGCCGCCTCCGGACATTCCGACGACGGCGATGCGGCTGTGATCGACGTGGGGATCGTTGTACAAATAGTCGAGCCCGCGCCGCATGGCTAAATAGAACAGTCCCACGCCGTTCGCTCCGACTAGATCAAGTTCTGAGGCAAACCAGTGGACGTTGTCGGGCACGGCAGATTCGCCCATATCAATCCAATCCAGGCTCAGAGCGATCATGCCGCGCAGCGCTTCGTTAATGCACAGTTTCTGTTTGAATTCCATCGCGTTTCCGGGTTTACCCCAATGGCCCATCACGTTCAAGACGGCGGGCAGCTTACCGGTCAGGTGTGCCGGCTCGTAAAGCAGCGCCGAGATGTAAAAGCCAGGAACGATTTGGTACAGAAGTTTATGGAGCTGGTATCCCTTCCCTGCTGGAACGGCACCAACGTCTTGGAAGTCGGGCGCAGCGTTCACCCACTGCGCCGGCCAGCCTTGATAAATAACAGCGCTCAGAAGACGGCGGCGGATTTTCTGCGCTTCCGCCCTCCATTGCGCTGCGCTCGTGGCCGCGGGAAGCTGCGGGGAGTGGCGCATCAAAAATTGCTGTAGTTGGAAAGTGACCACCTGCCGCGGTTGCACTTGCCCGCTCAGAATGCTCCTGACCTGACCGGGGTCCGCCTGCCCCTTAAGCATGGCCCCACTCAACAACACGGGCACGATGACGAGAGTCTTGAGTTTCATAGCGAGTGCGGAGATCTGCGTCCCCTCTTTAACCTCCAATCGAAAATGGCTTCAACCGGCCATATGGCTCCCTGGCATTGTAACAGCGCAAGCGGCTCCCGGTAGCCTCGAATTAGCACCGATACGATTTCCGAATTCCGAGTGAATAGCCTGGAACGTGGCGCCCCACCCGGAAGAGGTGACCGAGGATTCGTCGACCGTAACCAACCTTCGTCGTCGGAGGCGAAGGTAGGCAATCCGCGCGAAGGCAAGCACGGGCACCGATACGAAGCTTCCAATAATCCCGGCCGCCTCGGCGCCCGCCAGCACCCCGAAAATAATAATGAGAGGGTGTAATTTGAATTCGGAACTCATGAGGTGAGGCGAGATCAAATAATCCTGGACGACACGGAAAATCACCAAAAACATTACGAGCAACAAGAGGTGACCGTACCCGCTAAAAAATGAGACCAGCATGATGAGACCAAAAGCGACCAACGGCCCTACGATGGGAATGAACTCCAAGGGGAAACCCATCGCTGCCAGCAGCATCGCGTAAGGGAGTTTGATAAGCGAGAAAAACAACGCATAAGCCCCGAACGCAATCGCAGCGAGCAGGAAGAGGGCTCGCATATACTCCGAAAGCAGCACGTGCAGGTGATCGGCGACATCCTCGACCTGCCGGCGTGCGCGGCCCTCGGGCACCAAGGAAAGGAAACCCTCGCGAATAGCGTACCCGTCTTTCAGGAAGAAAAAACTCAGGATGGGTATCAACAAGATAAAGAGAATCACTTCGCCGACGGAGGCGGCTCTAACCGCAAGTTTGGGCACGGAACTGACAATCTCTTGGCTGTGTTCCACCACGGCTTTTTGAATCCCCAGGATGACCACTTGCTTTAGCGAGTGCAGCGGGTGAGGCGAGGTCGTCTTTTGCGACTCATTCAGCTTGGAGACGATTTCCGGAAACCTGGCAGCCAGGCTGTTCGCTTCGGCAAGGACTCTTGATCCGATCTCGAAAGCGATTAGGCTGAGTAAGCCAATCAGGATTGTGTAAATGATGGCCAGCGCCGGACCGCGCGAGCGGCCCGGGACGCGTTTCTCAAGATATCGAAGCATTGGCCAGAGCAGGTACGCGAAGAACAGGGCGGTAACGAACACAAAGAGAGTGTCTCGGATCTCGAAGACCAGAACTGCAAGCGCGACAATGGCTATGACCGTCCACGCGTAGCGCGCGATACGGGAATCGATGCCGAGCATGATCTGTTAAGCCCAGCTTTCCATTGTATATGACAGTTGTATGCTGGGTCCGCCGGCGATTAGCTCGTCATGCTCACGACTCCTTTCTCCTCGCCGGCTCATCTCCCCGCAAACTGATAAGCGGCAAGTGCAAAAGAAGCATCCCTTGCGTGCCGCTCACTCGATAGGCGCTAACCTGACGATCTGGTGGCGTCGAGGGTTGCCCGAAGGGCAACACCATGAATAGCCGTAGGTGCACCCTACGGAAACCGAAGGCCCAAGCCAACATTGACCCCGAAGGGGTCGTACCCCGCCGCACACCATGCCCCAAATTCAGCCCCTGGCGGGGCTTATCGATCTTTTCCCTGCTGTTCGTAGGTTCCACCTACGGCTATTCACCGTGTCCCGCTTCGCGGGACTTGCACACAGCCAGCGCGCTGCCGTTAAGCTAGCGCTGATGGATCACTCCCCGTGATCCCTTGTCAAGCAGCGATTTCAGGGTATAACTTAAATCGAACGCTGGCCGCGAGTTCAAAGCTCGCCGGCAGCGTGCAATCCAAAACGGGAGTCTGCCATGCAGAATCGCATCCTCGGCACTACCATGCCGGTGCTTGAAGTCACGCTTGATCCTAACGAGTCCGTCATTTCTGAAGCCGGTGAACTTTCTTGGATGACGACTTCCATCCAGTTAACCACGCACACGCAGTTTGGCGGAGGCGGAGGCATCTTTGGTGTGCTGAGGCGCGTGGCGGGCGGCGCATCGCTTTTCATGACTGAGTATCGCGCCATCGCCGCCCCCGGATCGGTTTCCTTCGCTGCAAAACTACCGGGACACATTGTGCCCGTCGAAGTTGGCGCGGGAAATGAATACATGATTCACCGGCACGGTTTTTTGTGCGCGACCCCACAGATTCAGCTCAGCGTCGGCTTCCAGCAATCGCTGGGGGCGGGAATTTTCGGCGGCGACGGCTTCCTGCTGCAGCGCGTCAGCGGAACGGGAACGGCATGGATTGAGCTTTCGGGTGAGTTGATCGTGAAGGACCTGCAACCGGGCGAAACTCTGCGGGTCCATCCCGGACACGTCGGCGCGTTCCAGGCGTGCGTTTCCTTTCAAATCACGACCGTGCCGGGAATCAAGAACATGATCTTTGGCGGTGACGGAATTTTTCTCGCAGCTCTCACCGGGCCGGGAAGGATCTGGCTGCAAACGCTGCCCATCGCCAGGCTGGCGCAGGAGATCATGGAGTACATGCCCGCGCAACAGAGTCAAGCCGTGGAGGGAGGTGTAGTCGGAGGCATCGTTGGCTCGCTCCTGAACGGCATGAAATAAAAAGACGCGCGATCAAGCCTCGCCTACCAAGTGGGAACCTCCAGGCATTATTTGCCGCGCCTCTTCGTTCTCAATCAAGTAGTTCGAAGGCGTGAAAGAATCGTCGGCACTCGTCATCCTGAGCCCTTCGCTGCGTTATTCCGACGCCGAGCCGCGCGAGGCGGAGAAACTTGCTTCTCCGGCGCTCAGGGCAGGCTCCGCGAAGAATCCCCTACTTTGTTTCCAAGCGAATACAGGGACGCTTCGCTGCGCTCAGTCGCTCATGTCGCTTCGCGAAGCCCGCAAGCATGGGAATGCCCCCTCACCCGCCCTCCGGAGTCTACCCTGGGCGGAACCGAAGGGTCGGGCACCCTCTCCCCAGGGGGAGAGGGTGGCGAGCGGAACGAGTCGGGTGAGTGGTCGGTGACCCGGACTTTTCAGGGCAGCATGACAGATTCGAATAACTCACACGTTCTTCTCTCCAACTGCCTCCGCACACTCAGGCTCATCGCCGAAACGGCTTTTCCAAGGTGACAAACAAGCGCTTCGTGGCCGGGGACGCGAAGAGTTGCCAGCCTGACCACCCGCGCGGATCCCTTCTGGGTAACCGACGCTACACCCGAAACCGGCACCTGCCACATCCGCGCATTGGCCGCTTAACCGGCCAATCCCTGCCCATTCTCAGGGCGCGCAGAGCCTCCGCGCTTCGGTAACGATTTTGGTGAGGCGGGCTCGGTTAGTTCAATTGGCCCTGCGGGGTCACTCACGGGCGGCTCGAATTCCCTGTAAGGTGTCCTTAGATTCTATCCAGGATCGGCCATCTGGGAGGTTCGGTGGGTAGTGAGTACTCTAATCTCGCGGCATCGAGACTACGCCTGTCAAAGGACCAGAGACAGTACAGGGCAGCAGCCTCGAAATAGACTACAGGGACAATTCTTAACCACACATGCTGAAGATATCCAGGCAAGGACCCGATTAAGAAGACAGCGATCGACACACCAACAAGCGCTAGAAGCCCCCATAATCCGGCTAGATTAGGTGTGACGACGCCAAGCACGCTTATCCGATTCACGTACTGATGCAGGCACGCGGATGGGAAAGCGACGCCTGCGCGGAGACTTTGCCCGCTCTGTGACAATCGCCCTCCATTGCGTCTGAACCCATGACAACTTTTGCAATTCAGCATCAGCGTATTCCACAACATGCAGGATTCGATCAAAAGCCCGATCCCTCATTTGCTGGCGATCACCAGCGACCTCCACGGCTTTCAGGTACTCATTCCAGAAGGCAAGCCGCTCGATTGCGAGGTCAATAACCTTGAGATTTCGCGCCCTCCGCGTTAGATTCAACAGGCCATGTTCAATCAGCCACGTTCCCACGCCTGCGCATACCACACAAAAAACCTCCGTGCCGGAGACAGGGGTACTCATATCCGAACGAGTAGACACCGTGATGAAGCATTCGGCGCCTGCCCGGTTTCGCTCGGCCAATGATCCAACCGACATAAGAGAGATCAAACGCCCCATCCCACCCCCGTCACACTCTATCGCTCAGCATCGAATCAAACCCGCTCGCTCAGGGCTCACATAAATTCACGCTAGAGGCCCCTCAAGTGCGCCGCGGATGCTCCCCAAAAGCGTATTCCGGGCGACCGCAGTGCACGGTTAGTAAGCCTTCGATGGGTCCACTGTAAATCAGGGTGGGGTCAAAAGCGGGTAGCCATTGCCAGCGGTTTTCTGGATGTGGGCTTTTGGTAGTATTCTTCTGGTGTTGCTTCGCATCCGCCGCTCCGCGCGTCCGCCCGAATTTTCTTCGTGGCCTCAAAGCCGCGCCGGGGCGCTCCGCTTATGAATTCTTTCGTTCCTCCATGTATGCGCGGAGGAGAGCATTGATGCGGGCCTGATAACCTGACCCCTGGCTTTTATACCACTCCACCACATCGCCATCGATTCGTAGCGTGAGCTGCTTTTTCCGTGCCACAGGCGTCAGACCCCGCCGCACCACACCGCGGGCAAACATTTGAGGTGTCAATTCAGAGGTGTCGGAGAGATTGATTTTGTCGTCTTTTAGCGCGTCGACTTGCTTCCAGTCAGTCCGCGATCTCCTTGAAGTAACTGGCTTCTTCATTTTTAGTCGCCTTGGAAATGATTCGGATGACCTGCGGGGTCTCGGTGTACGCGACAACCACCACGCTCCCCTGTAGCAGGCCCAGCGTGATAAACCGCGACTCGCCGTCGCCAAACCGGTCGTCCAAGACCGTGAGCGCGCTGCCGGCGAACACCTTCTCGATCCCCACGAAGTCGATCTCGTGTTTCTGAATGTTGGATAGCCGCTTGGCTTCGTCCCATTCATACCGCATAGAAGAAGCGTAGCGACGTCAAGTCCGTTGCCACGGCCTTGCCCACAGCTCTCGGTCACTTGGCCGTACAGCCGGCAAACCGGAAACGCGGCCGATCGTGTCAGGCTTCCAGATATGTGTTTACGTGAAATACTTCCTGCTTTGTCAGCCAGGGTTTACGGAATCCCTACGGCGTGCCTGGAAACGGATCATTGGAACGTGTGAATTATTCGAATCTGCCATGCCGAACCCGTTCGCCTTTCCCGCAAACAGTCCCGACCGCCGGAAGAGCGGATTCCTCCGCGATCCTCGGCTCGGAAACTGACCGAGCTTCCGCGTCTTTACTTTTCTCGCTTGGTTCGTTATGTTTCTACATCTGGCCTCGCGGCAGCGGCCGCCGGCCGTCAAGAGCCTCTGCGTCGAGCGGACGCGTGACCTTTTGGAGTTTCTCCTGTACAGCCACGCAGGTCGCTAGTATAATAGGCTAGTAACAGAGGTGCGGAAATGGCCCTTCAGCGACGCTTCGTAGTTCCCCTCCCCGCAAGTGGGCGGCACGAGGGCTTAGGATTCGGCGGAGACAGCGGGAAAGGAGTGAAGAAGAGAAAAGACTGTTTATTGAGGAACAAATTGCCCTCAAGTTATTGAAAACAAACAATCATTAGAGGAACAGCTTCCCTCGACTGATGTATCTCATTGAATATAAGCAAGTTACGTATTAAATTATTCCCGTGCATTAAAGTTGCTGAAAACAAGCGGCTTATGAGAAAAATTTGAGCAAGACCGAATTTGCTTTTCCAAAATCCGACCATGAAAATCCAAAATATCGAGCTGTTCACCGTGCCTCCACGGTGGCTCTTTTTGAAGATGACCACCGATGAGGGCATCACCGGTTGGGGTGAGGCGACGCTGGAAGGCCATACCGGACCGGTAGAGGCGGTCGTCAAGGAGATGGCGGGCTATTTCATTGGCAAGCCCACGGACCGCATCGAAGACCTGTGGCAGGCGCTCTATCGCAGCGGATTCTATCGCGGTGGCCCCGTGCTGATGAGCGCGATTTCCGGCATCGACCAGGCTCTTTGGGACATACGCGGCAAGCAACTGGGCCAGCCGGTCTATCAGCTTCTTGGCGGCTTGGTACGGGAGAAATTGAAGGTCTACGTCTGGGTCGGTGGTAATCGCGGAACCACCGCCGGCGAGGACGCGGCAGCGCGAGTGAAAGCCGGCTACCGCGCGGTTAAGATGAACGCGACGGCGAACCTTGAATGGATCGACTCAGGCGCGAAGCTGGACGAAACTGCCGCGCGGGTTCAGGCCGTGCGGGAAGCGGTGGGGCCGGAAGTTGGCATCGCCGTCGACTTCCACGGCCGCGTCCACAAGGGCATGGCCAAGGCGCTCGCGCGGACGCTCGATCCCTTCAAGCTGTTGTTCATCGAGGAGCCGGTGCTGCCCGAGAACAACGAGGCGCTCGCCGCCATTCAGCAGCACACCTCGACTCCTATCGCGACAGGCGAGCGCATGTACACTCGCTGGGGGTTCAAAAAACTTCTCGAACAAGGCGCCGCTGACATTATCCAGCCGGACCTCAGCCATGCGGGCGGCATCTGGGAAGTGCGAAAGATTGCCGCGATGGCCGAAGCTTACGATGTGGCCGTCGCGCCGCACTGTCCGCTGGGTCCCATCGCCTTCGCCGCTTGCCTGCAGTTGGATTTCTGCACGCCGAACGCCTTCATCCAGGAATCAAGCCTTGGCATCCATTACAATATCAGCGCCGACCTGCTGGATTATCTGGCCGATCCCACCATCTTCGCGTTCGAAGCCGGCTACGTGAAGCCGCCTTCCGGCCCCGGCCTTGGCATCGAGCTGAATGAAGAAAAAATCCGCGCGGCAAAGGCGGCCGGGGACTGGCATCGTCCGTCGTGGCGCAACGAAGACGGAGCCCTGGCGGAATGGTAGCGCGAGCTAACGCTGACGACTGAGGCCGGGCATGATATATTCTTCCAGGTCCGTGTTTCTGACTTCCGCTTTTTTTTGTGCCTCAGTGTTTTGGTGGTGAGATTGTAAGGAGGGTCTTCTAACATGGCAGCGACGTTCGGAGTGTTGGTAGGCAACCGCGGTTTCTTTCCCGCTGCGCTGGCGCGCGACGGGCGAGAAGAAGTGCTGCGCGTTCTCAAGCAGGAAGATTACGGCGCCGTGTGCCTCGGCCCTAATGAGACTAAGTTCGGTGTGGTTGAGAGCTTCGAGGATGCGCGCAAGTGCGCCGACCTTTTCAAGGAGCACCGAGATGAAATTGACGGCGTGCTCGTGACGCTGCCGAATTTCGGTGACGAGAAGGCTGTTGCCAACACCTTGCGCCTGGCAGACCTGGGAGTGCCCGTGCTCGTTCACGCATTCCCCGACGATCCGGCGCACATGAAAATGGGCGGACGGCGCGACAGCTTTTGCGGCAAAATTTCGGTCTGTAACAATTTGTGGCAATACGGCATCCGCTTTTCGCTTACCCGCCAGCACACGGTGCCGCCAACCGCCGAATCCTTCAAAGAAGACCTGAAAACGTTCTCCGCCACCTGCCGCATTGTCAAGGGACTGCGCGGGCCGCGCGTAGGCGTGATTGGCGCACGCCCGGCGGCGTTCAACACGGTCCGCTTCAGCGAAAAGCTGATGGAACACGCCGGCATCAGCGTCGAAACGATGGACCTCTCCGAAGTCTTGGGCCGCGTCGGCCGCCTCAAAGACGATTCCGCCTCCGTTAAGTCGAAACTTGAAGGCATCCAGGGCTACGTTTCCCCGCGCGGCGTTCCTGCGGCCTCGCTTCTGAAGATGGCCAAGTTCGGCGTCGTGGTGGATGAGTGGATGCAGGCGAACGCCCTGGTTGGAAGCTCCGTCCAGTGCTGGACCGCGCTTGAAGAGTTCTTCGGCGTCGTCCCCTGCACCTTAATGAGCATGATGTCGAACAACCTTCTTCCGAGCGCTTGCGAGACGGACATGATCGGCATGCTCGCCATGTACATCCTCCAACTCGCCTCAGAAACGCCCAGCGCCATCGTCGATTGGAATAACAATTACGGCGACGATCCGGACAAGGCGGTGATCTTCCACTGTTCGAACCTTCCCAAGCACTTCTTCGATGACTTCCAGATGGACTTCCAGGAAATTATCGCCGCTTCCATCGGCAAAGAGAGCACCTTCGGCACGGTCGTCGGACGGCTCAAGAGCGGCCCGCTGACGTATTGCCGCATCTCGACCGACGACTTGAACGGCCGCATGAGGGCTTACGCCGGCGAAGGCGAAATCACTCCGGACAAGCTCGAAAGTTTTGGCGGCTACGGAGTGGTACGCATTCCTCGCCTGCAGGACCTGATGCAGTTCATCTGCAGTAACGGCTACGAGCACCACGTTTCGGTCAATCGGAGCCATTACGGCCGCGCCGTCATTGACGCGTTGGCGAACTACAAAGGCTGGGACGTCTATCACCACGCGCCCACCGTAGCCTGACGCTGCTTTGCATTGCCCGGGTATAATTAGCCAATGGACCTCGAAAAAGCGATGCAGTTCATGCTGGACATGCAGGCCAAACACGAGGCTTGGCTCCATGCGCACAATCAGGCGGTCGTACGCCTGGACGAGCAAATTGCCCGAGTTGAGAAGATAGCGGAATCCAACGCTACCCGCATCGGCCAACTCATGGACGTCTCCTCGTCACTTGCCCACCACGGCGAAGAGACCGACCGCCGGTTTGACGAGACCAACCAGAAGATTCGCGGGCTCGCGGACGCTCAGTCCCGAACGGATGAGAAGCCGAACGCCCTAGTCGACATGGTGGACAAGCTCGTCAAACGCAACAGCAGCGCTTTGTCGAACCGTCCACTATGCGAGGCCGTGTCTATCTGGTAGGCGCCGGGCCCGGCGACCCCACCCTCCTGACCCTCAAAGGCAAGGTGGCGCTTGAGCGCGCTGACTGCGTCATCTACGATTTTCTGGCCAACGAAGAATTGCTCGCCTACACGCGCCCGGACTGCCACAAGATCTTCGCCGGCAAGCGCGTCGGCCGCCATTCGGTGACGCAACGGGAAATCAACCGGACGCTCATCGAGCGCGCCCGCCGCGGCGAAACCGTAGTGCGACTGAAGGGCGGCGATCCGTTCATCTTCGGCCGCGGCGGAGAGGAAGCGGAAGCCCTTGCCGCCGCCGACGTGCGGTTCGAGATCATACCCGGCGTATCTTCCGGTCACGCCGCCCCTGCCTATGCGGGCATTCCATTAACTCACCGCAATTACGCCTCAAGCGTCTCGTTCCTAAGCGGCCATGAGCATAGCGGCCTGGCGGCCGAGGTTGCTGACGTTACGCGTGCGGATACGGCGGTGTTTTTCATGGGTGCGCACAACTTGGGCGCGATTGCCTCCACGCTCATCGCCCGCGGTCGCGCGCCCTCCACGCCCGCAGCCGTGATCCGCTGGGGCACTACACCGGATCAAGAGGTTGTTACGGGCACGCTGGAGAATATCGCCCGCCGCGCCCAAAAGCTTCAGCCACCCACGGTGATCGTGGTGGGCAACGTGGTAAATCTGCGCGAACGGCTCAACTGGTTTGAGCGGCTTCCACTCTTTGGCAAGAGAATCGTCGTCACCCGCGCGCGCGAGCAATCCGCTCTGCTACGCGAGGCGCTAGCTGCGCGTGGTGCGCAGCCCGTGGCATTGCCTGCCATTGAAATTCACGATCCTGAATCATGGGCGCAGCTCGATGATGCCGTGCGTCGTCTCCAAGATTTCGATTTTCTGCTCGTCACTTCCGTAAACGGCGTGCGCAAGTTCCTGGCTCGCCTGCGGGAAGCAGGCCGCGACGTGCGCGACCTGAAGGGAATTGAAATCGGCGCGATTGGCCCCGCCACCGCCGCCGAGTTCGCGGCCGCAGGCATTCGGGTGGATTTCGTTCCCAGAGAATACCGCGCTGAAGGTCTGATTGAAGCGTTGGAGACCCACGATTTGCGCGGCAAGAAATTTCTCATTCCTCGTGCCCGCGTCGCCAGAGACCTTGTGCCCCGGGCTCTCGCGGAGCGGGGCGCGCGAGTCGAAGTTGTGGAGGCATACAATACCGCGGCGCCCGAATACAAGCCGGAAGAGCTCGACAGGCTCCTCACGCCGATGCCGGCGGTCCTGACGTTCACCAGTTCCTCTACTGCTCGGAACTTCTCCAAGCTTCCCATCCCCGGGAAAACCCGAGCCCGCCTCTCAGACGCGATCATCGCCTCCATCGGCCCTGTAACTTCTGCGACTCTCCGCGAGCTCGGCATGAACGTCGACATCGAAGCGGGTGAATCGACGATGGCCGGGTTCATCTCCGCCCTTGAAGCGCATTTCGCCCCGTCCGGCCATCATTGATTACAGCCGCCGATGGCAACCTCAACATCCGCTTCCTCCACCTGACGGGTTTTGGGTGCTGAAAGAATAAGCGATTAAGCTTACGCGTAGATTCGATAGTCAATTCCCAGAAGATTCGAAATGTTCACGAGTTCCTCGACCCAGTTACCGTAACAGCCGTGGGTATGATTCGAGTCGTACGTAGCCAGGAACTCGTCGGCCGGCACCCGCAGTCTGGCGAAAGCGTGCGGCCATTCTTTGGTCGTTGCTTCCGCTTTCGCCCAATTCTTTTTCTCGTCAAACAGCACGAACTCCGCCGGCAGAATCGCCATCCAATATTTACCGTTGCGCCGCGTCAACCTCGCGAGCGTGACCTCGCCGGGCTGGGCGAAGTGCATCACCGAAGCGCCTCCAGCCGGAAAATAGAACACCTCCGGCCAGAAGTGAACGCGGGGGAGATTGTCTTCCGGGCGTTTCGAGCGGCCTGCAAAGAAGGTCGCGTGCGCGCCGGAGTTGCAGAGATCAAAAAAGTCATCCTCAGTATCGTAGTGGCGAACATCGGCGAAGAGCACCGGCTCTCCGGTAACGTGCTTGAATAATTCCATCGTGAGCGCGCCATCCATGTCCGCCTCGGTCGCGCAAACTACCGGCTCCTTCGGTCCGTCCCAGTCATAAGGGTCGTTGGAAAAGGCGTCGATGAGATCTTCGGTGGTGAAGTGATCCGTGAGTTCCGGTTGCGCCTTGATCCCGAAGAAATCGACCCCCTTCTCCGCGTTGATTTCCTTGCACGCCAGGTAAGAACGAACTTGGCGCTTCAGGAGTTCCGGAGTCAGCTTCTTGCCGTCGTAATGGATATTCTTCCCTAATTGCTTCTCGAGCCAATGGAACGCATTTTCGACCTCGTCCTTGTTCACTAAGTCCGAGCGACGAATAATCTCGTACTGGTCAACGTGCTCCACATCAATTCCGAAATCCCGCTTCCATTGGTCCGCATCCGCCACAGCGGTATACATTCCCATCGGGCGGCCGCCGTAAAGGCCAAAAGTCTCTCCCTTCAAGCGGCGGACCGCCACCGAAGCCTTCAGGAACTTCTCCAGTTTTGCGAACACCTTTTCGTCCGCCACATCACCCTGAACGCGCATGTGCGCTCTTCCTACCTGGTCCAGAGCCCCTGCCGCTGCCAGCATCCCAACCATGCCCGGGTAACTCGGATTGATGTTGGAGAAGAGTACATAAGGGCCTGGGGCAAACTCTGTAGCAATCAGGGTGAGGTGAGGAAAGCACCAGACCGCGTAGTTGAGGATTGTGGCCTCGACTCCGGCTGCAAGAAGCCGCCGGCCCTCCCGCTTCGCGACTTCGGGGTGCCAGATAATTTCCTCTCCGGTAACCACCTCGTAGCGGCCCGTGGCCTCCAGCCGCTGCCTAAGCCGCTCCTGAAAGTTACGGTTCATTTCCAATTGCAGTTCGTGCGCAAATTTGCGCCCGTCGGAAAACGTCAACAAGCCAACTTTTGCCTTCTTCATTCCTACCTCCTTCTGAGACATGAACCTAGCTCCCGGTAGACACGAAGGCGTGTTCGTACCGAGCCGTGTCCACGGGGGCAAAACGCACCGCCGCCACGAGTAAGAGCGTTCCAGCCGCCAGATAAACAATTGAGGCGAGTGAAATTGCTGTGCTCAGGCTGTAACGCTCCGCGACAAATCCAATGGCAACCGGAGCCACGCCTCCACCTCCGAGCCACCCGACCATATTCATGAAACCCGCCGCCGTACCGCGAGCCTGGGGTGGGATGACATCGAAGGCCGAAGCGAAAATATTGGCATCGTAAAGGCCCTTGAAGAAGCCCCAAGCCGTTAGCGCGACGATAAGCCATCCCATCGACGTTGTTTTTCCGCAAAGTATCACGAAGGGAACACCGCAGAACATGGCGAGTGCTTGAACCAACATTCTCCCGCCGGCCATTCTTCTCCTGAGCAGATCGGCAAACCAGCCACCCAACGGCGAGCCAATCATGCTCGATAGCTGGGCAAAAAGCACGGCGGAGAGACCCGCCATCGCCAGGCTCAAGTGAAATCTGTCGTAAACAAACTTCGGCATCCACGAGAGCAGCACAAGAGCGACGAAATTGGCACAAGCAAAACCTCCCATCAGCATCACGGCGCTGGGCGTTCTCCAGACAACGGCAAGCAATGTGCTCACTGGGACTTTCTCATGATTCAAGTGCCCCTCGACGGATTGGCGCTGATCGGCGAAATCCGTTGCGCCTCTTCGGGGCTCGCGCAGCGAGCCTATAAGAACGCAACCTAGGAGGATCCCCAGCGCGCCGAAACTTACGAATGACCAGCGCCAGCCGTAGCGCTCTCCGATCAGGCCGGCGAAAAATCCGCCTGCAATCGTTCCCAAGTAAACGCTCGTCTGGTGCAGACCCATCGCGCGCGAGCGGGTTGCCTTGCCGTGATAATCGCTGATCAACGACATCGAGCCAGGATAGTAGAAAGTCTCCCCCAAGCCCTCCGCGGCCATAAAGGAAAGTAGCTGGTGAAACGTGCGCGAGAGCGGCGTCAAGAGGGTAATGGTGCTCCATGCGTAGAGCCCGCCGAGAATAGCACTCTTTCGACGGACGCGATCCACAATGCCGCCGGCGAAGGGAGCAGCGAGACCGTATACCCAGGCAAATGCGGATCCCAGTAACCCAAGCTGGACAAGGCTCAGGTGCATTTCTCGTTGAAGCAGAGGAAAAAGCGAAAATACAGCCTCGCGATCTGCGTAATTGAAAAACGAGATACACCAGAGCATCCCGACGACGTACCATTTGTACCTGCCGTTGCCCATCAAAACTCTTAGTAAAGGGTCTTGGCTTTGGTCATCGGGAGATTTTTCCCCAGCGTGGCTAAAAGCTGCTTCGCCCCTTGAGCCATAAACCCAAGCTCCGTCCCCATCTGGAAAAACAAGAAGCCTTGCTCCATGTAGCGTTGAATTTGCGACGGGTCCGAGGTAGGCGCGCCCAAGACCTTGCCGTTCGCTTTGGCCGCGCTTGCAATCCTGGCGACTGCCTGCTGGACGGTGGGATGCTGTTGATCGCCGCGCAGTCCATAGGAAAAGGCCAAATCGCTCGTCCCAATAAAAAGGACATCAATTCCAGGTGTGGCCGCGATCGCCTCGATATTTTCCACCGCTTCGACCTCTTCGACAACGGTGATCACCATCACGTTCCTGTCGGCGAAGTCGTAGTAACCCTCGGGCGCCGGCCAGCGGAACGTCGCGAGCCCGGCTCCTGAACCCCGGCGTCCGTGGGGAGGATACTTGCAAGCAGCCGCAGCGCGGCGAGCCTTCTCCGGGTTGGTGGTGAAGGGGAAAATGACGCCAAGGGCTCCCGCATCCAGGACGCGCTTGGCCGTCCAAAGCTCGTTCACCGGCACCCGCGCGAACGGGATGGCTTGCAGCCCTCGTGTTGCCAGCACCATATTGCGAAAGGTTTCGAGCGTGATGGGACTGTGTTCCATTTCGACCCATAAAAAGTCGAAACCCATCTGCGCCGCCTGCGCCGCGATCTCCGGACTAGCTACGGTTAGAGTGATTCCGACAACCGGCTTGCCTTCCCGAAGCGTCTTCCTAACGGGGTTTTCCCAGGCGGCTTGTTCATGTGGATCAGACATCGCGTTTCCCTTTCAACGGGAATTCTATTTCTTCATGAGCCAGACTTCCGCAACCTGACAGCCTCGTCCGTCACCGCCTAGCCCTAATTCACTATGCCAAATCAGAGTAAGGCTGCCGCTCCGCGTCGCTTCAGGCGGGATATCAAATTCTAAGGGTCTAGGAGGCCAGGGCTTTTCGATGAGAGGGTGGATCTGAATATCGTTATTGCTATCGAGTCGAAGCTTAACGTCGGGCCGGTCGCCGCAGTAGACGACCCGAATCTTGTAGCTCCTCTCGGGATCGAGCCCGTGGTATTGCATTCGAAGCGCCCCATCGAACATCGACTCGGCCCAGCACTTCCACGCCATCGGTAGGGCCATCCTGGCCCAACTTGGGTAGCCATGACCGACTAAAGCCGTATGCCGAAACTCCGGATCGCGTTTTGCTCCTAACCCGCGCACCAAGTGCGGCTGCCGCGAAAGGTCTCCAAGGTTATCGTAAAACCCGCCCGGTCCGGGATCGGTGCGATCTAGAATTTCTGCAATTGCGTCATACCGCACGTCGTAAGACGAAAGCTTGCGAACGTCGGCGAACTGCTTCCTCAGCCAGGGAGCGTTGTTGAGGGGAGCCTCGAGTGTGTCCAAATTGGCCGCGCGCTCCACCGCTTCGGCTTGATAGCGCTCGACCGCAAGTTGCATGTGGATGGTCTGGAACAACGCCTCGCCCAGTTCAAGGATGCGAGTCCGCAAGTCCCGTGCCGGGGGATGAATCAGGGGATCATCCAGACATTGCTCGGCTCGATTGAGCAACTCTGCAAGATCGATCTCGCTGGTCGGTTCGACCTTTCGTGCCCCGATATGGAGCGGCTTGGGCCGCGCGCCCACGCGCCGGATTTCACCCAGCACCGCACGAGATTGCTCCTCGGCTTCCGTTTCCGCAAGCAGCCGCCGCCGGACATACGCGTCATAGTAAGCGCGATAAAGCCCCATCTGGAAGCGCCAGTTCTCCAGCTCGAAAGGCGTGGCGCTACTCTCCATGTCCCGGAACTGTTCGAGCGTCGTATCGACATTTTCATTCGCTATCAGCGGACCTTTCCAGTTTGCTTCGAGGCTTAGAATGCCTTGGGCAAAACCATCGCGAAGGCGTTCAGAAATGAAGTAGGCGCTATACTCGCGTAGAACTTCGATGACCGGTCTTGCGGGATCCCAACCGAGCGAGCTCAACAGCATCTTATTGGAGTCGTCGTTGCAGCCTTCGGAATAACATAGAAATCCTATGGAATACGGAGCCTGAAGGCGTAAAATGTTGGCGTAGTCAATCGGCCTTGGATTGATCACCTCACGCCCTTCCGTAAAGGCATAGGCCAAGTCCCAGTCGGGCACAGGAAACTCGCACTCAAGGCTGTGAGTAATGTCCGGATAAAGGCGGATGGGATATCGCGCCGGAAGCCGCCGTCGCAATTCGGATACGTCATAGCGTATTTGAGGTCCGTAAACAACGCCGGAAAGCCACTCCGGCTTCTGATCGATGATCTCAAAGAACTCCTTCATCCAGGCTTCGTCAAAGCCCTGGGGTGACATCCACATCTGCGCGCGAGGATGATAGCGATGCAGGTTCTCCGTTTGCTTTTCGAGCAATGCCATCATGATCTTGGGCGCGGTATGGCCCGGATCGCCACCGGGAACGAAGATCGCGTCGATCCGCGGCAGGGCTTGGAAGACTTCACCCCACTGACGCAGCGCGAATTGCACCGTCGCCGGGTTGGAATAGTCTTTGTCCATGGCTGGATACCAGATCCAAACGTCCAGCCCGTACTCGTCGGCAAGGCGCGACATCTGAACCATCATTTGCAGCGGCGGCAGCGAGAAATGAGGACTCCACGGCTCGTCGTCGGAGCGCGGTGGGATGAGTTCCACGGCGTTCGCCCCGAAGACCGCTAAGTCGCGGTAGTATTGTTCCCACATCGGCACGTTCCAAGCGTCATAGGCATTGGTCTTGGGACGGTAGCCCAGTTGGAAACCGCGCAATCTATATTTTGGTGAAGTGGCAACATGGAGGGGCGCGCTCAGTGCAACCGAGCCCCTCGACATTCGAAGACTGCGCAGCAACCCGCCCACTCCAAAGAGCACACCGCGCTCCCCTGCTCCCGAAACGAGGATCACGGGCGAGCCGGAGTGGCTCAATGTTCGCAAACGATAACCTTCGGGGCTGCCAAGCTCTTCCGTCCCCGCCGTGAGCGCACGTGGCAAGCCAGCGTGCTTCAATGCGTCGTCAGAACCCACTACGACGGAAGGACGTGTACCAGCGGCCAAACGCTCAACCACCGGCCAGCGGATTTCCGTGCGTTTCTCGACTTCCTCAACCAACATCTGGACGGCTTTGCGCTCCCGGCGGGACAGAGTGCCGGGCGCCACGACAACCGCGCCCTTGAGATCCATCCCACCGGAGGCGGAAGATTGAGCGTCATTCGGCGCGAGGGTTTTGGCGCGATCATTGGCATTCCAGCCCAGGCCACCGATCAAGCTGGAATAAAACGCACCCTGTTTCAGAAAACGCCGTCGGTTCATCTACCTGAACTTGTCCTCAAAAGGCCACATCTTCGACGAACAATTTCGCATTTATGGCCCGATTTTTCCTCCAACCTTCCTGTTTTCTATGGCTTCGGGGTTTACCAACAATTCCTTTCAATTACTCCTTTAGAATCATTAAGATAAATGGACTTCGGGAGATTGTTGGTAATTGTTCGTCATCATTGTCCTTTGTTTTCAATTGGTTATATGAGTGCCCCCCTAAGGAATCTTTTTCCTTTGCGCTTCCGTTGCTCCCTGGGATACAAAAAGCTTCAGCACGGAGGCCCCGGCGATGCCCCGTGCTCTTCGTCTTGGAGCTTGCAAGCTCGCAGAGGACACGGAACGGCTCGCCATGGGTGCGGTTACCAGGACGAATCACAATTCACCGTTTCTATGGTGGCACAACCGAATGAGATCATGGAGACAAATGAGACAGTTGAGACAGTTTTTTTCTTGCCCTCGGTTCTTTCTTGGTCAGTTGCAAAAGAAAAAGGGCAATGGGTTATTGGTCTGCAAAGTACATGCAAGTGTAATGCGGCTAACGCTTCCTCACTTATGGCAAAACCTTTGGAGTGCGGCGGCTGGCCGCCGCTTTATTGAAGGGCAGCTTGCCGGCCCCGGAAAATGCTCGATTGCGTGCGAGCAAGCTCGCAAGCCGAAAGCGGGAGCAAGCTCCCGCACTCCAAAACGGCCCGCCGAACATGGGAACGAACCGGTGACGCACTACACCAGATCACTTCACGTTCGCGATTGATTCGTTCCCGCTCGCAGACCAGGTTGTTTCGCAAGTTTTGCTCCAGGCCGAAAACCATTTTTGGAATTTTTCCATTTTCAGTCGCATGTGTTCGCCCACAGGCCAGACCCAATCACCTGTGTCGATCCCGCGCGCCTTCAAAGCCAGTTTAATTGTCCACGGCGAGGGAAACTCCGCACCCGAGACGCAAAACTCTTCAATCTGGCCCTGCAGGAGCGTGGCTCTCTCCTGCTGTCCCGATCCATGCGCCTCGTGTGCAGCCAGCATAAGCTCCGGGCATGCGCTGGCGGTGCCTGAAATGGTTCCATCGGCGTCATGTTCCAATGCCTGAATGAACAACTCGTCGCTACCAATGAAAAAGATCATGGGTGTCCTGGTTTTTGCTTCGTGAATAAGGGGAAGGTTGAGAAGCTGGCCGCTACTGTCTTTAACTCCGATGATGTTAGGCACGGTTTCAATCAAGTGCAGAATATTCTCGATGCCGAGTTTGTTGGCGAACTGCGGAATGTTGTAAAGGAGCGCTGGAAGAGGCAGATCTGCTCCTGTGCGCCGCAGGAAGTCTACGAGATCGGTCGACTCAAATCGAAAAAAGGAAGGAGGTGGCAGTAACACAGCATCCGCACCGCAATCGGCGGCTGCGCGCGCCAAGCGAAGGACATCGCTGACTCGTTCAGCTCCGACGCCGAGAATCAAGCCCGCTTGCCCATCCGCGCGAAGGGCGACGCTGCGAAAAAGCGATATACGCTCCTCCACGCTGCAGGAAGCGTATTCGCCCGTCACGCCTCCAATGCAAAATCCCTTAATTCGCTTCCTCAGAAGAAAATCGAGGATTCGATGAAGAGCGTCGTTGGAAGGAGTCCCGTCCGGCCCATAAGGTGTCGGCAACGCGGCGAATACTCCTGATAGCGCGGGCGGAATTTGTCTGGTCATTTTGGCCTTCGCCTCCCTCGTCTTGCATCTTCCCGCCGAAGTATTCGGTGCTAAAATACGTCAAGCCTTTTGAGAACTGATGGCGCGAAGGCTAGCAATCCCACAAAGGAATTCCGTTATTTTGATCCTAAAAATGCATACTTTCGAAATAACTATCAATATATAGCACAAGCCAGAGCTGATTGGGACGAATTTCGGACGCAAGAACATGTTTGAGGTATACAGCGGTCGCAAGGCAGTGTCAATTAAATTCTGCTTGACAATGCGAATGCCGCGTTGTATATAAAACAGCGTCACACAAAACGTCCACTAATTGAAATCGAATTTCGTTTTTACGGAATGGCGTAAGAAGTGGGAAGCGGTTGGAGAATTGCCGAGCACTTTGACGTCGGGAGGAAAACGACAATGAGAAGCAAGTTTTTGGGAGTTATTTTGCTTGCAGCCGTGCTGCCATTGCCCCTTTTTGGCCAGGAAATCGGGGCCTCTGTCACCGGCCACGTTTATGATCCTTCAGGCGCTGCCGTCGCGGGCGCGACCGTAACAGTGAGACAGACGACGACCGGGATCATGTACACGGCGCAGAGTAATGCGACCGGCCTATATCGTATTCCCTTCGTTGACCCCGGACCATACACGGCTACGGTGGAGAAGCAAGGATTCAAGCAAGTCGTGCGGTCCGGAATCACGCTTACAGCGGCGGAAAAGGCGGTGATGGACTTCAAGCTCGAACTCGGTGCTGTGAGCCAAAAAATCACGGTGACCGCGAATGCGCCCCTTCTTCAGTCACAATCCGGAGCGCAAAGCTCGACAATAAGTCCGCAGGAGATCGCCGCAGTTCCGATTCGCAATCTCAACACCATTGAGACCGTCTTATACACCCCTGGGGCCACGCAGGTCACAAGCGACCAGAAACTGCGGCCTTTTGACACTGCCGGGAGCCAAGGGATGGACATTGGCGGCGGCATCTCGGGTCAGGGCGGCCAGAGGGGTCGGGAAGGGCAGGCTTCAACCTCCGGTAACCTCGTGCTGGTGGATGGCGTCTCGGCCAATACACACGCAGTCGGCGTGGGCTTTAATCCTATCGCGGGTAGTGTCCAGGAAGTTCACGTGCAAGACACAATGTATGACGCCGAATATGGCTGGAGCACCGGCGGCGTGGTCGATACAATTACGAAGAGTGGCACGAACCAAATCCATGGCGACGCTTACGAGTATATGCAGGATACGCCCCTTAACGCCAACACTTGGCAGAACAACCGCGTAGGCATTCCGAGACTGCCTTGGCACATGAACTTTTATGGGGTTGACGCGGGCGCTCCAATCAGGAAGAACAAGATGTTCATATTCTTTGACTGGCAGGAAATCAAGCAGGTTCAGCCCGATCCTTTCACGGACACGATTCCCACGATAGCGATGAGGAATGGAGATTTCTCACAAGTACTCAACAGCGGCGGCACGCTCCAGACCATTTACAATCCGCTCACGACCGCTTGTGCTTCGGGCACTTGCAGCCGCGCGCCGTTCACCGGCAATATCATTCCGGCCGCTGACATCAACCCGATAGCAAGCGCTGTTCTGAAGTTCCTCCCTCCACCTAATACAGGAGGAAACCCGCTAACGCACGCCGGTAACTTAGTGAACACGGCAAACCAAAGAAAATTTCTGGATAATTTCCCGGAATTTTCCGGCCGCATCGACTACGACTTGTCCGATAGGACACACGCCTTCTTCCGTTATTCCTGGAATGACCTATCGGAAACCCGCGGCTACTCTTATTCGACCCAGTCTGGCTTCAACCTCGCAGAAACCAGCACTAACTCGCCCTTCACGAGGGCAAATGATGATTTTACCTTCCAGGTGACGCACACGTTTAATCCGACGACTGTGCTCGAAGCGCGGGTTGGAACGGACCGGTTCCTCTCAACTTCGGGCAGCACCATCAGTAACGGCTTCAACGTTACCAGCCTGGGTTTTTCACCAACGTTTGCCGCCCAGGCTATCAAGTATTTTCCCAAGTTCAACTGGTCAGGCTATCAAGGCGCAGGCTCCAATCCCGAAGGCGTAACCCCCGCCGATCGGACGGATACGGCCGAATTGGTGATTGACAAGGTCTATAACCAGCACAGCCTGAAATTCGGTTTCCAGAATATGGAAATCAGCGAAAACGTCGAGTCACCGGGCTTCGCCGCTGGATGGTTCAACTTTAACGGAGTTTTCACCACGGCGAATCCCCTAGCACAAACATCGGCTACTGGAAATTCGGTTGCGGATTTCCTGCTGGGCGATCCGATTTCGGGATTCATCAATGTGAATAGCTCTCCGGCGCTGATGGAGCACTTGTACTCGGGATTCGTTCAGGATGACATTCACGTTTCCCGAAAACTGACCATGAACGCCGGCTTGCGCTGGGACTACCTGGGGCCGTTGACAGATCGCTTCAATGCCCTCACGCGCGGCTTTTGCTTTACCTGCGCCAGCCCATTACAAATTCCCGGAATGAACTTGCAGGGCGGGCTGGAATACGCGGGCGTCGGCGGTAATCCCCGCGGCATCTACAACCCGGATTACGGCAACTTTGGTCCTCGTTTCGCTTTCGCTTATGAAGTTCGGCCCAACACGGTGATCCGAGGCGGTTACGGAATGATTTACGCCCAGGCGATGGACAATCCGGGCGCGGCTCCTGGATTCAGCCAAACGACCAACATGGTAGCCACGCTCAATGGAGGGGAAACCCCAAATCCCGCTGTTAGTCTTGCCAATCCTTTCCCAACCGGAATCCTGCGGCCTGTCGGCAGTTCGGACGGCTTGGCTATTGGCCTTGGCCAAGGTATCGGGTTTGCCGACCCCAACATGAACATCCCACGAACCCAGCAATACTCGCTGGACGTGCAGCACCAATTCGGCATGAACTGGCTGGCGAGCGCAGCCTATGTGGGAACGTACATTAGCCGCTTGCCCGTGTCGAAGGATGTTAACTACCTTCCAACGTCCGCCCTGAACCTGGGTGCGGCTACGCTTACCAGCAGTGTTGCGAACCCATTCTTGGCTGCATCCACGGTGACGCAGGACGCCCCATACTTAGGCCTGCTCTCGGGGACGTACCTCGCCGCGCCGACCGTCCAGGAACAACAATTGCTGGTCCCTTATCCTCAGTACCCGGTGAACGGTGTTACAGAGAATTTTATTCCCATCGGCAAAGACAAGTACAACGGCCTTCAACTCGATTTGAACAAACGCATGTCAGCCGGCGTTGACTTTGACGCGAATTTCACCTGGTCAAAGACGATGCAAGCGATGGCATTTCTTAATCCCACCGATCCGACTCCGGCATGGACCATCTCTCCTTACGACTATCCCGAGGTGTTCCACCTGACCGGAGTTTGGAATCTCCCCTTTGGGCCAGGGATGCATTTCGGTCGCAGTGCTGGACCGCTCGTGAGCCGCCTGATCAGCGGGTGGACTGCCAGCAGTCTTCTCGTATGGCAGTCAGGTAACCCTCTGCCGTTCCCGTTGGGCGTTGCGCCTACTGGGAATCCTCAGAGCATACCTAATCAGTCGATCAACCGCTGGTTTAATACTTGCACCCAGTTGCCCAATGGAACGATTACAGATTGCCCAAACGGTGCAAAGCCCGCTTGGACGCCCCTGCAACCTTTCCAGTTGGAGGAGTGGTCGCCGTATATATCCCAAATTCGCTTGCCCGAAGTCACGGACTTGGAGCTTTCCTTTCAAAAGACAACGCAAATTAAGGAACGGTACACGCTCAAGTTCCGCGCCGATTTCATTAACGCAACCAACACCACGCAGTGGTTTAATAACGGACCGGATACGACAGCGACCGACCCGGCCTTTGGCGCGTTCGCTAATTTCACCACCCCAAGCAACGACCCGAGGGTCATCATGCTGTCGCTTCGATTTTCGTTTTAGCGTGTTTCTCTGTGCTCTTCGTGGCCCCTCACCCGCCTCCTTCGTCGGCCACCCTCTCCCCGGGGGAGAGGGTGGCAAGGGGAGCGACCCGGGTGAGGGGTATCGACCGAATTTTCAGGGTGGATTCAAAAAATCTCTCGATCCCGCCCTACGGGCTCTGATGTGTTAATCTAAGATGCTTCTCGCAAGCAAACTCCAACCAGCCTGCATCCCGCTGTAACGATGCCCAAACCGGGGGAAATTTCACGCCGCCAGTTTCTTTCCTCTTTGGGCACAGCGAGCGCAGGCGGCCCCTTTCCGCTCGAACGTACAAGGGTTCCCTTCTCCTCCGCCGAAACCGCCCGAAATACGCAAGGCATAGCCCCTGCGGCCGAACCCTGGGACATCACCCTGAATGACAAGGAGTATTTCTTCGCGCCAGGGTTTGCGTTCCTGGTCTTCCACAATCATTATCTCGGCGGCATGCAAGGCGGCCTGCAGATGATTTTGAATGGGGAGCGGATTCTCGATTCGGGAGATTTCTACCTTGTTCCGCAAGGCAGCTCCGCTCAGCTTTGGCCAACGGCTCAGCGCCGGGTGGTGGATCGTAGCGCGAAGAGTGCCACGGTGTTTAGCAAGTTAGAGGAACGGAACATCGAATATCGCCTGGTTTGCCGGACGGATGGGAAACACCTTCGGATTGCCCTTCAGCTTGACCGTCCATTGAAGCCGGAAAAGGTGGCCGAAGCCGGGCTGCACATTTATATTTACCCGAAGACCTACTTCTCTAAAGCGTACCAAAGCGACACCGGTAGCGGGGTGTTCCCCAGGCAATTCACAGGAGAAACGGTACTGGTCAAGGGCACCCACGAGTTGCAGGTGGCTCCTGACGATCCTCTTCATGCCTTTGCGGTGAGGCGGCGAGAAGGAACATTCAACCTCGCGGACAACCGCAGGCACAGTCCTCAACCATGGTTTTCTATAGACGCCCCTTTGCGGCTGGAAAACGAGGAAACCATCGTCGAATTGGAAATTGGTCCGCGAATCGACCCTCGGTGGCGCCGCCCTCCGGTGATTGCTGCTTCTCAAGTTGGTTATCACCCAAACCAAGAGAAATGGGCTGTGCTGGAGTTGGACCCCCGGGATGCAGCCCGCGAGCCCGTAAGGCTTTTCATGGTAACGGCCGGAGGCAAAAATCGACTTGTGAAATCAGCGCGGTCGAAACCATGGGGCAAATTTCTTCACTACCGTTACGAGCTGTTCGATTTCAGTGAGATTCGCCGCCCGGGAGTGTACTTTCTTGATTACCGGGCGCAGAAGGCCGGCCCTTTCAAGATAGATTCATCGGTCTATGACGAGGCATGGAGAGAGACGCTCGAGTATTTCCTTCCCATCCAGATGTGCCATGTGGAAGTTGTCGAAGGGGTCCGAAGCTGGCACGGAGCCTGCCACCTTGATGACGCGCGGCAGGCGCCGCCATGGACCAATTGGACTGATAGCTACCGGCAAGGAACGCTCGACACGCGCTTCGCCGCCAACGAGCACATGCCCGGCCTGAACTGGGGCGGATGGCACGACGCCGGGGATTATGACTTGCCCGCAGGGAGCATCGCTCTCACCACCCTTGCCATGGCCCTTGCGCACGAGGAGTTTTCTCCCCCGCTGGACCAGACGACCATTGACCGTGCTGCTCGCCGCGTCTATTTGCACGTTCCCGCCGGGCGGCCGGATTTGGTCAAACAGGTCGAATACGGAGCGGAGAGCTTGCTCGCTTCCTACCGCATTGCGGGGCATATCTTTGGCGGCATCATCGAAACGGAGGGATACGCTCACCTAGGTGATCCGGTGAATATTACCGACAACTTGATCTATGATCCTCGTCTAAAGCCCGGCCAAGTGGAGTGCGAGCGATCAGGCAATCCGGACGACCGGTGGGCGTTTACGAATCGGAGCACCGGGCTGCAATATCAAGTGGCGCAGACTCTCGCGGTCGCCAGCCGCGTGCTTGGCGAAAGCAATCCCCGCTTAGCAGCGGAGTGCTTGAGGACTGCAAGCCAACTCTGGTCGTACGAGCAGCAGCACGCACCCGTTTACTGGGCTTGTAGCTACAATCCTAGCGATAGCGGCTTCCGCTGCGAGGAAATTTTAGCCACTGCGGAGCTTCTCCTCACCACAAACGACGCCCAATACCGCCGCCACTTGCTCACACTCCTTCCGGTGATTCGCTCCATTTCAGGGGAGCAATTTGGCGAGCATTGGCCGCTGCCCCCGGGCTGGACTTTGGTCAGAGTCTTGGCTCATGTTGAAGACAACAATTTCCGGTCCACGGTCATCGGCCTCGCACATCAATGGGAAAACATCCGGAAAACGCGCTGTGCCTCAAATCCTTGGCGCGTGCCCTATCCGCACGAAATCTCCAATCCAGCGTGGCAATTCAATGCCCCGGTAAAAAATGTTGCCGCAGGCGTCTGGGGGTATGGATGGAACTTCTTGTGGGACGCCTTTCGTCATTATTACTATCACAAGTGCTTGCCCGAGATTTTTGATCCCGATCCTCTTTATAATGGGCTAAATTATACCCTCGGCTGCCATCCAGCAAATAACGTCACATTGGTGAGCGGAGTGGGCGCGCGGTCGCCCATGGAGGCTTATGGATTCAATCGTGCCGATTGGTTTTCAATTCCCGGAGGCGTCATTTCAGGGCCATCGCTGATCAAACCTGACTTTATGGAATTGAAGAATTTCCCATTCTTGTGGTATCAGGCGGAATACGTCATCCACGCCGCCGGCGCCTACATCTTTACGGCGCTCGCGGCGGACCGGCTGCTCAATCAACAACGGTCATCGCATGAGGGCAGGTGACAGTAGCATAGGTCAAACCAAAGCGGGCGGGGTTCATCATGCGACACCGAGGATTTAACTTAGTGGAGAGTCGGCGTGCCATTCTTCAACTTGAAGTCCGTTGGGCGCTGCGACGCGATGGAAGCCTGCCAGGATACTCTGCCGGCGGAGGCGCACAGTTTTGCTTTCGATATTAGGCCCCACCAAATCGCCACAATCCGTCTTGAAGGGAGCCCGGGTTCTCAAACCGCCTCAATATTGAGAGCTCGCGCACCCCAAAGCGTGCTGCTGAATCCCATTGACATGGAACTCGGGGAGTACAGTCTAACGAGTGGTGAGTTTTCCTTGGGCGCCCGGCGGCTGACTGATGGCAGGGTCAGCTTCCGCGTTTGGGCGGCAAGGCACGGGCGAGTCGACTTGGAACTCGTTGAGCCACAGAAGCGGTGCATCCCCATGCGAAAGTGCGAGCGTGGCTACTTTGAGGCGGTGTTGGAAGATGTCGCGCCAAGCAGCCTTTATCGCTACGTGCTGGAAGGGGAGCTGACTCGACCGGACCCGGCCTCTCGCTTCCAACCTCGCGGAGTCCATGGGCCGAGTCAGTTAGTTGAGACCGGTTCGATGGTGTGGACGGACCAGGACTGGAAGGGTCTTCCACTGGCCGATTACACCATCTATGAGCTGCATGTCGGCACTTTCACCGAGCGCGGAACGTTTGATGCCGTGATCCCTCATTTGGACGAACTGAAGCGGCTCGGCATTACGGCTGTGGAATTGATGCCGGTGGCGCAATTTCCGGGGAGCCGGAACTGGGGATACGATGGCGTTTATCCGTTTGCCGTGCAGGATAGCTATGGCGGACCGGAAGCGCTGAATCGATTGGTAAATGCCTGCCACGAGCGCGGGCTCGCGGTAGTCCTTGACGTCGTCTACAACCATCTTGGGCCTGAAGGTAACTATCTGGCGGATTTCAGCCCTTATTTCACGGACCGGTACCGGACGCCGTGGGGAAGCGCAATCAACTTCGACGGCCCGCGCAGCGACGAGGTGGTCCGATTTTTTATCGAGAACGCGCTCTATTGGTTGAACGAATTTCATGTGGACGCCCTGCGGCTGGACGCCATTCACGGGATCGCCGATCGCAATGCTCATCCTTTCCTGGAGCTTTTGGCGCGAGCTGTTAAGGCGCTGCGACACCGGACTGGCCGCAACATGTACGTGATCCCCGAAAGTGATTTGAATGACGTTCGCTTTATCGAGCCTTTTGAAAAGGGCGGCTACGGCCTCGACGCGCAGTGGAGCGACGATCTTCACCATGCGCTCCACGCTCTCTTGACCGGAGAGCGATCTGGCTATTACCAGGATTTCGGAAAGTTCGATCATTTGGTCAAAGCTCTGCGCGAAGGGTTCGTGTATTCAGGCCAATATTCAGCGTACCGGCAGCGGCGGCACGGGAATTCTTCGCAAGCGATCCCTGCCAACCGATTTGTGGTGTTTGCGCAGAATCACGACCAGGTGGGCAATCGCATGATGGGAGATCGCCTGAGCACGCTCGTCCCGTTTGACACCTTGAAGCTTGCTGCCGGTGTCGTACTCCTTTCACCGTTCATCCCGCTCCTCTTTATGGGCGAAGAATACGGCGAAGAAGCGCCTTTCTATTTTTTTTCCAGTTTCGAGGACCCTGGTTTGGTGAACGCAGTCCGCGTGGGGCGGCGGGAAGAGTTCAAAAGATTCGGCTGGAAGGGGGAGCCGCCTGATCCGCAAGCGGAAAGCACGTTTCTTGCGTCCAAACTGCGACGCGATCTTGCGGTCAGCGGCCATCACAGTGTATTAATGCAATATTACGCGCAACTCATCGCGCTGAGAAATGGATGCCGGCCTCTAGCATGGCTGGATAAGAAGACGATGGAGTTGGAGGTGCACGAAAAAGAGCGGTTGCTTCTGATGCGCCGCTGGCTTCAAGACGATGAGGTGATTGTCATCTTCGGCTTTGCCGATCGCTCCGTTGAGTGCCCGTTGGCAATTCCGGGCGGGCGATGGCGAAAACTCCTGGATTCCTCCGAAGCGTGTTGGCACGGCGGGGGCAGTTGTGTTCCCGATCATCTCGAGTCCGGGGGGCTAACCACCTTGGAGGTTCCGGCAAGTGCCGTCGTGGTGTTCGGACGGGAGAGATAACCGTCAGGTTTCAGGGGTCTCCGAAACACGAGAGCCTCTACGATCGTGCATGAACCTCGCTGGCCAAATTAATCGGTAACGGAATTGACGATGGGATACATCTGCATTCATGGACACTTTTATCAGCCGCCACGGGAGAACCCCTGGCTCGAAGCCGTAGAGCTGCAAGAATCAGCCCACCCCTATCACGACTGGAACGAGCGGATCACTGCGGAGTGTTATGCACCCAATGCCGCCTCTCGAATTATGGACGAGCAGAAGCGAATCCGGCGAATCGTCAACAATTATTCCAAAATCAGCTTTAATTTCGGTCCTACCTTGATCTCGTGGATTGAGGCCCGCCATCCGAATCTTTACACCGCAATTCTCGAAGCCGACCGGGAAAGCCAGAAGAGTTTTGGCGGTCACGGGTCAGCCTTGGCACAGCCGTACAATCACATGATCATGCCGCTGGCCAATGAACGCGACAAACTAACTCAGACCCTTTGGGGTATTTTGGACTTCGAACATAGATTCAAACGAAAACCGGAGGGAATGTGGCTACCAGAGACGGCCGTTGACCTCCCTACCCTTGAAATTCTGGCGGATTTGGGGATGCGGTTTACGATTCTCGCCCCCAACCAAGCTCATCGGATCCGAAAAATCGGCGGCAAGAAGTGGAGAGATGTCAGCAACAGCCGGATCGATCCTACGATGGCTTATCGCCTGCATCTGCCCTCGGGACGGACGATAAACCTTTTCTTCTACGATGGACCGATTTCGCGCGCACTCGCATTTGAGCAGCTGCTCGACAACGGAGAAGACTTCGCGCAGCGGCTGCTGGGCGCATTTTCGGAGGAAACACGCCCCTGGCCTGAGTTGGTTCATATCGCCAGCGACGGAGAGACTTACGGTCACCACCGCCGCCACGGAGATATGGCGCTAGCGTACGCTATCAGCTATATTGAATCCAATCAACTCGCCGAGATTACGAATTACGGCCACTACCTGGAGCGCCATCCGCCTACGCACGAAGTGGAGATTTTTGAAAATAGCTCCTGGAGCTGCGCGCACGGCATTGAGCGCTGGCGAAGCGACTGCGGGTGCAATTCGGGTGGTCATCCCGAATGGAACCAGGAGTGGCGGGCGCCTCTGCGCGACGCTTTCGACTGGCTGCGTGACGAGCTGGCTCCCCGTTGCGAGGCGAAGGGTCAAGGACTCTTGAAGGACTTGTGGGCGGCGCGGAACGACTATATCCAGGTAGTGCTGGATCGCTCGGACGAGAGCCTCCGAAGCTTTTTCGAAAAGCACGCAGCGCGCGCGCTGAGCGAAGAAGAGACGGTAGCTGTGTTGAAGCTGTTCGAGATTCAGCGTCACGCGATGCTCATGTATACGAGTTGCGGGTGGTTCTTTGACGAACTTTCGGGTCTCGAAACGGTTCAGGTGATGCAATACGCTGGACGCGCTGTCCAACTCAGCGGGGAAATGTTGCAAGATCCGGTGGAACCGCAGTTCCTCGAACGCCTGTCGAAAGCGCCGAGCAACATTCCCGAGCATCGAGACGGTACGCTTATTTATGAGAAATTTGTGAAGCCAGCCTTTGTAAGCCTCAGAAAACTGGGCACTCACTATGCCATTCGTTCCCTGTTTGAACCTTATGAAGGTCAGGCGAGAATCTTCAGCTACGCCGTCCAGCGCGCGGCAGCCTCGGAATTTCGCTTTGGCGAGTCCCAGGAAAAGAAGGCCTTGGTGGGCTGGGCACGATTTACCTCGACTGTGACTCGTGAGTCCGGTGCGCTCAGCTTCGTTGCTCTGCAGGCCGGTGATCATAACCCGATTGGTACAGCTCGGCGGTTCGGTGGAGAGCAGGCGTACGCGGACTTGGTAATCCGGCTACAGGAGGTCCTTGCGCGCAACGATCTTCAAGAGATCAGCCGGATAATTCAGACCATGTTTGAAGACGAGCCCTCTTCCCTGAGCGTCCTTTTCCGCGACGAGCAACAGCGGATCCTGCGCGCGGTTATCGAGAACGAATGGACGGTGGCGGAAGAGGCATTCCGCCACGTATATCCCCAGGTTATCTCCGTCCTGCGGGCGCTTTCACGAACGGGAACTGTCCTTCCCGTGCCGCGTGCGTTTGCTGCAATTTCCGAGTTCGTTCTTAACACCCAGCTTCATCACGTACTGGCAGCGGATGAGATAGACCTGGAAGTTGTGCGAAACCTTGTCGGTGACGCAAAATCCGCAAGAGTGAACCTTGACGTGCCGACACTCGAGTACGCTCTTCGCACAAACTTGGAGCAGCTTGCGAAGCGATTGAACGAGCACCCGGACGACCTGGAAACGATAAGGAAGCTCGATGCGAGAGCGCAAGCGGCCGAAGCGTTACCATTCGACGTGAATTTGTGGACCGCGCAGAACATCTGTTATGAACTGCTTCAGTCAGCCCTGCCGGCTCACGAAAAGCGGGCCAGCGAGGGCGACGAGGGTGCGAAAATGTGGGTCAGCCAGTTTCGCGCGCTGGCCGAAAAGTTGTACCTCCTCGTGGAATAGGTGCTCATGGCCTCACTTCGGATTCCTGTCGCCTCCTACCGGCTGCAAATGAACGGGCAGCTTCGTTTCGAAGACGCCCGGTTGCTTGTCCCGTACTTGCACAATCTCGGCATCACCGACCTATACCTCTCTCCCATTCTGCAGGCTCGCAGCAAGAGCATGCACGGCTAT
This sequence comes from Acidobacteriota bacterium, assembly GCA_021817045.1. Classification (GTDB taxonomy): domain Bacteria; phylum Acidobacteriota; class Terriglobia; order UBA7540; family UBA7540; genus RH2-MAG17b. The sequence goes on from JAKAWG010000004.1 coordinate 46,525, forward strand.
GATGTGACCGATCCGACACGGCTTAACTCCGAAATCGGAAGTGAAGAGGAATTTCAAGCATTAGCAGGGGAGCTTCGGCGGCTGGGAATGGGTGTGCTTCTTGACATCGTTCCTAACCATCTGGTGGCGAGCATCGAAAACCCCTGGTGGAGTGACGTGCTCGAAAATGGACCCAGCTCAGCTTACGCCGCCTACTTCGATATCGATTGGCATCCTCCCAAAAAGAGCCTCGACAACAAGCTTTTGTTGCCGATCTTAACGCGTCCGTACGCAGAGGTCCTCGAGCAGGGTGAGCTTTCGGTGATTCTCGAAGAAAGCGGATTTTACCTTCGGTATCAGAATAGCAAGCTGCCCCTTGCACCTAAGTCCTATGCTCGCATTCTTGAACACCGGCTCGAAGATTTTCGCCTGGAGTCTGAACCCGAAGGCCCGGAATTCCGCGAACTGAGTGGCATTTTAGCTGCGCTGGCGGAGTTGCCCAAGCGCGTGGCGCTGCCAGGTGAGATCGCAGGGGAAAGAAGGCAGCGAACCCAGGAAGTCAAGGAAAGGGTTTGGCGTCTTTATAACCGCTCTCCCGTGATCCGATCGTTCGTCGATCGAAATTTACGCTGGTTGAACGGGCGAAGGGGTAAGCCCGCAAAGTTTGTGCCTTTGGACGAATTGCTGGTGCAGCAGGCCTACGTTCTCTCGTTCTGGAAATCTGGAAACGAAGAGATCAATTATCGCCGGTTTTCCAGTATCCCTGACCTCGTCGGGGTCCGCGTCGAAGACCCGCTTGTATTCGATGCGATCCACTCAACTGTTCTGCGGTTGGCGGAGAGCGGAGCGATCACCGGACTGCGTATCGACCATATCGATGGGCTGCGTGACCCCCTGGGTTACCTCCGATGGCTGCAGGAGCGGCTGGGAGCGGCCGAGCCTGAGGCCACGCGTCCGGGATTTTACGTTGTCGTAGAGAAAATTCTCTCGAACGGGGAAACGCTGCCTGCGAACTGGCTGGTTTTTGGTACCACGGGTTACGACTTTTTGAATGCGGTCAACCGTTTGTTCGTCGACGTGGACGGACTGAAATCGCTCGAGAGCGTCTACCGGAACTACTGCCCCGCAGCCCAGGGCTTGGAAGACCTGATCTACGAAAAGAAGACGCAGGTCATGGAAACGATACTCGGTGTCGAGATGCGGTCGCTCGCCCACCGCCTGCGCCTGCTGGCCGAACAGGATCGGTACGCGCGGGACCTTTCCCATGACGATCTTTCCAAAGCGCTAGCCGAAGTGACGGCTTGTCTCCGGGTTTATCGCACGTATGCTCGGGATTTCTCCATGACTTCCGCTGATCACGCTGGGATTCAGCAGGCGATCGAGGCGGCGCGCAGGCGCAACCCAAGCCTCGCGCCAGAGTGTCTTGCGTTCGTAGGGGACGTACTGCACCTGCGGCCGAAACCGCACCTTTCCTCCGGCCAGACGGAGGCGAATCTCGACTTCGTCATGCGCTGGCAGCAATTCAGCGGACCGATTATGGCAAAGGGCTTCGAAGACACGGCTCTTTACACTTACAATCCCCTCGCATCCCTGAACGAAGTCGGAAGCGCCTTCTGGCCCGATATGTCGCTCGACGCTTTTCACGATTTCTGCCGCTCCCGCAAGCGCGAATGGCCTGATACCCTCAATGCCACCTCCACACACGACACCAAGCGCTCCGAGGATGTTCGCGCCCGTCTCAATGTGCTTTCTGAATTAGCCGGGGCGTGGAAAGAGCACTTAACCAAGTGGACGCGCTGGAATGCCGCCTGGAAGACAAAGATCGAGGGCCAGGCCGTACCTGACACTAATGAAGAAATCCTGCTTTACCAGACAATGCTCGGCGCTTGGCCGCTGGACGAATCGGAGGTCTGCATTTTCCAGGAGCGACTCCAGGAGTTTATGGTGAAGGCCGCACGCGAGGCGAAAATCCACACCCAGTGGGAGCAGCCCGACAACCGGCACGAAAAGTCCCTTTGCCGTTTTATCGATGCGATCGTGAAAAGATCGCGTAACAACCGGTTCTTGGCTGATTTTTTGCGATTCCAGCGCACAATAAGCTTTCACGGAGCTCTTAATTCGCTGGCGCAAGTCATGATCAAGATCGGCGCTCCGGGAACACCCGACTTCTACCAGGGGTCGGAGCTGTGGGCCTTTCGGCTGGTTGACCCAGACAATCGGGGCACCGTCGATTTTGAGAAAAGAATTCGGGCGCTTGCGCAGCTGCGAGCATTGGAAGCTGAACGAGGGCCGGCGATGATTCGGGAGTTGCTCGATCGTTGGGAGGACGGGCACATCAAGCTGTTCCTTGTCGAGAGGGGCCTCCACTTTCGCAAAAAGCATGCTCGCCTTTTCCAGGATGGTGAGTATATTCCCCTCAAAGCGGCGGGACAAAAAGGCGAGAACGTCTGCGCGTTCTTACGGAACGCGGGAAAGTCATGGGCGCTGATTGCCGTGCCGAGATTCACAACTCGGCTGACGAACGGAGTGAGTGCGCCTCTCGGCAAGTCAGCCTGGGGTAGCAGCGCATTGCCGCTCGAAGACCGCGTCCCGCGTGTGTGGAAAAACACTCTGACCGGCGAAACCGTTTCGGCGACGGCGGCAAGACATCAAGCTTCGCTGCCGCTCGCAGCATTGTTCAGCCACTTCCCAGTAGCGTTGCTTCAAAACTAGCCTGTTTTTGTATGGCCCTTGGGCGCGCTCCCCTCCAGCTCTGCCGTAATTTCACCCGCTGCTTCCCTGAGTAAGTTGGTGAGTCTTTCCGTAACTTCGGGCGTCACCCGAAACTTTGGAGACGAGATGCTTATGGCCGCACTGACCCTTCCTTCGTTGGAGATAGGGAATCCGATGCAATATCCGCCGTCAACCGTCTCCTCGCGGTCCTCCGCATAGCCTTGCTCACGGACGGTGGCGAACTCATTTTGGATGGCGAGCTGGTCAACCAGCGTGTGTTTTGTAAGGCGATAAACACCATAAACATCGAGCAGCGTTTGCGTCACGGCTTCGTCCTGAAATGCGGCAATCGCTTTGCCCAACGAGGAAGCGTAGGGCTGCAAGATTCTGCCAACGGTGTTTGACATTTTGATGTGGTGCGGGCTTTCAAAGACATCAACCACACGAATATGGTCATCCAGAAGGCGGGCGAGCGTGACCGTCTCGCCGCACTTGCTCTGGAGCTCGCGGCAAAAATGGTTCGCCAGCCGTCGGAGGGCACTGAGATCGCCCTGCATTCCGGCGACGGAGCCTCCCACTTCGAGTCGATAACCCTTGCCGACGTCGCGGGAGACATAACCCAAATTCTCCAAAGTACGGAGCAACCTCAAGGCGGAGGGTCTTCCAAGATTGGCAAGCGCGGCGAGCTCGCTGAGGGACATCGAGCGGCTCTCCCCCCCGAGGCACTGCAAGATCTTCAGCCCCATGGCCAACGCACGAGAATTAGTTGACGACGAGACCGATCGCCTGGACGCTGAAGTCATAACGAAATCGCCCCTCTTCCCTGACAGGCTACGACTATTCTTCCGCAGCCAGTCTACCGCACCGTAAAATCCTCCTTGAGAGGTAGGTGCTCGGACGAGTCGCCTGCGTAAACGACAAAAGTTCCCGGGTCTACCTTCCACCCATGGAATTCAACGTCCCAGTAAGCCAGAGATCGACGGTTGAGCGTCATCGACAGGTGTCTGGTCTCACCAGGCTGAAGCGTCACGCGGGAAAATCCTTTCAACTCTTCTTCAGGTCGCGGAACCTTGGCGGAAGGATCACCGACATAGACCTCGGCCACTTCGCTGCCAACCCGGTCTCCGGTGTTTTTGACGTCAAAACTCACGGTGATGGGCGCGGAAGGATTAGCAGTTCGGGGGCTGACGCTCAGGTGACTGAAGTCAAAGGTGGTGTAAGAGAGGCCGTAGCCAAACGGGAACAACGGAGCCGGCTGGCCATCGCGCCCATACGCCCGATAGCCAAGGAAAACTCCTTCGCGATACGTCACGTCGTTCGAGCCGAGCTTCGAGTGATAATTATCGTAAGCGGGGTTATCCTGGATCCGTTTCCACCAGGTAATGGGCAGCCTGCCTGACGGATCGGTTCGGCCGGATAGAATGTCGGCCAGAGCCGTACCCGCTTCTGTCCCACCGTACCAGCTCTGGATGAATGCCGGCACACGATCCAGCCACTTGCTGGTGGCCACGCTTCCACCCGCCGTGAGAACCACGACGGTGTGGGGATTTGCGGCGGCAACCTCCTTGATCAGCTCCACTTGGCCCGGCGGCAACGCGTAAGTGCGGTCGTGGCCCTCCCCTTCCGTTTCGGGATTGAATCCCACCGAGACAATGGCTACGTCCGCCATCGCAGCCAGTTTCTTCACGTTCTGCTCAAGAGCACCGCCGGGCGGAAGTACGCCAAGGCCAGCGCGGATGAGACCCACCTGTGACACATAGTCGAGACGCAGCGGCGTTGGCTCACCGGCCGTCATGTTGACCCAAGCGCTTTGCGGCTCACCCCGACCGGGCAAACCCTCGAGCACGAGTTTATTGTCGACGTACAACCGGTAGCGATCCCCGGTAATCGACGCCGTAAAACCGCCAACGATCCATTCCTGCGGGCCCGAAGTCTTGGGTGTGTAATACCCTGTCCACCGCACGGCCAGTTTCCGGTGCGTGGGCGGAACGAATTCGTTACTCCAGTGGCCGACAGCGGACACCACGCGCACGCTATCTGGCTTGCCATCGAAAGTCCCGTTATCAAACTCTTCCTGCAGCAATCCGGCGTGCGTGCCCTCCTTATCCGTGGAAAAGCTGCCGGTGCTCAGAAGTTCATTAAGAGGCTTGACTCCGGGGCTCCAAAGCACTTTGACACCGGGGGCGAGCGCGTCGCTCAGCCCGGTCATAAAGCTGACCGGCGCGATGGCTGTTACATGAGCGCTTCCGCCTGCCGTCGCTACGGCCGGATAGGCGTCCGGCCCGATCAGCGCGATGGTGTGAATCTCGCCTATATCCAGAGGCAGCAAGTGCCCTTCATTCTTGAGGAGCACCATACTTTCCTTGGCTGACTGGAGCGCGACGGCCAACGAGTGCCGACTGTATCGTGAGATGTTCAGATCGTACTGATTGTGGTTCAGAAAACCGAACTTGACCGCGATGTAAAGAATGTGGCGCACCTTGTCGTTGATTGTTGCCAATGAAACCTTGCCCTCTTTGATCGCGGGGAGAAGGTTCTTGGCATTCATATACCTCGCTGACGGCATCTCCAGATCGAGTCCGGAATTGGCTGCCGGGATCGCGCTGTGCGTCGCTCCCCAGTCCGACATCAGGATGCCGCGGAATCCCCAATCCTTTCTAAGCACCGTGACGTTCAGCCACTTGTTCTGGGTGGCGTGCTCGCCGTTGATCAGATTGTAGGAATCCATAATCGCTCCGACGTGTCCTTCCTTGACCGCTGCCTCAAAAATTGGCAGGTAAATTTCGCGGAGCGCCCGATGGCTGATGATGGCATTTTCGTGCATGCGGTTATATTCGGAATTGTTCGCATCGTAGTGCTTGATTGTGGCAACGACATCCTGGCTTTGCATCCCCTCGATATACCCCACGGCAATCTTGCCGCCCAGGTAGGGATCTTCGCCAAAGAACTCAAAGTTGCGCCCATCCACCGGAAGCCGGTAGATGTTCACACCAGGTCCCAGCACGATGTGGACTCCACGCGCTCGGGCATCCTGGCCTATCGCTGCGCCTACCTCGCGTGCAAGCGTGGGATCCCATGAGGCTGCCAAGCCTATGCCAGCAGCGTACGCGATGCTTGGGCCCCACACGCGGACGCCCATCGGTCCGTCCGACATCTTGAGGCGGGGCAAGCCAATTTGTGGTATCGCGTGCGTGAACATCCCGTCCACGCCGCCGATAAGCTCGATTTTCTGGTTGAGGGTGAGTTTGGCGAGCAACGCGTTCACCTCGCGGTCTATCTCGGCCGGCGATTTCTTCTGCGCGCGGGCAAGCACCGGCGCGATCACGAAGGCAAACAGCGCTGCCAAGAGCGCTGGAATCGTCTTGTTCAGAGAAAGTGTGAATCTGCGAGGGGAGATATTCATGTTCAACTCCTGCAAGCCGAGTCTCCAGGTGGCGGCATTTTGGACGAACAATTTCGCCTTTTTCGCCTGATTTCCTATCTAACTATCCTGTTTTCTATGAGTTCGACTTTTACCAACAATTTGTTCTAATTACTCATTTAGAATCAACCGGATAAGTGGCCTCCGGGAAATTGTTGGTAATTGATATTTCAAATCATCCTTTGTTTTCAGAGGGTTAAATGCAGATTGTTCGTCAATAAACAATCTTTTTCACCTTTGCCCCGTATTTGTATGTGATGGATACCTCGCGCGTGGGAGAACATAGGTAAGATCTCCCTGTCACGCACGTCGGCGAACAATCTCCTGGCCTCCAGCTTGCCGACGAGGGGAATCCGTGGTGGTTGCGGGACTTCCGCGCAGCAACGTTACCATACCAAACATCCAATCCGCTGGTGGCGAGGGGAAACCCCGACCTGTCGGGGTAAGCGAGGGACAGCGCTTCAACTATAGCCTAGTCTACTAGGAACGCGCATAGCCGTCAAGGTAGCATTGCAACCCTGAACTATGGGACTTTGGCCTCAACCCTCCCTCAACCGCTGTGCTGTATAATTTGAACGCGTTTCATAGTACAGCACAGTTCACAGAATAGCAAGATTCTAGGCTTGACAGGCACTAATGTATGAAATAGAATTTCAGCCCTGCAAATGAAGCCTTAAAATGTGTGTTTTTTGAAATCCAAATGGGTCCAGGCTCGCGAATCATCACGCGGCGGTCACGAACCGCGTAGCCTTCCGGCGGGAACGATGGCCGCATGGTGTTTCTTTACAGCGGAGTAGAGCAGCAACCAAAAACAAATTTCAGATTGCCGAAGTATCTTCGCGCGCTACAAGCACGCCGAGATTCGGGAATGCGCAGCAGGGAAAGGATATTCATATGTCCGATATGAACCGCAGAAAGTTCGTTCAAGTATCCGCCGCTGCAATCCTCACTGAGAAGCTCTTAGCTGAAGGCGCCGCATTCCCCCTATTTGCGCAGGTTTTGCCGCGTGAAATGCAGCGCGCATTGCAGAACAATCCCTTCCGCGCAGAACTGCTGCGGCTGGGCGAGATGGTGACGATGCCGCTGCCCGACTGGCGAGCCCATGCCGATAACTTACCTCATCCCGAGGATCCCGGCCTGAACGATTCGGATTGGAAGGAGATCAAGCTTCGAGAGCGCTGGCCGGCGCGCCCAGCGTGGTTTCGCAGCGCGATCGTGATCCCGCGGTCGATGGGCGGCTATGACATTCAAGGCAAGCGGGTGCGGCTGGCGCTGCGGCTCGGGTTCCGTGGTGAAGGGAGAGTGCGCGTCTTCCTGAACGGTTCGATGGCGGAAATGACTCCCCAAAACATTCAGCAGCCCATCATTCTGACGGAAAGTGCAAGGCCAGGCGGGAGGTTCGTGGTGGCGGCCTATGCGCCTCCGGGAGAGGGTCCGTCAGGAATCTTCGAAGCACGACTTGAAGTAGATTATCCGCCGGAAACGTCAAACCCTTTGACCATGCTGCAAGAGATTTTGGCCGTTCAGGCGGCATCGGACGGGTTTCCGCAGGGACAAGCGGAGCGGCGTTCTCAACTGGCGGCGGCGGTTAAGGCGATTGATTTCAGCGCGCTCGACCGCGGCGATCAGCAAGCATTCGACCAATCACTTGCCGAGGCGGACGAGAAGATGCAGCCGCTCGCTGAGTGGATGAAGCAATTCACGATCCGCGCGGTGGGAAACGCGCACATCGATCTTGCCTGGCTGTGGCCGTGGACGGAAACGGTGGAAGTGGTGCGGGATACGTTCGGGACGGTCATCGAGTTGATGGACGAATACCCGCAGTTTTTCTATGCCCAGTCCTCGGCGCAGGATTTCCTGTGGCTGGAGAACAAGTATCCGGAGCTGTTCAAGGCAATTCAAAAGCGCGTGAAAGACGGCCGCTGGGAAATGGTAGGAGGAATGTGGTGCGAGCCCGACTTGAACATGCCTTGCGGCGAGTCGCTGGTGCGCCAGCTTCTAATTGGCAAGCGGTACTTCCAGCAGAAATTCGGCGTCGACGTCAAGATTGGCTGGAACCCGGATTCGTTCGGCTATAGTTGGCAACTGGCGCAGATTTACAAGCGCTCCGGCGTAGACTACTTTGTGACGCAAAAGATTTCCTGGAACGATACAACGCCATTTCCCTACAAACTTTTCTGGTGGGAATCGCCCGATGGCAGCCGCGTGCTGACCTATTTCCCGCACGGCTACGGCAACCAGATCAATCCCGTGCAGTGCGCCGAATTCATCGCGGAGGATACGCGGCTCTGCTCGGGCTATCAGAAGCAGATGCTCCTTTATGGAGTCGGCGATCATGGCGGCGGGCCGACGCGGACGATGCTCGATGCCGCCCTGCGCTGGCAAAAATCGCCCAAAGCCGCCTTCCCGAAGCTCAAATTCTCGACCGCGCAGGAGTTTTTCAACGAAGTCGACGGCAATCTCTCCAGCTTGAACCTGCCGGTCTGGAAAAGCGAGCTTTACCTTCAGTTCCACCGCGGCACTTATACGACGCAAGCAGAATCGAAGAAGCGCATGAGGGCGAGAGAGCGGTTGCTGCTCAACAGCGAGAAATTCGCGGCGCTGGCGATGCTCGACGGACGCGAATACCCGCAGCGGCGATTCGAGGACTGCTGGCGCCGCGTCTGCTTCGACCAATTCCACGACGTGATGGCGGGCTCTGGAATCCATATCAATTACGTGGACGAAGCCGAAAACATGGAGTTCGTGCGACTGGCCCTGGAGCCGGTTCTGGACGAATCGCTGGCACTCCAGGCGGCGCGTGTGGATACGCGCGGGCCGGGCCGGCCAATCGTCGTGTTCAATCCGCTGAGCTGGGAGCGCACCGACGTAACGGAGGCGGAAGTCCAATTCGCGGGGCCGGTCGCCCAAATCGAGGTCGTAGACCCGGCTGGCGAGCCGGTACCCTCCGCCCTGATCGCCCGTCATGACGCCACATATTCCGTCAAGGTCCGCTTCCTGGCGCGAGGCATTCCGGCCATCGGCTACAAAGTCTTCCACATTGTCTCTACGCCCCACCCACGCAAGCCGGCGACCACGCTCCAGGTGCATGGGCTCAACATGGAAAACGAATATCTCCGCCTGGAAATCGATCCCAAGACAGGATGCGTCAGCAGCCTGATCAGCAAAGCCGTCGGAAAAAACATTCTGCGAGCTGGAGGCAAGGGCAATCTTCTTGAGACCTTCGTTGACCGGCCCGCGTGTTGTGACGCCTGGAACATCGACCTGCCTTATGAGAAACACAAGACCGAGTTGCTGAACGCGGAGGAGGTGAAGCTCATTGAGAACACCCCTGTGCGCGCCGTGGTGCGCGTCAAAAAGAGCTTCCAAGGGTCTTCGTTTGTGCAGAACATCTGCTTGTATCCCGGAGTGCCGCGCGCGGACGTTCACATGCACGCCGACTGGCACGAGCAGCACGTGCTGCTGAAGGTGGCCTTTCCGCTCGACATCAGGCCGCTGATGGCAACGTATGATATTCCGTATGGGATTATCGAGCGTCCGGCCATTCCGCACGTTCCCGGAAAGCCGCCGGTGCCGTTCACAGAAGCGAAAGGCGTTCAGGAAAAGCACGCTCGGTACGATCCGTTGCTCGCGCAGGAGGCGGAATTCGAGGTCTGCGCGCAGCAGTGGGGCGACCTCTCGGAAAATAGCCGGGGATTCAGCCTGTTAAGCCGGGACAAGTACGGTTACGACACGGTTGAACCGGGGACGATTCGTCTGACCTTGCTCCGCTCGCCGACTTCTCCCGATCCCCACGCCGACCAGGGACCGCACGATTTTACCTATGCGATGTATCCTCATGCCGGCGACTGGCGAGAGGCGGGAACCCAGCTCAAGGGGTACGAGTTGAACTATCACCTGCACTCGGTAGCTACCGAAACTCATGCGGGCTCGCTTCCCTCAGCCCATTCGTTCGTGCGGATCGAGCCGAAGAATGTTATTCTTACGGCCATCAAGAAAGCGGAGGATGACGATGCGCTCATCTTCCGGTTTTACGAATTTGAAGGCAAGCCAGTGCAGGTGCGGCTGAGTCTGCCCGAGGCGGGAACCACGGCCGTTCAAACCAACCTGATGGAGAACGAGGAGAAGCCTCTTTCACTCGAATCTGGTGAAACGGAGGTTGTGGTCCCGATTGGAGCCTACGAAATCAAGTCCGTAAAGGTAAATTTTCCGAACGCCGCGGGTCCCACGCCTCCCAGGCGAGTCTAAACGACCAAAGGAGCCTATCATGCGCTCATTCACGAAGTCATTACTCCTGCTGCTCGTCTTCCTGCCACTCATGCTGCTTTTCGTAGCTTGCCAGCATGAGCGCCCGGCACGGTTAAGCACCGCTCCGCCTGAGCAGCCCGCCGAGGATGTCAATCCCTTTGTCGGCGCAGCGGCTGGCGGGAACACATTTCCCGGCGCGACGATGCCGTTCGGGATGATTCAATGGAGTCCGGCTTCGGGAACCAAGCCGCAGGGTGGAGGCTACATCTACGACGACAGCGACATCCGGGGATTTAGCCTCAATCACCTGAGCGGACAAGGCTGCCCGATTATGGGTGACGTTCCCATCATGCCCTGGGTTGGGACCGTGACTGCCTCGCCGGCTGTGAACCAGATGCCATATTCCGCAAAGTTTTCCCACGCCGACGAGCAAGCTTCTCCAGGATTCTACTCCGTCAAGCTTGGCAATGGCGTGCAAGTTCAATTGACCGTAACCACGCGAGCGGGTATTGGCCGCTTCACGTTTCCTGCCTCCGCGGATTCCAATTTCCTTTTCGAAACAAGTCACGACGCCAACGCCTTCGGCGTGACCCGGGCCACGTTCGCAATCGCCGGGCAGCAGAAAGTGTCAGGCAGCGTGGCAAGCAGCGGATTTTGCTCCTACCCTAACAAGTACACGGTCTATTTTGCCGCTGAGTTCAACCGGCCATTTACCAGCTTTGGAACGTGGGAAGGCTCTTCGGTGGGGAAAGGACGGCATTCCGCCAGCGGGCCGAACGCAGGCGGCTATCTGAGCTTTGATACCACGAAAGGGCAAGTCGTCGAGATGAAGGTGGCGTTGTCCTACGTGAGCGTCGATAACGCCTGGAAGAACCTGAACCAGGAGATTCCCGGTTGGGACTTTGCTGCGGTGCGGAACGCAGCCACAGACACGTGGAATCACGACCTCGGGCTTATAGCGGTAAGCGGGGGCACGAAGGAAGAACGTCGGGTTTTCTATACGGCGCTCTATCACGCCTTACTGGACCCGACTGTGTTCAGCGACGTGAACGGAGAATACCTGGGATTTGATGATCGGCTCCATCACGCCAACGGCTATACGCAATACGCCAACTACTCGGGTTGGGACATCTACCGCGACGAGGTGCAACTGTTGGCCCTGCTCTTCCCGAAGAAAACGAGCGACATGATGCAGTCGCTGGTGGAAGACGCCCAGCAAGGAGGCGGCTTGCCCAAGTGGCCCGTCGCCAACCACGAAGCGTGTCAAATGGTGGGGAATCCTTCGTGCCCGATCATTGCGGACGCTTACGCCTTTGGAGCTCGGCACTTTGACACGCAAGCGGCGCTGAAGGCCATGCTGATAGGCGCAACTCAGCCGGGTGCAAACTGCAACGGATGCTTGGAATGGGATAGCCTTGAGAACTATTTGAAGCACGGGTATCTCAGCCCAACCGATCAAGGCCAGCGGAAGGACCGACATAGCGGCCCCTCACAGACGCTGGAATTCACGACGGCGGATTTCTCCATTGCGCAAATCGCCAAGGCGCTGGGAGATACAAACACTTACAACACATTCATGAAAAGGGCACAATTCTGGACGAACACATTCAATAGGAAAACAGGCTACATCGAGCCGCGCCGGAACAACGGCTCTTTTATAACCGTAGACCCAGCCTCGTCCAAGTATTATGTTGAGGGTAACGCCGCCCAGTATAGTTGGATGGTCCCCTACAACATGGCAACCCTAATTCAGTGGATGGGCGGAAAGACGGCTGTGGTGAAAAGGCTGGATACGTTCTTCACGGAATTAAATGCGGGAGGCCAGAAACCTTACTTCTGGATCGGGAACGAACCGACCTTTGCCGTGCCATGGGCGTATGACTTTGCTGGAGCGCCATGGGGAGCGCAAAAGGTGGTGAGGAGAATCGAAACGGAGCTCTATACGTCCAAACCGGACGGTTTGCCGGGCAACGATGACCTCGGCGCGATGTCGGCATGGTACGTCTTCGCCGCTCTCGGAATTTATCCAGCGATTCCGGGCGTTGGAGGATTCGCCCTTAACAGCCCCCTTTTCTTGAGCGCCATTCTTCATTTAGGCAACGGGAAGGTGGTGAGAATTGAGGGAGAAAATGCCGCGGCGGGGAATCCCTACGTTCAGAGCCTCAGCGTAAACGGCACGTCTGACGAGCACACATGGATTCCCTACGATACCGTCAAGCAGGGTGCGACCCTCCAATTTCAGCTCGGCGCAACTCCCAATAAGAATTGGGGGACCAAACCCGAAGACGCGCCTCCATCGTTCACGGAGGGTATGGGCGCACGGCCGTGATTCTAGGGTGGTTTCCCGCCTGATTCTTTACCGCTCGCACGAAAGGTTGTCATTCCGAGCGAAGAGAGGAATCTGCTTTTCTGTCGGGACACAAGCAGATTCATCGAGCCGACAGACACATCGGCCCTCGGAATGACGGTCACATTAGGTACTCTGGATGGACTCGTCAAATCTGGATCACCCGATTGAACGTCTGCATCCCCACGTCAGCGCCAAGCGCGCTCGAGTCGCCCTTTTTGATTTCGACGGCACCCTCTCCTTGATCCGCAGCGGTTGGGAGCAGGTCATGATCCCGATGATGGTGGAAACGCTCTCGGCGCTGAAGAGCGCGGAGAGCGAGCAACAACTTTATACGCTTGTCGAGGAGTTTGTGGGACTGCTCACGGGGGAGCAGACAATTTACCAGATGATGGAACTGGCGCGGCAGGTGGAATTGCGCGGAGGGAAACCACTCGACCCGCTGGAATATAAGAAGGAATACCACGACCGGCTAATGGAACGGATTCGGGACCGCCGAGAAACGTTACGGCGCGGCGAGGTTTCACCGGAAGAATACCTTGTACCTGGCGCACGGGCCTTTCTGGAAGCTCTGCGAAGCCGTGATCTCACACTGTACTGCGCCAGCGGAACCGACCAGGTTTACACGCTCGAAGAAGCCCGACTCTTGCAGATCGACCAATACTTCGACGGCCGGATTTATGGAGCGCTGGATGATTATAAGAGCTTTTCGAAAGAGATCTTGATTCAGAAAATGATCTCGTCGGCTGGATACCGCGGAGAAGAATTGCTGGGCTTCGGCGACGGCTACGTCGAAATCAAGAACGTGAAAGAAGCCGGTGGCGTGACCGTGGGTGTGGCCACAGAGGAGCCGGAGTGCCGGAAGGTGAATGAATGGAAACGGAAGAGGTTGGCGGGAATGGGTGCGGATTTCATCGTTCCCAACTTCCTCGGGCGCGAGCAGATTCTCGAAGCCTTGTTTGGGTAGCGAAGACCTGCGATTCTTCTAGGTCTGCCGCTATTCTCTCTCGCGCACTGAAAGCCGCGGACCTAACATACAGGTCCGCGCACCGCACCTATCACAAGCAGATTCCTCCGCCTCGCAAGGCTCGGCCTGGGAATGACATCCGAGCTTGCACAGCGGATTTATAACTCAAGACATCGATATGAAATCAAAATATGAGACATTCGATCGTTCTCGGCTAGTGATCAAGCCCTTGAGCGAGCGCGTTCCTGACATGCAGCTCAACTATGTGCTGGCTTTGGACCAGCAAGCCCCCCCGTTTACCGACCCGCACCTGGCCGAGCTCGCGCGCCAGGTGATCGAGGCGAAAGAGAGGAAGGCGGCGCGAATCCTGATGATGGGGGCGCACGTCATCAAGTCTGGCGCGAGCCGCTACGTCATCGACCTGCTGGAGCGGGGTTTTTTGACTCACGTTGCCATGAACGGTGCGGGCACGATTCACGATTACGAGTTGGCCCGGATTGGCGCGACCACAGAGAGCGTCGCTCGGTACATCCGAAGCGGAGAGTTTGGCCTTTGGCGAGAGACGGGAGAATTGAATGAGATCATCCGCGAGGCTGAAGAATTGTCGCTGGGTCTTGGGGAAAATCTAGGCCGCCGCATCCAGGCAGGCAGTTTTCCCCACAAAGATACGAGCATCTTCGCGGCGGCGTATCGACTCTCGATCCCCGTGACGGTTCACGTAGGCATTGGCTACGATATCATTCACGAGCACCCAAACTGCGATGGCGCAGCGACCGGGGCTGCCAGCTACCGAGATTTTTTGATCTTCGCGCGCGCGGTGGAGCGGCTGGAAGGCGGCGTCATGATCGATTTCGGGTCGGCCATCATGGGACCGGAGGTGTACCTGAAAGCGCTTTCGATGGCTCGCAACGTGGCCCATCAGGAAGGACGCGTCATAAAACATTTCTCGACGGCCGTCTTTGATCTCGTTCCGATTCAGGGTGACATTCATCACGAGTTGCCGAAGACCGACCCGGGATATTATTTTCGTCCTCACAAGACGATCCTGGTGAGAACCGTCGCGGACGGAGGGGAGAGTTTTTATTTCTGCGGGGATCATCGCGCCACTGTGCCGGCACTGCGACGCGCCCTGATGGAGCTTAAGTGACAACAAGCGAAATACTGAACGGCATTAAAAAGCTGCGGGTGCTTGTGGTAGGCGACATCTGTCTGGATCGCTGGTGCACCTACGATCCGGCCACATCGGAGCCTTCCCGCGAAACGGGTATTCCGCGATTGGGTGTGGTCTCGACGGAGGTCACGCCAGGCGGCGGAGGCACCGTAGCCAACAATTTGGCCGCGCTGAGAACTGGAAAGGTTGCCGTGCTGGGGGCGCGGGGCGACGATGGATTCGGATTTGAATTGGATGGCGCGCTGAGAAAGCGTGGAATCTCTACAGACCAGATGGTTGAAGTCCAGCAGTGGCAAACGTTCACTTACACAAAGCTCATCAATGGGCAGAGCGGCGTCGAGGACCAGCCACGAGTGGATTTTATTTCGACCCGGCCTCTTCCTCGCGAGGCCGAAGCGCGGATCGTGGCCAACGTGGCTTCGGCAATGGAGGAATTTGATGTGATGGTGGTGGCCGACCAGGCGGAGACCTCAGCGGGCGGTGTGGTGACGCCTGCCGTCCGCGATGCCATCCTCGGCATTGCTCGAAAGTATCCCGATAAGGTATTTCTGGTGGATTCCCGGAAGCGTGTCCATCTCTTTCGTGGAGTGATGATCAAGCCAAATCGCGATGAAGCGGAGGCGGCGAGTAAGGAGTTGCTGGGAACGGTCGATTTCAAGCGGCTCCGCGAGCATCTTGCGGCCAAGGCCATGCTGGTAACCGATGGCGTGCGCGGAGCCTTGGTGGTGGAAGAGGGAAAAGAGACGTGGGCGCAAGCGCACGCCATCGAGAAACCCGTCGACATCTGCGGAGCCGGGGACAGCTTTGCGGCTGGAGCCGCGCTTGTTATGGCGCTGGCCGCAGATCCTGTCGCCGCCGCAAACTTCGGCAACCTGGTCGCTTCGGTGACGATCATGAAAAAGGGTACGGGCACAGCATCTCCTGAAGAAATTTTCGAAGCAGTGGGGCCAGCGTTGAGATGAACAGGTGGAACTGTGGGTAACTTTTCTGTTAAGAAACGGACCGTCGAAGGCCACGCCGCCTATCACCTGATCGACGCTCATCGCCGCATGGACTTCGGCGTAGTCCCGGACATTGGTAATTGGGGTTACCAGTTCAAAGTCAAAGGGAAGGATGTTTTGCTGAGGCCGGAGTCACTTGAGAAATACTTCAAGGATCACGGTCTCGGCCGGGGCAACCCGTTGATGGCTCCTTTTGCGAATCGGATTGACGGCGATCACTATTATTTCGACGGCAAGAAATATCTTTTGAACGGTGAGTTGGGAAATTTTCTGCGCGACCCGGAAAGCGGTTATCCCATCCACGGTCTGCTGGCTTATGACAAGCGCTGGGAAGTAACCAAGGCCCAAGCTTCCGATGCGACGGGGGCGGGGATAACCTCCCGCATGGAATTCTACAAATACCCCGACTTGATGGCGCAGTTCCCTTTTGCCCACGCCCATGAGGTCACTTATCGCTTGAAGAGCGGAAAGTTGGAATGCTCCACGAAGATTACGAACGTGGGCGGGTCCAAGATGCCGGTCCACTTTGGCTATCATCCTTACTTCATCCCGGACGGCCCGCGTGAAGAGTGGACGCTGCACGTCGCCGCCCAATCGCACTGGATTGTAACGCCCAGCCTGATTCCAACCGGTGAGTTGGAGCCCGTCGAACGATACCTGCATGGGTGTACCGGTGTGCTCACCTTGGGAAGGACTTACATCGACCAAGGAGTCACCGATTTGGACCGCGACAAGGATGGCCGTGCTCACTTCTGGGTTGCTGGGAAGACTCAAAAGATCGAAGTCATCATGGACCGGCAGTTCAGCACAGCAGTCTTGTTCGCTCCCCTCGACATGAAATTTGTTTGCATCGAGCCCCAGACCGGTCCGACGAACGCGTTTAACCTGAAGCACGAGGGAAAGATTCAAAAGCTCAACATACTCGGACCGGGCGAGACATTTCGCTCTTCCTACTGGATCGTTCCGACCGGCTTCTGATGTCCGAAGGGCCGATTCCCTGCCCGGTTTGCATTTCAAGGAGAAGCAATGAGCGAAGCCAGAACCTCCCGAATCGAACATTCCATTCGACAGAGCGTTGCAGTTAAGCAGGCGCTGCTGGAGGACAGGGCTCTTGTTGATACGATCGCTGCCGTAGCGGGAGAATTTGTGAAGGCGCTGCAAGGCGGACGCAAAATTCTCTTGTTTGGCAATGGCGGAAGTGCGGCAGACGCTCAGCACATTGCGACGGAATTCGTGGGAAGGTTTCAGCGCGAGCGTTCGCCCCTGCCGGCCTTGGCCCTGACGGTCGACACGTCGGCCCTGACCGGGATCGCAAATGATTACGGATATGAAAACGTGTTTGCGCGCCAGGTGACGGCGTTGGGCTCCAAAGGAG
This sequence comes from Acidobacteriota bacterium, assembly GCA_021817045.1. Taxonomy (GTDB): domain Bacteria; phylum Acidobacteriota; class Terriglobia; order UBA7540; family UBA7540; genus RH2-MAG17b. The sequence goes on from JAKAWG010000004.1 coordinate 63,746, forward strand.
ACGTCGCCGTGGGTATTTCTACCAGCGGGAAATCGCCAAACGTGCTGAAGGGGTTGGACGCGGCCAGAACCAAGGCGGTGGTGACCGTTGGATTAACCGGAAAGAACACGGGCCCGCTCAGCGAGCACGCTCAATATTGCATCGGTGTTCCCGCCGACCTCACCACGCGTATCCAGGAAACTCACATCCTCATTGGCCATATCCTGTGCGAAATTGTGGAAGATGAGTTAGTCACAAAATAATCGTCGGTTCCGCTGTATAACCTCGCGCCGCGCTCACCTCTTGATCTGTACCTTGTAACCTCAGTCCATGGGATAAAGACTGCAGCCGCCATCGACCAGAATTGTGGAGCCGGTCATATAATCCGAGGCGGCTGAGCACAAAAACAGGAGCGCCTCCGCGACGGATTCCGGAGGCTGTATGAATCCCAGGGGAATCGCCTTCTCTGCGCGCTGGCGAAAGCGAGCATTTGTGTCCCATTGCTTCTTAGCCATCCCCACGGCGACGATGCCGGGCGCCACGCCATTCACGCGAATCCCGTGCGAGGCTAGCTCTCTGGCCATGCCGCGCATTAACATCTTCATTCCGCTCTTGGATACGGTATAGGGCGTGATTTCCGGCCAGGGCACGTCCTGAACCCAGGACGAGGTGAAGACGATCTTTCCGCGAACACCGTCCCGGATCATGGCGCGCCCGGCGGCCTGCGCGACTAGAAAGGCTCCTTTCAGGTTCACGTCCAGGAGAGCGTCCCACTCCTGTTCGCTCACTTCCAAAATCGGTCTTGAGCAGGCAACTCCAGCGTGGCACAGGGCGATATCCAGTCGGCCAAAGGCAGCTACCGCGGCCTCCACCAGTTTTCTCGCGCCGGATGCGTCCGTGACGTCCGCCCGATAATAACCGGACCGGGCCTCCGGCCAGCCTCTTTCTCGCATCAGCTTTCGAGCCTCGTCCTCGGCTACGATGTCACCAATGAAAACCCGAGCGGAGTGGCTCAGCAGGTGCGTAATCACGACTTGCCCGATTGCACCCAGCCCTCCGGTGATCAAAATCGTCTGGCCTTGCAAGCAATCCGGCGCAAAAACATCCATGGTCAGATTCCTACTCGTCCCTAAAATAGTAAGTTCCGGCCGCAAGCTCGAATTGCAGGAAATCCGCGGCTCGAAGCGGCTTTGCAATCTGAGCATTCCGAAGAAACTGGTTACCCTTGTATAGGAGCTGATCGTTCATCAGGACGACGGGCCGGGCTCGCTCAATGGGAAGGCGCACCAGCGCTTGAATGCCGCTCGGGATCGTCACGTAAACCTCTGTCGCCTTCGTGGTGCCACCGCGCTGCCAACGCACGCGGATCTCGCCCTTTCCAGTTGGTGCGCTGCCATCGGCATAATCGAGTCCGCTGTAGTGGGGCGCAACCAGGGTTCGCTCGAATCCCGGCGTGAGCGGCTGGACTCCGAGAACGTGATTAATCGTGTAAGCGGCTGGCCCACTTGAATAGGTAATTGTCCGCGCTGCCATTTCCCGCGTATAACCTGGAATTGGATGTACATCCTCACCCGGAATGTTCCACAGTTCCCAGTAGGTTGTCGCCCCCGCCTCGAGAAACGAGCTCCAGTATCGGCAAATCGACGATATGGCGTCCGTATATCGCCCCGCCTTCGCAAAAGCTTCCAGAACGTCATACATGAACCACGGGCTAGCCTTGCCGGGACGCAGTTCTTCTCCCACGGCGAATTCGAAAACTTGCCGGCGATGTTCGCGGGGAGCGAGACCGTATTTCACAGCTAACGTGCTGGCGAATTGCGATGGCGACTGCCGCCCGGGCTTCTCGTAATAGCGGTTTTCATCAGCGGCAAAAAAGACTTTCTGAATACTTTGCTGAAGGGAGTCCGCCTGCGTCTTGAAATTGCTTTGAACGCGCGCTTCTTGCGCGAGTTCAGCACACCGTTCCACGCAGCGCAGGAAGTTGTAATAGATCACGTTCAGCGTCGCTAACTCGCCCGGCGCCGGATCGTTCACATACGGATACCCCCAATCAATCACCAGCCACATCTTCGGCCAATTTTCGGTGGTGAGCAGTCCGCGGCCGGTCACGTGCTTCTTGAACCATTCGTTAGCTCTTACCAAGGCCGGCAAGAGGTCGCGAACAAGGTCGAAGTCCTGGAAATAGAGACCGCACTTCCATAAATCATCCGCAAGCCACATGGTCTGCTCGGGGAGTTCGCCCCCTTGGCTTCCCGGATGCGGGAACCGCATTCGGCCTTCGTGATCCTGTCCCAAGACGACTTGCCGCAAGTAATAACGCATCATGGGCGGATCGTGGAACACTGCCAGGTTCATCGCCGGCCAGGGGAAATCCGACCATTGAGCGTGTTCTCGCCATGCGGAGCCGCAATAACCCCAGTGGCTGTTGACGCGATGGGACCATTTGGATCCTGAAAAGATCCGGTCCAGCGTGGAATTTGAGGAGCGAAATTGGGCCTCGTGCTGGAAGAGGTAGCGCCGTTCGACCGTGCCAATCTTTCGGATAGTAAGGGGCTCTTTAGCGCCGCGAACGGTGAGTTGAACGTAGCGGAACCCATTGTAATCGCTCCGTTGCCACCCGTTCCGGCCGCTGCGAAGTGTGATGCGATCCGTCAAATTCGTTCGCTCGGTGGGCGTGATTTTCCGCGAGGCCAGCACGCGCCCGTCTTTCAGGTATTCCGAGATCGAAACGTCAACGACGGCACCCTCACCGCCTTCAATCGCAAACATCGGACAGCCCAACACCATCCGGCCCATGTCAAACACGAGAGCCGCATCTCGGCCCTCCACCGGAGTCTCCACTTCGATAGCAGAACGTCCGGCCTCCACGGACCGGAGGTTTCGCAGCCTTACCGTCTGCAAGAGATGAAACTTCTCGGCACTCACTTCGAGCGCGGGAACTGTGAACGGGCCTTGCCTTACAACCTCTGCGGCGCGGACGACACCGGCCACCGGAACGTAGGTTTCTTCAATTTCACCCAGATCGCGCTGAAATAAGTCACCCAGGTTGAGGTCTGAAACCGGGATCGGAGATTGCCACTGCGAGTCATCAAAACCCACTTCGTTCCAGCCCGGCAGCTCCTTGCGAAGATCGACGATCTCCACGTAGTGCAACTGCATGCTCTGCCTGGGCGCATCACGCTTCCAGACGTCAGAAACGAGACATTTCCATCCAGAGCCGGTGTCCAGGTCAACGTCTCGATCTCCGTCGCGCACGCTGCCCTGTAAAATGAACCAGCCGCGTTCCTTTGTCGTGTCTTCCGTCGCGGTCGCCAGTGAATAGACCAGCGCCGCAACCAGGTTAGGTCCTTCGTGCAGGTAAGACTGAATAGAGCGGAGATCGAAATAACGGCGATGCGGGTCGGAAATCGGCGGCCCAAAACCAACCTTCCGGCCGTTCACGTAAAGAATGTATTTCGTTGACGCCGAAACGCGGAGCACCGCCTGTTCCTGCGGCCGCTCATCCAACATAAATCTTCGACGAAAATAAACATAGGTATTGGGCTCAAGTCCAGTGAGAGTCGCCCAAACAGGCTTGGCCGTCCAGTCCGCTCCACTCCTCACTCGGTGCGCGTTTTGCGTTGTGGCTCTCGAAGCCCGAGCGGCCCCTGCTAAGCCGGAAGCCCCGACAAGCTGAAGTTTCACGAATTCACGTCGTGTCATTTCTTTAGAATGCCCTCATTTTGCACAAACAATTTCCCTTCTTCGGCCGATTTTTCCTGCTAACCGTCTTGTTTTCTATCTGTTCGATCTCTGACCAACAATTCGTTTCGACTACCCATTTAGAATCAATCGGATAGATGGCGTCCGGGAGATTCCTGGTGATTCTTCGTCCCAAAGGCCTTTTGTTTTCAATGGGTTATGAAGGCGCCCCCTAACCATCTTTTTCTGTGCTCTTTCCCTTCTCTGGCCAAACCGCAGCAGTCTATCTGGGACGCAACTACCCGGCGTCAATAGCAATTCACAAGTCACTAATCACCCCCTCTACGGTGGCACAGGTGAATGAGACAAAGGAGACAAGTGAGATAAATGAGACAGTTTTTTCTTGTCCTTGGCCCGTTGTCCCTGAAGCAGTGAAAAAATCGTCGGCGCTTTTCATCCAGAGCGGTAGCAAAGGATCGCAGTATTGTGTTTCCAAAAAAATACAGGGATGCTTCGGTGCGCTCAGTATGACAGATTCGAATGATTCACCGGTTCCCTTGCAAAGGACACAAGACAAAAAGCCATGAACGATGTGCTGGTCACTCCGGCCTAATTTCGCGAATCCAGATGTTTCGATAGCGCACCGCGTTGTGATGATCCTGCAGACGCAACGGACCAATAGCGCCGGGAACATAGTGGGGGATGGCTTCCTTGGTTGGACCATAAATCTTCGCGTAGTTCTGCACCAGCACCCCGTTTTGGAAGACCGTCACGTAAGGGGGAATTCTGACTCGGCCGCCTTGCCAGACGGCCGGAGTAAAGACAAGGTCGTACGTTTGCCATTCACCGGGCGGTCGGCACACGTTGACGAGGGGCGGATGCTGGCCGTAAACCGCGCCGCATTGCCCGTCTGGATATGTGATGTTGTGGAAGCTGTCGAGCACCTGAATTTCATACTCGCCTTGCAAAAAGACACCGCTGTTGCCACGCCCCTGGCTGGTGCCGTGTGGCGGCGTCGGCTCGCTCCACTCGAGGTGAACCTGGACGGCGCCGAACTTCTCTTTGGTCTCGATGTCACCCGTGCCGGGAACCACCTGAAAATAGCCATCTTCAACTTTCCACCGGGCTGGCCCGTCGTTCACCGACTGCCACTTCGAGAGGTCTTTGCCATCGAACAAAACGATCGCATCGGAGGGCGGCCGACCCGGGGTTTCCTGGGTGCTGAAGGTTCCCGGAGTCATGACGCGTGGCTGCGGGCGGTGCATGTCGTGGACATACCACTTACTACCCGGCAACCTGGGTCTGTGTTCAGACTTTGTCCCCTGCCGGCCGTTGGCGCGAAGCTGGAAGGCCGTCAGCCCGGCTACCGCAACTGAGATTAAAACCACAAGCGCAACGATCAAATTTCTCTTCATCATTGAATGGTCCTTTGGCTGCGAATTATGACGCTGGTACCGTACATTTTCGCCGCGACAAATACAAGGGTAACTATATTAAGCAAATAGCCGCGGAGAAGAAAGCCGCTTGACAGGCGCACCGGCGGGGAACACTATCGTGCGTTATGGTTTCGCGGTCCTCGCAATTAACTCATCATCTGGTTTAACCGTGGTTATTGTAATTCGCGTATGGTTGGACAAGAGCAAGCCGTGGCTACGCCGGTGCAAAGGATCAAGGGTTCGCGGCGGGAATTTCTAAAAGGGCTTATCGCTGCCAGCGGGACGGCAATATCAGCCCGCGGAAGCACGCTCACCGTTTGGCCTTCGGAACCTCCGCGGGACTGCCCATTTCAGAAATCTCGGAACATCACCGGAATCGCATTCACGGGCAAGCACGCCGAATATGGTCATGCGGACACGTGGTATCCTTCCTGGGCGTCGAATGGAAATATGTATTCTCCATTCACGGACGGAACTGTGGGCAATGTGAAGTCGATGTCGATTGGACCTCAAGCCACGACGGGTTTCGCGGAGATTATTGGAGACGATCCGATGCACCTGGATGTGAGAGCACTCGGCACCGTGGCTGCCTCGCCCGAGCCTTACGGCGGCCGCTACCCCTGCGGGACCCTGGTTTACAACGGCACTTGGTATTATGGCACCTACGTCCTGGATGACCTCAACGGAGCGTGCGGCAACTGGTGTGTGCTTGGACCTTTCGTCGGCTTTCGCACCTCAAAAGATTACGGAAAAACCTGGCTACGATCCGGGCTAACGCCGCTCCATAACCTCTTTGGTGAATCGGCCAAGAACGGACAAAAGGTCAAAGTCGGGTCCCCGCACTTTCTCGATTTCGGAAAGAACCTGGAGTATTCACCGGACGGCAAGGCTTACCTGGTGGCTCACGGAGCGACCCGACCTGACGCGCACAACAGTTGGATCTCCGGCGATCAGGTTTACTTGGTGCGCGTCACCCCTTCGCCGCAAATCATCAACGACGTGACAAAATACGAATTCTTTGCCGGGTCGGGCGAAGAACCAAAGTGGAGCAACCGTTTCGCGGACATTCGGCCGCTATTCACCTGGAACAATCACGCCGGATGCGTCACGGCCACTTACGTTGCGCCACTGAAGGGATACCTGATGTGCGTGAGCCGCGGCTGGCCGACGGTGGGCAAGTTTGATACGTACGTCCTCGAATCCAAGCAGATCACGGGTCCCTGGAAGCTTGTGACTTACATGAAGCATTTCGGCGAGCAAGGCTATTTTGTGAACGTCCCCTCTAAATTCATCAGCCCGGATGGCCGCACGGCATGGCTGTGCTATGCCGCGAATTTCACTAACGGCTACTTGCACACCCGCTACCGCGCCAATCCTCCGGGCGGCCGATATGGGATGTGCTTGCACGAGATCAAATTGCTGGGGGAAGATTTTCACTTTGAGGAGGATCGCAAAAATGAACCGGAGAGAGTTCGTTAAGAGCACGGTTGCCGGGTCCGCAAGCCTGCTCACCGCGTCAGGTATCCTGCCGGAGACTGCGCGAGCGGCGAGTGCGGCGAGTGCACAGGCTAATTCCGCCTGGCACTTCTCTTCCCCGAGCATCGAGGCGGAATTGTCGGACACGGCGCCGGGGTTGGTTTCGCTCAATATCGACAGCCTCGGACTGGGTAAGCGCGGACCCAATGTGCTGCAGTCTCGCGATTCTCCTTGGGCGGATTATACGGCCGTTCGCTCCGCGGGCGGCGGGTTCCTTAAAGCTGAGTACCGCGTGCGAGGCCAGTCCAAGAACTCCGGCGCGCCGTGGACCATCGAGATCCGAGAGCGGGAGATTCTGCTGTCTTCGCGCTGGAATGCCGCAGCGCCTCCGCAGCCGCTCGTGTTTACTTTCGATCTGCTCCATTGTTTTTCCACGCTGCTCGGTGTCTTCGACGCGGACGGAGGAATTCGGCTACCGGCCGTGCTGCACTTGCCGTTGCAAGGATCGATTCGAATCAGCTCATCGCGTTCCGCCCAAGGCGCGCTAGGCTACACTGCCAACCGAGATTGGGGCCTTAGGGTGACATTTCCTCCGGCCACAGCGAGCAAACCGCAAGTGGAATATCGCCTGGAGGTCGCGGCAATTTATCCCAAGCTGCCGGGCATCGGCAACGACCATCGCTTTGACGCGTTCAAACGGAACTGGCTGAACATCTTGCAATTGAATCCTGACCGCCGGTTGCTCTCGAACAATTCGACCAGCGACTCCTGCGCGTTCTGTTATTACGAGTACGCCGATATTGCCACCCACTCGCCCTCTTTAGCCGAAGGGCTTTCCGCCCTGGATCTCGTGCGAGAGACGCTGGACAGAATTCTGGCTGGCGCTGATGCGTACGGACTCCGGCCTTCCGACAATTTTGCCGACGACGCCTCTGACGCCATCCCCTCGCTGCTGATCGCCGCCCACGCCTGCGTGCGCACAGGTCAGCGCGATCGCTGGCTGTCAGACAACTACGAAGGGATCAAGCACTGGGCCGACGGGATGCTGACTACCGTCAAGAACCCCAATGGCATGATCGAGTATGCCATCAGCGGAAATTCAGGAATATGGCCGAATGGAGCGCCGAAATTCAGGCCATCGAACTGGTGGGACACGATTGGCTTCGGACACGAAGACGCTTATGCGAATGCACTCGCCTGGCGCGCGCTCGAAGGCATGGCGGATATGGCGCGACGCATGGGAAAGCCTGAAGATGTGATGCGTTATCGGGCTGCCGCCGAAAAGATCCGGGACCACTACCTCCACACCTTCTACGATCCCAAGACGGGAATATTGGCAGGCTGGAAAAGCGCCGACGGAAAACTTCACGATTACTATTTTCTCTGGGTCAATGGCATAGCTGTGCTGTATAATCTTGTGCCGCGCAGTGTCGCAAATTCGATGATGGACAAGCTTCTCGCGAAGATGCGGGAGGTTGGATACACGCACTTCAACCTGGGCCTGCCGGGCAACTTGATCACGGTCGCGCTGGGAGACTGTGTCGATAAACGTGGAGATGGCCGCTTCGGCTGTGGCGTTCAACCTGACAATTCCGACGGCTTTCAGAAATACGAGAACGGCGGAGCGACCGCGTCCTTTGCATATTTCTTTCTGGCTGCTCTGTATCACCTCGGTATGCGCAAAGAGGGAGACCGCATTCTGTTCCCGATCCTTGAGGCAATCGGAAACGGCGGGTTCCAGGGTTACAGTCAGAACGGAAGATCATACGATTGGAAGATGTGGGACGGCACGCCGATGGGTTACGAAGGCCTGCTGACCGATAACTTTTACGCCTTGCTCGCCGTTGTGGCGAGACAGCAGAGCTTGAAATAATCCTACCGGAGCCGGAAATTGGATCTAATCTGCCTGTCTCACCTGGCAAAGGGATGTTGTCTCGATAAGTGCGAGTTCGCCCGACAGGTTAATTCGTCGCTTCCTCTTCAAAATTCTTTATACGTCCCGGCTCACCAGAAAGGCACAGAATGCGAACACAAATCACACTGATCGCGCGCCTGGCGCTTGGCATGGCGATCGCATTCGCGATGGTCTCGTGCGGGCGGCCCGCCGTCAGACAACCTTGGATGAACAAATCGCTTTCGGCCGGGCAGCGTGCAGACTTGCTGCTCCACGCGATGACGCTCAACGATAAGATTGCGTTAGTTCACGGCGTCTCCCCACAACCAATCAAGGGCTATGGCGGCTACGTTCCACCGAACCCCCGGCTAGGCATTCCCGCCCTCAAGCTTGCTGACGGGCGTGCGGGTGTGGGGAACGGCGCTAAGAACGTGACGCTGCTGCCCGCGCCGATTTGTGCCGCCGCGAGTTGGGACACCGCGTTGATGAACGCCTTCGGACGAGTGCTTGGCGAAGAGGAGTGGGGTAAGGGCACGAACGTTGCGTTAGGCCCGACCATGGACATTGTGCGAGTGCCCGAATGGGGGCGGACGTTTGAAACTTACGGGGAAGATCCTTACTTGAACAGCCAAATGGCCGTCGCCGAGATCAAGGGCATTCAAAGCCAAGGACCCATCGCCAACGCGAACATGTATCTGACGATGAACCAGGAAACGAACCGGGGTCACATTGACTCGGTAGTGGACGAGCGAACGCTGCAAGAGATCTATTTTCCGCCTTTTCAGGCCGCAATTCAGCAGGGGCGTGTCGGCACGGTTATGTGCGCCTATGTCAAGACCAACGGCGTCTACTCGTGCGAGAACCCGCAGCTACTGAATGAATTTCTCAGGAAGGACGCGGGATTTGGAGGCTGGGTGCTGAGCGACTGGGGCGCTACGCATTCCACCGTCGCTTCGGCCCAGGCGGGCCTGGATCAGGAAATGCCCAATGGACATTACTATGGCCAAGCGCTCAAGACAGCGGTTGAAAAAGGCCACGTGAGCTTGGCCACCCTCGATGAGCACGTCCGCCGTATCCTGGTAACGATGTTTCGCCAGGGACTCTTCGACAAGCAACAGCCGGGCAACTGGAACACGAACGTTCAGAGCAAGGAACATGCTACGTTTTCTCGGAAGGCTGCTGAGGAAGGAATGGTCCTCTTGAAGAACGAACATAACATTCTTCCGCTTTCCGGTGCTTCTTCGATTGCGGTCATCGGCGCCGACGGCGGAACAAAACCTCGCGCTGAGGGACACGGCAGTTCGAACGTGGTCCCACCTTATGTCATCAGTCCGCTGGATGGCATCCGCAAGCGCGCGGGCGCGCAGGCACATGTGTCCTACTCTGACGGCAGCAGCCTTACACAAGCGGCCAAGATCGCGAGAGCGGCCGGCACGGCTATCGTGTTTGCAGGCACTCTGGAGGCCGAAGGCACTGACCGACCCAACCTCGCATTGCCATGGGGTCAGGACCGGTTGATCTCAACCGTTGCGGCCGCAAATCCGCACACGATCGTGGTACTGAATACCGGCGGTCCGGTGCTGATGCCGTGGATCAAGCACGTCCAGGCCGTTATCGAAGCGTGGTATCCAGGCCAGGAGGATGGCAACGCTGTCGCCGCCATCTTGTTTGGCGATGTGAATCCGTCCGGAAAGCTTCCTCTGACGTTCCCGCGCTCGGCGGCTGAAATTCCTACACACACTGCCCAGCAATGGCCTGGCGTTGATGGCAAGTCAACCTACAGCGAAAAGCTTGATGTCGGTTACCGGTGGTACGACGCCCATCACATTCAGCCGTTGTTCCCGTTCGGATACGGCTTGTCGTATACGACGTTTCGCCTCAGCCATCTGACGGTCTCTCCCACAAAGCTCACCGCAGCCGGTAATCAACTCAGCGAGGACGTTACGGCTCAAGTCAGCGTCACGAATATCGGCCACAGGGCCGGGAGCGAAGTGGTGGAAGCTTATGTCCAGCAGCCCGCCAAAAATGGAGAGCCACCTCACCAGCTTCGTGCTTTCGCCAAGGTCTTTCTGAAGCCCGGTGAGACCAAGTCCGTGAGTCTAGTCCTCAGCCCTCGCTCGTTTTCCATCTACGACACGAAGGCGAATGCGTGGGTGTTTCCGGCCGGCAGTTATCCTATTCTCGTGGGCGACTCTGCGCGTTACCTGCCTCTGCACGCGGATGTGACAGTAGCTCCTGATCCTACTAGTTCGGAGTAAAGATAATGAGCACCGAAGACACCATTGGAAGGCGCGATTTTCTTCGGCGGTCTGCGTCGATCGTGACGGCTTCCCTCGCGAGCGGCGCTTCTGCAGCCGCCCAGGCCCCACCCTCCGCTGAAGAGCCAACCCGCTCGTCGCTTGCTGAAGTACCGGTAGGGATTTCTCAGTTCCCAGAAGTCTGGGTCTTGACCGAGCCGGAAGCAGGCTTTCAGGGCCGCTTTGCCGCCCGAGAGCTTGGACGCGGGCTAAGGAACCTGGGCTTGACCCAAGCGCCCCGGGTTGGCTTAATCCACGAGGTCCAGCCACGTGAGGACGATGCCGTGTTCCGGCTCGTATTGCATTCGAATGCCTCTGCCGACCCGGAAAGTTACGAGATTGTGCATGTTCCCCAAACACGCGGGCTGGCCGTAGAAGTCGCGGGCGCATCGCCACAGGCTCTGGCTTGCGCCGCATTTGATTTTCTCGAGCGGCAAGGCGCTTTCTTTGGATTAGACGGGGAGGTATACCCGCTCGAACCCGCCAAACACTTGCGTCTGCCGCCCGCGGGCCAGTTCTGGAAGTCCCAGCCGCGATTTAAGGTTCGCGGCCTGCTGCCCTGGCCTGACTTCTTGAATTGCGTGACAGTATATAACCGGGATGATTGGCGCGCTTACCTGGAAGCCATGAAGCGCATGCGGTTTAACACTCTTGGAATCCACGTCTATTCCTCGGGAAATGAGTGGACGGAGTCGTTCCTCTCATTTGAGTACGGCCCCACGGGACATTGGGCGTTCACCGATACGACGGCGACTAACCGCTGGGGATGGCTCCCCGAGCGGACCGAGCGCTTCGGGATGGGCGCAGCGGACTTTTATGCTGGCCAAGTTTTTGGCTCCGAGGCTACCACGCAAGCCCGAAGTTGCTGGGAAGACGAAAAGTTTGCGCAGCGGCTTTGGGGTGAGGCTTTTAGGTACGCCCAACAACTCGGGATACGCACCGGAGTCGGGTTCGAGCCTTATTCGCTTCCTGAAGAAATTGCTCGCGCCGTGCCGCCTGAGGCTCTCTTTCTCAATCCGCATCCCAAGCTGCCTGCGCCTAAACTCGACCCAGAGTCGATGGCGGCGAAGGACATCTTGGAAAGACGGCTGGCGCGCTTGCTGGAAGTGTATCCGGAAGTGGACTACGTCTGGCTGTGGGAAGACGAAGGCAGCAGTGGGGCCAGCCGCAATGCCCGAGTCCCACTTTCAATCACGGCGTTCCGCCAAACTTATGATTTCCTCCGCAGAAATGCTCCACAAAAGCGTATGGTGCTGTCTGGCTGGGGTGGCGTGGTGCGGCACTTTGCCTACTTCCACGAACACCTCCCGGAAGACGTAATCTTTTCTGCGCTCAACGACAGCGTGGGTTGGGATCCGGTAAGCGAAGAGTTTGGCAAACTGGGCTCACGCGAGCGCTGGCCCATTCCTTGGCTCGAAGACGATCCGGCCATGTGGCTGCCGCAGCTTCACGTCTACCGCTTCCGGCGTGATATGGACCTGGCTTCTCAATACGGCTGCCAGGGAGTATTTGGAATTCATTGGCGGACGCGAATCATGAACGCGAACGCGGGCTACCTCGAGCGCTATGCGTGGCAGAAGTCGCTGAGCCCGGAAGAATACTACGAATCCTTTGCTTCGGCGCTCGCCCGTCCTCCTCGAGCGGCGGAGCTGGCCAGGACACTGAACGAAGCGGACCGCGACCGTCTGCTTCTCTCTTCATGGGATGGAAAGATCGTAAACGGCCACTACCAGGTTCATGGGTACACAGGCGACTACGACGAGGCCTTCCAGTACTGGGATGGCTACGAGCCCTCTGACCGCATCAAGCAGTCCCAGGCTAAGGTGGCACAGGAGCTTCGCAGGCTGACCAACGAGGCAAGCAGTCCGGATGAGGCTGAGCGGCTGAATTACTGGACGCGCCACGTGGAATTTTTGGTCCCTTACTCCGATTCCTGGTCCTTGGCTTTTCGGCTTTACCAAGTGCTCGATCGAGCGGGCGATCTGAAGAAAGCCGGCAAAGCCGATGAAGCGAAAAATCTGGTCCAAACTGACGGCGTCCCGTTATGGCTCAAATTGGCTCCGAAAGTCCGGGAAGCGATTCTGGATTTTCAGGATATTTCCAGCACACGAGGCGATCTCGGAACGCTGGCGTCGATGCACAACAAGTATGAACGCCTGGCCTTGTTTCGCCTTCCGGCTTCGATCAAAGAATATCTCCTCGGTCTCCCACCCGAAGTGCCAAAGGCCGGAGTCGAAGCACTGTTGCCGCATCTCGAAGCGCGGCCACGTGTTTTCATTCCCAGCCGGCCAACTGTCCTGGCGTTGGGAGACCGGGTGCGGATTTTCGCCGTAGCCGTCGGCGGCGAAGATGTCGTCTCAGTTAGTCTTTTTACCAGGAGATCGGGTTCTGAAGGTTGGTCGGAAACATCAATGACACACGCCGGGCGGCGCACCTTTGTGGCTGATTTGACAACAGAAGACGCGAGAGGATTGTTCCTGGACTATTATGTTCATGCTGAATTCAGGGCATCCAATGCGAAGGTCGGCGCTCGCGCGCCCGCTGAAGCTCCCAACCACTTTTATACGGTAACGATTGTATAGCCAATGAAAATTGTCAGAATCGAGACGGTGGAACTCCCGGAAAGCACTACTGTCCATGCCGGAACTATCGGCTGGCTGTGGGTGCGAATTCATACTGATGAAGGTATGGTAGGGTTGGGAGAAACGTTCCCCGCAACCGCTCCGGATAAGACCGTACTTTTACGGGACTTTGCACACCAGCTTGTCGGCCGCGATCCAAGGGACATCGAAGCCATCTGGCTGGATTTGTTTACATCGGTCCAATACCGCGGCTGGGCAGGGGCTGAAATTCGCGCTCTGAGCGCGGTGGACATCGCCCTTTGGGACTTATTGGCGCGCTCCGCCAATCTTCCGCTTTATCGCCTGCTGGGCGGCCGATGCTGGGAGAGCGTGCCCGTCTACAATACCTGCTACGACGACATCTACGATTTCAACACGCAGCCTGTCGAGTTAGCGCGCGATTTGCTTGTAGCCGGAATCCGGGCAATGAAAATCTGGCCCTTCGACGCCGTGGCGCGCAAAAACCGCGGCCAGAGCATCTCCAACGAGGAAATGGACTGCTGCCTCGCTCCGGTGCGCAAAGTCCGCGAGACGTTTGGCGAGCAGATGCAGATTGCCATGGAATTCCACGGTTTTTGGAACTTGCCTTGCGCCGTTAAGATTGCCCGGGCGCTTGAACCTTACCACGTGATGTGGCTAGAGGAAATGCTGCCCCAGGACAATTTGAAGGCATACGCAACGCTCGCTCAGGAGGTCTCCCAACCGCTGTGTATCAGCGAGCGGCTTGCCACCCGCTGGGGGTTTCGCGAAGTTCTTGAAAACGGCGCCGCTAAAATCATCATGCCGGACGTGGCTTGGTGCGGCGGCTTATCGGAGGCTCGCAAAGTCGCGGCGGCAGCAGAGACGAACTACCTTCCGATCGCACCTCACAACTGCGGCGGGCCCGTCGTTCACTTCGCTTCCTGGCACTTGGCCATGGCCACGCGCAATCTGTTTATTCTTGAGACCGTTCGGCGTCACTACCAGGACCGGTTTGTCCCTCTCGTTACCTCGGCCGGTGCTCCACTGAACGGCAGCCTTGGCGAACCGCCCGGTCCGGGGTTAGGGATCGAGCTGAAGCCTGAATTACTCGCGAGCAACCGCGTTCGAGTGGAAGGCTTTCCTGCCACGTCGTGACCAGAATCAGGGCCGTCCCCAAGAGACAAAACGAACTTTCGAATGGCGGAGGGACTGGCCACTCTTGTTGGCAGTTCCGGTCAGAAATAAAATTGTGGCGTGGGGTAGTGATAACGCCCTACAGGGACTGAGTTGCAGATCGGATGGGGCTTCGAATGGGTCATAGTCGGTCCGCCGAAGGTGAAGCGCCAAGCCTTCAAGAGGGAATCGAAAAGCAGCACAAACTTACCGGCGCCACGGCCTTCGTGTTGTATATCGCAGCGGCCACCTTCTTAGTTCACATGTTGACCGCAGGGCGCTACGGCTACTTCCGCGACGAACTCTACTACCTGGCGTGTGCCCGCCACCTCGCTCTCGGCTATGTCGATCAGCCGCCCATCATCGCGCTTGTCACTTGGCTTATCGTGCACACCGTCGGCGCGTCGCTGCTGGGCCTGCGTTTTCTTCCGGCCCTGGCAGGCGCGGCCACCATCTGGGTTACGGCAATGATTGCGCGCGAGCTTGGCGGCGGGCGGTTTGCCCAGGGCTACTCGGCTCTCAGCATTGCCCTGGCAGCAGTCTATGTGATTGCCTCTCATCAGCTGACCATGAACGTCTTTGAGCCGCTCGTATGGATGGGTTGCGCTTGGGTGCTGATCCGCATCATCAAGACCGGCAACCAGAGACTCTGGCTGTGGTTTGGCGTGCTGGCTGGCCTCGGCCTGGAAAACAAGTATTCCATCACCATCTTCGCCTTCGGCGTGGTCGTCGGGCTGCTGCTGACCCGTAAGCGCAAGTTTTTGCTGTCACCATGGATCTGGCTTGGCGGCGCTATTGCCCTGGCCATCTTTCTCCCCAACCTGATCTGGAACATCCAGCACCACTGGCCGTTCATCCAGTTGATGCACAACATCCGTGCCAGCGGGATTAACATTCATCGTGGACCCACGGCCTTTCTGGGAGAGCAGATTCTGATGATGTCGCCGCTCAATTTCCCGGTCTGGCTGGCGGGCCTGCTGTTCCTCTTTTTCGCGCGCGACGGCAGGCGTTTCCGCGTGCTGGGGTGGACCTTTGTCGTGGTTGTGGCAACTGTCATGATCCTGAACGGAAAGGACTACTATGCAGCGCCTGCCTATCCCATGATGCTGGCCGCGGGCGCCGTAGCTCTCGAACGCTCGTTCGGCCGCCGCCAATGGCTCAAGCCGGTCGCGGGCACCCTGCTGATTGCCGGCACGGCGCCGTTCTTTCCCATGATGCTTCCCATTCTGCCACTCGATACCTACCTTCATTATCAGGAAAAACTCGGATTCTCTCCGCCCGCCACCGAGAAGAGCCATCTCGCCTCGCTCTTGCCGCAATACTACTCCGACGATCTGGGCTGGCCGCAATTGACGGCGGACGTGGCGCGCGTTTACAACAGCCTGCCGCCCGCCCAGCGCAAGCAGACGGCGATCTTTTGCCAGAATTACGGCGAAGCAGGGGCCATCGATTTCTTCGGCCCTAAATACGGCCTACCCAAGGCCATCTCCGGCCATCAAACCTACTTCCTGTGGGGACCGCGCCAGTATACGGGCCAGTCCATGATCATCGTGGGCGACACCCGCGCCAACCTGGAGTGCTATTTGCAGCAGGTGACGCGCGCTGGTAGCTTTGGCGAGCCTTACGCGCTCGAGCGCGGTTCAATCTGGCTTTGCCGCGAGCCGCGAGGTTGGAATTTGCAGCAAATCTGGCCTCGCCTGAAGCATTGGGATTGAGTTTCAGCTTTAAGCTAAAGCGGGCTCGCCTCATCTTGACGATTTCGTGTCGGAAATTACCGATCCTTCTTCAGCAATATCTGTGGGTTAATTCTGGCTTTGGGAGGCGTCCAAACGTGTGGTAGAGTGCGATTTCCATAGCGTCGTAGGTTCGAAAGCCGTACGATCGTCTGGTCATCACTGCGGTTTTATTGTTAGGGCCCTCGACTGTACCGGAGGAAATCTCGCCTCTGGCCCGAAATCAGTTCAGCAACAGCGGCTTATGGGCACGCAGCATCCAGGCGACTTTCTTCATCAGCTCCAGGCGGGTGCTCATCGCTCGTCAGGTCCAGTGGTCGAGAAACGCTCCGGCCCAAGTCACAAACCGGTACTTTCAGAAATGAGAGAAGACATCCTTCAACTCCCAAGCCCTCGCGGTAGCCAGCTTGCTGGCCAACAGCGCGTTGAGCTTCTGCCGGCCTCGCCCTCCGGGCAAATCTGCGGCCCGAGGTCCGCGTGGGCGAGTGGGAGTTCCTGATCGAGGCTGCCGATTGCGTATCGGCACGGCCAATAGCGGCGCGCGGCCGTCAGGGTCGTCCAGCCCTGAACATGCCGATCGAGTGCACATGACCGAAGCGAAGGCTTTCCCAAAGGCGGAATGAAAGAGCGAGCGGACTTTCCATTGCCCTCGGATCTGCCTGAGCCTGCCGATGACGGTGCGGCAGACCACCTGAAGGGTATGCCCATGCCAGAGGTTCGGCTCCGCTCCACGAGTGGCCGAACGGTGGACCTCGCCGCGCTGAGCGCGCCCCGGACGATCATCTATTGCTATCCCATGACGGGCGTGCCCGGAAAGCCCCTGCCCAACGGATGGGGTATGATTCGGGGCGCTCGGGGCTGCACGCTCCAGGCGTGCCGATTCCGCGACCTTCACCAGGAACTGGTGCAACTCAAGGTGGAGGTTTTCGGCTTGAGTACGCAGACCCCCGAATACCAACGGGAGATGGCCTTGCGGCTTCGTCTTCCCTTCGAGATATTGAGCGACGCTGAGCTCAAAGTTTGCCACGCCCTAAACCTGCCGACGTTTGAAATAGATGGTATGCAGCTTCTGAAGCGCCTCACTTTGATCGTGCGCGACGGACAAATAGAATATGTTTTCTACCCGGTGTTTCCGCCCAACGAGAGCGCGGATCAAGTTCTGCAGTGGCTCAAGCGCCATCCGATTCGAGCGCCGTGATGGCAAATTGGGACGAGCAGACTCAAGACATCCGGATATAAAATGAATCCAATATGGCTGGGCCAAGCTGGATGTTACGAAAAGCTCTGACGCACTCTCGCGAGGTTCATACCACGGTGTGCTGGCGGCAACGCGTTCTGCTGTGGGGACCCGGAGTGCTGCTCGAAAACACACGCCGGTGGGGGATCAAGCTCTATTCGGTTCGCAATAATTTAAGGGAAGACCCACTTGGGGCAATAGGTGGACCTGTGAGGGGCTACGGTGGCTGGGAACGTGTTAGCAGGGAGGCGTCACTATGAGCGTAATTGACGATATTCTGAAAGCCAATGAAGAATACGCGCGCAGCTTTAAGTCGGGCAACCTCCCGAGCCCGCCTAGCCGAAAGCTCGCGGTTGTGACTTGCATGGATGCCAGGCTCGTGGTCTCCCGGATCCTCGGTCTAAAGGAGGGTGATGTCCACATCATCCGCAACGCTGGCGGCATTGTGGACGATGACGCTCTCCGGTCGCTGATCATCTCGCACTATCTTTTAGGCACGCAGGAGATCATGCTGATCCACCACACGGACTGCGGGATGATGACGTTCAAGGACGATGAGCTACACGCCAGATTGCGCAAGGAAACTGGCACAGCGACCGTCTCGCCCGCGCGCTTTTACTCGTTCAGCGATCTCGAGGCGGACGTGCGCGACCAAGTCGCGAAGCTCAGGTCCCACCCCTGGATTCCGAAGTCGATTTCCGTGCGCGGTTTCATTTTCGACGTGAAGACCGGCCGGTTGCGGGAGGTCACCGCCGGCAAAACCGGTGAAGTCTCGGCGTGAGCGCGCCCGCCGATTGCCATCGACGTCGCTCCCGAGGCCTATACATCTCTCTATCTTGCCGGGCACGGCCGCTACTCGATGATTTGAAACCGCTTCTTCGTTAATCTCAAGCCCAAGTCCTGCACGGGTGCCGGGTATATGAACGAAGCCATTTGGGCGAGGGCTCTCCCTTGGAAATGTAGTACAATAGGCCGTTCCCGACCGCGACATTGACGGAGGGACAGGCCGCGGTCTCGATCGGCATAGCGGGCATCCCCCATCGCTTCCGAACCCACAGCAGTTCCGGGCCTACATGGAGGTGGGGATTCAGACGCGCTACCGTGGGCAATAACACCACTCTGCCTGGGTTGATCAATTCCCTCCGACTCCTGCGAGCAGACATCAAGATGCCTAAGGACCTGTACCCACGCTCAGTGAGACATGGACGGCGGAGCGGCATCTGGGGCGCTGCCCCAACTCTTATTAGCCGAGGGACCCATCTCGAACACCAGTCTTCCGCCCTTCGCTATATCCCGATGACTGAACCACGGCCGGTTCCACGGTTTCCCGTTTAATGTTGCCGACTGAATATAAATATTCCTTGCTGAATTGTGGTTGGCAATTATAACGAAATCCTTTCCATTGCCAAGGTGAAGAGTTATATCGTTGAAGAGCGGGCTGCCGATGGCGTAGTCCGCCGTGGCTGGATCTACAGGATAAAATCCCATGGCGCTTAACACGTACCATGACGACGTGGAACCTTGATCATCCATTCCCGGAAATCCAAGGCCGTACTTATCGCTGCCGTACAATTCCGTGAGAATTTCGCGCACGATCCTCTGCGTCTTCCACGGCTGGCCACTCCAATCGTAGTAATAAGCGGTCTGCTGGTCAGGTTGGTTGCCCTGCACGTACTGCCCGATCATGCCCGTGCAGTCACGACAAATACCGGGGGCGTGAAACGGCGTATTGAAAAATGCATCCAGCTTGGCGTTGAATTTCTCGCGTCCTCCGAGCAGGTTGATCAAGCCCTGGACGTCCTGGGGCACCAGCCAGAGCGTGGACCAGCCAGAGGCCTCTTTCATCATGAAATTGTAATAAGGCTCCTGTGGATTGAAGGGTGAAATCCAGGCGCCGTCGCTGAGCCTGCCGCGCATGAACCCATCGGAAGAATCGAAAACGTTCCGATAGTTGTCGGCGCGCTTTCGGAACATGCGGTAGTCGGCCTCCTTCCCAAGCTTCTTGGCGTAAACGGCCATGGCGGAATCGTCCCAGGCATATTCGAGCGTCGTGGCCACCCCCGCCTTCCCTTCCGCGTAAGGAGGATCAGGGTTACCATTCGGGATGAAATCAGAAATGTATCCCTTGTCCAGATACTCGCCAAGATAGGGGCGCGCTCCCTTCGTCGTGGTCATCGCATTCTTGTAAAGGTATTTGTATGCCGCCTTGTAGTCGAACGGAATTCCGCTTAACCAGCAACCCAGGTACATCAACACCGCATGGTCGCCGTGAAACGAAGTCGGCATAAAGCCTTTCTCGCGAGCTTGGGCCAGCGTTGAACGCAGGATGTTTTCCATAACGGAAGGCTCGATCAAAGTGAGTAAGACAAGCTGGTCGCGTCCCGTGTCCCAGAACGGCACCGGGCCATAGTGATCGTATTCCGCTGTTTGCATTTTCCCATCTGGTCCGCGAAAACGCATGCCCTTGCGAGCTACCAGGTGCGGGCTGGCAAACGAATGGAAATAGTTGGAGTAAAACAGGGTGCGCTCGTGCGGCGTTCCTCCCTTGATCTCGATGGTATTCAGCAACCTGGCCCAGACGTTCACCGCTCGTCGATGAATGCCGTCGAAATCCCAGCCGGGGCTGTACTTATCGAGGAGTTCCTGCGCGTCCGCATAACTGTCAGCAGCGGCTATTTTCACCAGCACCTGCTCTCCTTCTGAAGTATCAAAGTTGAGATACGCACCGGCGAAAGGCCCCGATTCGGTCTTTCCGCCCCGCGTCACTTTCTTCTCCCCCAAGAAGTTATACCGCCCGGGAAAACTCGGCGGCTCTTCCCTGAAGGTTCCGAAGCTCTTGAAGGGCTTAGAAAACACGGCGACGAAGCATGCCTGCGCCCTACCGAATGGCCGGGTGCCGGATACCCATCCAGGCATCCAGCGCTCACCGCACCCTCGCACTGTATGGTTGTCACTGATTTCGATGGCGCCCCCTATGCGACCCATGTCCATCAGGATGTGCGAGTGGTTGCTTTGCGGAAAATTGAAGCGGTACATGCCCGTCCAATAGGTGACGGTCATCTCAGCCTTTATATGGAAATCGTGCAGATAAACGCTGTAATAGCCGGAAGTGGCGATTTGCGATGATCTGTCGTAAACGGATCCGATGCGCTCCGGCGGCACGGTCCAGGGACCAACCACGGGCATGACCACCATGCCAGGCATGACGCTGGAAAAGCCGATCATTGTTCGGAAGAGGTAGTCATAGGACATGCCAACACCGGCAGGATAAGAGAGGGCCAGGTTATTGTTGATCGGAGCAAAATTGGTGCTGCCGTGAGGCAGCACCGCTCCGGGCGAAGTCATGCCGGTGTAGAGCAGTTCACCCGGCGGTGGAGCATTCCCAATAAGTTTCTGCTTGTCGAGCGGCGCGGTGCCTACGAGCGTGTTCACCCAATCCACCGGTCTTTTCTGCGCTGCCCGAACGGTCGCGCAGACGAACAGCAGAAACACAACGCTTTTCAAAGCATTCCTCATCCAACACCTCTCTTCCGACCCGGCAACCACTGGGCCGCGCGGTTTATTCAGGTCCTTTTCTGCATCCTGTCGACCTCGGCAGGAGCTACTGGTGCTTGCTCATAGATGGTGGCGCGTCGTCAGGGGCGCTTCCCCAGTTCTTGTTTGGCCGCGGACCCATTTGCAACTCAAGCGTCCCGCCTTCGGCGATATCTTGCTGCGTAAACCAGGGCTTGGTGAGCGGGTTCCCGTTCAGGATCGCGGACTGGATGTACTTGTTGCGCATTGAGACCTCGTCGGCCTCAATCGTGAACGTCCTGCCGTTCACGAGGCGGATCGTCGTCTTGCGAAACAGAGGGCTGCCAATCACGTAATAAGGGTTGCCTGGGCAGAATGGATAAAAGCCCATTGCGGAAAACACGTACCACGCACCCATCGCCCCCTGATCGTCATCGCCGGGAAGTCCTAGCGGCGCATCGTTGTACCAAACCTCCATGATCTCGCGGATCATCTTTTGCGTTTTCCACGGCTCTCCGGCAAAGTCGTACATGTAAGCGATATCGAAACTCGGCTCGTTCCCCTGTGCATAGTTTCCAATCAACCCTGTCATATCGGGGAACTTGGCCAAGAAAACGTATTTCGGAACCCCGCCATATTGTTCCGCGAATAACTGATCCAGCTTCTTCAGAAATGAATTCCTTCCACCATAGAGCCTTATGAGACCTGCGACGTCGTGAGGGACGTTGAACGTCCACACCCACGCATTGCACTCGGTGAAGTAATCGCGTCCTCCGGGTCCGCTGGGAAGAATTGGATTGAATCCATTTACCCACGCGCCGTCAGCCGCCCTCGGCGCCATAAAGCCGATGGACTTGTTGAAGACATTCTCGTAATTGTGTGCCATCTCAAAGAAACGATGGTAATCCGCGGTCTGGCCCAGCGCTTTTGCCATCATTGCGATACACCAATCGTCGTAAGCCGCTTCAAGCGTCACCGAAACGGCTTGCCGTCTTTCAAAAGGATGCACTTCGAGATTCGTTTCCTTCTCACCCTCTTTCAGAGCCGGGAAATATCCCTTTTCCAGGTAGATTTTCCCGAGAGAGGTCATCGGTCCCCTTCGCCACGGAAGCATTGTGGCGTGAAGCGCCTCATGCTTCATCGCCTCGTATGCCTTCCGAACTTCAAAGTCGCGATAGCCCTTGAAATACGTGTCGGCGATCAACTCATCGGCATGATCGCCAATCATGGCAGGAAATTCCCCCCCCACCCGGGGGAACGACGGCAGCCACCCCCATTGCTCGTCCATGCGCACAAGAGATTGGACCATTTCTTCCTGCTGTTTGGGATTCAGAAGCAACTGCAAGGGGTGCTCACATCGAAAGGTATCCCACAGTTGGTCGTGCGTGTAGAAGTCCTGGCCGTGTGCATCATGTACCTTATGATCGAATCCACTATAGTACCGGCCGTCTTCAGTTATATTCATCATGTTTTCTTCGGCGCGGTAAAGCGAGCTGTAAAGGATGATCTTCTGCTTTTCCGTTCCTCCCTCGACGGAGATTTTTCCCAAAAGGTTGTTCCAGACGGATTTGGTTTGCTCTTCTCTCAGGTCGAAATTCCATCCTTTGACAGCTTTGTTCAAGTTAACTTTCGCCTGACGGATACTTATGAAGGACAATCCGACCTTTACCTGAACAGTTTCGCTCGCCAAACTAGCAAAGTTGAGGGTGAGTCCGATCCTTTTCCCTTCTAATCTCTGCACGCCTCCGGGCTTTCCGTTAAATGACCAAGCCGATTTCCCCACCGAAGGCGCCGAAAATTCGAGGTAGAAGTAATAAGGAACATCGCGGATCGAAGTCGATCCTTCGACGATGGCCGGCGAGGTCATCCGCATTCTGCCTTGGCTGTTCATCATGATGTTGACGCGCCGCTTCCCTAACGACGGAAACCGGAACCGGTAAAAGATGGCAAAATGCCCTACCGTGTACGAAGCCCAGATGTTGTAGTCTCCAAGCAATCCCTCATAGGAGTACGGCGTTCGGGTTTCAAAGTCGCGGTCAAAACTCGAGGCAATTTCGTTTGGATTCGTCTTGATCTTCCCCGTTGTCGGCATGAGCGACACGCCGCCAAAGCCGAAGGCTCCGCCGACGACCGGGAAGCCGTAGATTTTGGTCGCCAAATATGAGTCCGTAATACGAGGGTTCAACAGCGGAGTGACTTGCGGATAGTCATGCGGCAATTGCACCATCGGCCTTGTCGTTGTAAGGAGAATGCTGACGCCGCCGATATCGGGCCTGACGTAGTCCACTGGTTGCTTCTCCGAACCGGCATAAGCCAGGGAAGCCAAAATCACCAGAACACAAAGCAAACCCGCAACGCAGAAGTTTCTCATCTCTTCCATCCCGTCAGTTAATCGCTGAATGCCGGCTCACGGCCAGACAAGGATACACGCGCAAGTTTAGTAGTGCAACGCGCATAAATGAGGCGCCAGCCCCACGAAGGGGGCGTGAGATTCGCAAGGGGAATATCAGGAATCGCGTTGGTCATCGTCTTCCTTCCTCGCCCTGCGGGGCGTAGGGCAGATGTTATCAGCTCCCGTCGGCTCAAGCCACGTAACCTTGCCAAAAGGACACGCCATGGAAGAAAAGTCGGAAAAAGCACAAAGAGCTGGCGAGACGGCTGAAAGCCGATGACCCAGGGCTAGTTCGCGCGACAACTAACCCGTTTGGTTACGGCCATCCAGGGCTCTCTGGGCCAAATCAGATAATCGAAAGCAATCAAACTACATCGATAAAACTTCATGGGCGCACAGCAGGATTGAAGCTGCCTGCTTCAGTTCTATCTCTATCTGCCCGTTTTTGGCGCGGAATCTCCTGCCCGTCCAGAGATCCTTCCATTCGACGGACTTCCAGGATTTCGGCAGGACAAGACTCGCATCGCGGCTCATGTCTGCATCGTTGCGCAAACCCTCTTCCAGGTTGGCGACCATGATCCGAACTCGACCACCCTTCGTGCGCCACGCGGTTACGTTCATAGTCTGTTCAAGATCGATATCTCTTGCATGAAGGGCCTTCGCCGCCGAGAGCAAATAATTCAGCGCTCCTGCCGCAAGAGCATAAGCGCCGCCGCTGCCGCCCCAGTACGCGGAAAGCGGCGCGTCGTTCTCAAATCGGATGCTCGGTGGGTCCCATATCACGATTTTCTTTCCCCCTGCCGTCGCGAGCGTCAGGACCGGGCTGCCATCCACCGAGTAGATCACCTGTACGCCCGCAGAAGCCTTGTTGCGTGTAAGCCGCTGGAATGTATCGAAATCCGCGAGGACGTTGTCAACCAGTGTTTGACCAAAATCCCCTACGGTTGCCCGACATACCCTGCCCTGCTCATCCAACGGGCCACCGCTGCCACTGAGGCCGCCAAGCCGCGCGATTTCCGGATCAATTCCCCCCGGCGGGCTGCCGAAGATAGCAAGCGCATGTCCTTGCCTGATGAGTTGAGCAATATATGCGGTTTGCTGCGGCAGGAGATGCGAGGGTGTTTGCAGGACGAACAGGTCGGACGCCACTTGGGGAAGCCACTCCATACGGGTGGCCGAGAGCACCGGAACCGGCCATTTGATGACCGAACCGACCTGCTCATCGATCCACTCCTTGACGTCGCGATTGGGCGCCGCGTGCTCAATTTGCCACTGCATGGCCTCGCGTGAATACACGAGTGTAGGCCCGAAAGTCTCGCTGGTCTCGCGAGCGTCCGCAAGGGCCGCATTGAGATTGGTCGCGAGGAAATGGACATCATGGATCGAGAGCAGCCGCTTTCCCTGGTTCGCCCAGGAGATGTACGTACCGGCAGGCATCTTCAGCCCGCGAGGCGTCTTGACGGCGGCGTGTGCATAGGCCCAAGTCTCCCAGCGGAGACGTTCCGGCACAGTGTGAATCACATCCCAGTCCTCCCAGGCATCGAACGTTTCCACCAGCGGGTAGTGGCGAACTTTGGTATCGGCCAGAATCGCCGCGTGCAGCAGCGTGTAACAAAGCTGGTACGTATACCCCAGCACGGGATTGTTCCAGAAGTTGTACTCGCGGACCCCGACCTCATTCCACGCCCCCGCCCAGGTCTGGTCTACAAAGATGTCCAGATATCCTTCCCTGGCAAGTGCCTCCAGATCCAAGCCATTGCATCGCCAGTCCCCGATAGCGCTGGCCGCATTCGAGTACATCATCACCAGGGCCTTGGGATTTGCCTGCTTGGTTTCGCGCACGAACCGTGCCACAACTCGGGTGGCTTTGTGAATGACTTGCGCGGAAGGAGCAACTCTGCCCCATGGACCCGCGCGCCAATACGGCACGGGAAATCCAAAGGAGTCCCGGAGCATAATGGCATCGAGACCGACGGCACTCGAGAGGTCGCCCCATTGGACGGCATAGGCACGGTAAGCCGGCAACCCCTCCGGGATCCCAGCCGGGAAACCTCCCAAGCGGGCCGGGTCAGCATGGAGCCTCGCGCTCAAATCAAAATAGCGCAGACCGCGCCCGCCTGAATTTAACTCCCCCGCAAACGCCTCAGGATGCCGCATTGCCCAAGATGCAACTGCCCCATAAGCATCCGGCCATGCGTAGTTCAGAATGCCGACTTTGAACTCGCTGATGCCACGCCGCGCCGCCTCTTCGCGCAGCGTCGAAGCCAATTCCTTCAAGTCGCCATAAGTCCACGATCCGTAGCCCCGATGCGCAACATACAACGGCTTGGCAAAACGCTCCTTCCATTCCCGTTCTCGCTGTTCGGTTGTCCCGCCGAGAGGTGCCCGTTCATCAACCCAGTGTTGCTGTCCGGACGTTTTCGGCAGCGTGATTTGCTGATCGAGGCTGCCGGACCACTCCATCACGCACGCGACCGTCCAACCGACGTTCAAGATCAGGCCGCGATAGTCTCTCACTCCGGAGTACAGCGTCAGGAAGCGGTCCCAGAAGCGCTTCACCGATCCGGCAAGGTCTTTCTCTTCGAACCAGTACAGATCGATTTCCATCCAGCGGTCGCCGGGTATCGGATAGGCTGATTCTGCGGCGATATCCCGCGAAACGAACCCTTTCGCGAGCGCTGATTTCGCCCTTGCATCCAGCGCCAACGAAAGCGCCGTCGCAAGCATTTGCCGCCGGTTCAGCATCGTGCAACTCCTTCTTGCAGGCTGTGTGGATACTCCTAACCCGTCCCGTACGCGTGCCGATACCCTGCCTCAACACGGATGAGCCAACATTTCGCCTAGCCGCCGAGGGAGGGTACCGATGGTAGCGCGGTATAAAGCGTGAAGACAAACCAGGAAAGAGAGGTGGCTGAGAACTTCGGCGGTGATATAAAGCTTTTGCTGGAAAAATTAATTCACTCAAGAGGACAACCGCCGTGTTGAATCTTAACACAGAAGGAAAAACCGAGACGGCAGGGAATGGAGAGAAAAACCACGGAAAGGCTCGATGCAGAGATACCGTCCTTTGGAACCGTAAACAGTCCGCTCAATAGCGCCCGCATTTTCCAGTTCTCCTTTAAGTTGATCTTCTTAGGCGGGGCGTGCACGATGAACAATTGAGCCGTGGAGGTCGGAATGCGCCGAACTTGGGAGGATCACGGAAGGTCGGCAGCTTCGCTGCCACGGCCTAAGCAACCAAACCCAAGGAGAACATAGATGGAGAGCAAAGGCTACTCACGGCGAAATTTTCTGAAGTCTGCTATGGCAGCAGGGGCCGCAGCCAATGTGAGCGCGAGACAGGTACCGGGCGAAACAACTCCGGGCATCCCTCCGATCAACTCCTGCGGCTCGGTTTGGGACCCGCCGCCAAAGCAGTCGGGCAATAATCTGAACTTGATTGTGATTGTGAGCGACACTTTTCGCCACGACAATCTCGCATGCTACGGAAAGAAATGGCTCGATCGCCTGGAAACGCCGAACCTGGACCGGTTTGCAGAAAAAGCGGTCGTCTTCAAAGATGCCTACGCCGAGGGAATGCCGACCATCGTCATCCGACGGACGCTGTATACGGGTCGGCGTGTCATTCCATTCTACTATTTTCCGCAGCACGAAAGCGTTCAGCTTCCCGGCTGGCATCAGCTCTATTACGAAGACGTCACGCTGGCGGAGACCCTACTCCGGGCAGGTTACATCAACACCCTGATCAGTAGTCTTTATCATCAATTCAAGCCGGGCAGGAATTTTCAGCGCGGATTTCATACGTGGCGGTGGGTGCGAGGCCTTGAGTTCGACTGCTATGGCACTTCGCCCCACGGGTTGCTCGACGTGAGCGATCTTGTCTCAGCCGAATATATGGCCCGATTCCCGTACTTGCACGCAATGCTAAGCCAGTACAAGGCCAACCGCCAGCTCTGGAAACAGCAAGGCGAATCCGTCAGCCAGATCGTCGCGCAGGAAGCGATCCGCTGGCTGAATGACAATCACGGTCAGCGGCCCTTCTATCTTCACGTGGAATTCTTCAACTCGCACGAGCCGTGGGATCCGCCGCGGCGCTTTTTAGAAAAGTACAAGCCGAACGCCACGAATCCGAGCTTCGTCGAGCCTCCGTACGATACCGTTCCGCTTGCTGATGAGATCAAGCAACGTTTTCGCGCCAACTACGCCGGCGCCGTAAACGACGTCGACTACTGGGTTGGCAATCTACTCAATACCGTCGCTGAATTCGGGTTGTTTGAGAACTCAGTAGTTGTATTTATGTCCGATCACGGCGCCATGCTCGGCGAACACGGCCAGTTTCTTAAGGGACCGGACAAACTGCGTGGTCAGGTGACGCATATTCCGCTGCTGATCCGCACGCCCGGCGATCAACACGGTGGCAAAAAAGTCGGAGGCTTCGTTCAGGTTCCGGACGTCATGCCCACGCTCCTTTATCTGCTCGGGCTGAAGCCGCCGTCGCGCGTGACAGGAAGCAACATATGGCCGCTCGTAACCGGCGAGACCGCCAAAATTCGGGAGGAAGTCGTGCATACCTATGGCTGGGTCGGCGCCGTGCGAAACCAGGAATGGAACTATAGCGAGATATGGCAGCCGGAGGCACACCAGGAAAAATATCACGTATTGCCGGGAGCGCCGCTCAGTATCTATAAACCGCAGCTCTATCATCTCGAAGACGATCCAAGCGAGCTCACAAGTGTTGCTGATAAGTACCCGGACGTTGCCCGGCAGATGTCCGCGAAGATAAAGGCGTATATAGCCACGGGAAAAGGGCTTACCTTCGGAAGTTTCAATGCGAAACCGAGCCTTGACACTCAGCGCGGACTTTACGCCAAGTAAGTGGCAAAGTCAGACTCCGGCCCTAAGGTTTATCCGCGTAAGCGCAGGGAATTCGTCGGGGAACCTAACGTGACTTCCACCACCGAGTTTCTGTTGCTCTCATGAGGCACTCCTATGAAGAAAATGTTTCATCGGCGAAAATTTCTGAGTCAGTGCGGCTCGGCGGCAGTTGTGTTGGCGTCGCACGGGTGGAGTGCGGCGGGCCGCGAGCTTATTGGCGGAACGCCGGGGGACCAAGGCGAGCTGGCTATAGGTGAGCCGGTGAACTTAGCCTCCTACGGGGAACTGCAATCCTGGTTAAGCCCTTCGGCCACGCCGTTCCTGCAAACACATCCAATCACCCGCTCGTCCGCGCCGCTCGTGCTTGCCGAGCTCCCATGGAGGAGCGGGGAATTCGACGTTGGCGTTGCGTGGCCAGAGTTTCGGACGGTTGACAAGATTGCTCTGGAATATACGGGTGCAGACAAGGCTCCCCAGGTGGGAGGGCAGTTTGTCGAGTATTGGGTTGGCATTACCTCTCGGCAAGGCGGCTGGCAGAGCTTGGACGAGAGCGAAATTGAGGGAGTTCCAATACAAACGGACGGGCGGACCTGGATCTTTTCGTTCTCGCGTCGCCGGACGTGTAGGGTGCGGGTCCGATTTGAAAATCAGAAGCAAGTCCAAATCAGCCACTTCGCTGTTTACGGGCCTTCGAGATGGAAAGGCGGAGAAGTTCACATCGAGTGGGGCCATGCCGGGCCGGAGAGAGCGTATGACGGGAGGCTCCAGCGATATAACGGCGAGGTTGTGGAAATCAGGCCCGTGGGCTCAACGGAGCTTACCGGCAAGTTCTCCTGGTCTTCTTCAGCGGGCGGTGGAAGGATCGCCGGGATTGAAGCCACCGTGCTCTACGCGTACGGCATGGATGTTGACCGGTCGATTCTGACTCTTCGCACGAAAGCCTGCGAGGTCTCATTTCTGCCGGGAGAAGTTCTGGAAGAACAACCCATCGACGCGCCGGATTTTGGAGTGTATATCCGGAAGAGCTCGCTCGCGGTCGATCTGCCAACTTATCGCCGGCAAAACCAGGGAAAATCTCGCATTATGGACGCGGTTTCTCATTACCCTGAGCAAAGCCTTGAGAATGCCTACCGGCACATCCGCGCGCGACGCGTCACGCTTGCGTTTGTCGGTGTCGAGGCCAACAACCACAAGTTTGGAATTGCTCCGGATGGGCACCTGGTCGTCGGCAGCCATGATCCCAGCTTCGGTCATCCCATGATTCCTCAATTTGCTGTCTACTTTGCCACGGCAGAGCAACCCGTGCTGTTCCACATCGCGGCCACGCAGCGCACCGGCTTGTTTGAGTCAGAAAAACCGAAGCAACAGCGATTGGAAGAGGGCTGGCTGCCCATCATCATCACAACCTGGAGCGAGAATGTGCTCGCGTTTCAACGCGCCGACTACGGGGTGCTTCAGCATTCACGTGAGCCTCTGGACGAGTCCGGGCTGATGGGCAACGAGCCTGCCCTGATGATCTCTCGCCTGAGCATTCGCAACAACTCGACCATTCCCAACCTGGCCAGCTATTACGTCAAACCCTGGAAACCCGCCGCAGGCAATGTTGGATACGGTCCGATCCCAACGGGCGCCCAAAACGCCTGGGTCACAAGCCTGGAAGCAAATACGATTCTTGTGACCGAAGGCGGTGTGAAGTATATCGCGTGTTTCGTCAACACCCAGGGCCGGGGCGCGCTCTCCTTGGAGCCAGCGTTCGAGGCTGTGCGTTACTCAGTGCTTTTAGATCCGGGCGAAGAACACGTCATTTATAGCTTAATTCCTGGGGAGCCCTTGCCCGCCTCAGCCGAAGCACCGGAATTTCTGGCGCTCGACTATCAAACGCTTCATGATTCAACCGCGCAGTATTGGAAGACTCGGCTGGCTGAAGGGATGCAGGTGGAAATCCCCGATCCTCATTTGCAGAACATCTACAATGCAAGCCTGCACCATTTCCTGCTGGCGCTCACCAAGGACGGAAAGTGCAGAGAATATTATCCGAATGTTGCCATGCTCTTTTATGGAAGCATCGGAAGCGAGAGCAGCCCGGTAATGCAAGTCATTGATATGCGCGGGATGCATGATCGAGCGGCAAGGTGCCTGCAGGCGTGGATATCGACCCAGGGCGACTCGATGCCGGCGGGCGATTACGTTTCCAAGGAAGGCGGATTTTTCCACTTTTGGCCGAATTACACCATCGACCAAGGTATGATTTTGTGGACGTTAGCAGAGCATTACCTTTATACGCGCGACCGGGAATGGCTCCGCAAAGTG
The DNA here is from genome assembly GCA_021817045.1 of Acidobacteriota bacterium. Lineage (GTDB taxonomy): Bacteria > Acidobacteriota > Terriglobia > UBA7540 > UBA7540 > RH2-MAG17b. The sequence goes on from JAKAWG010000004.1 coordinate 94,324, forward strand.
GCCCCGCAAATGGTCGCTGGGTGTGATTTCATCATTCAGGCGCGCAAACGGACGCAGAAACTGCCGCCCGGCGGCCAAAGACCGCTCTCTTATGGCTTGGCACCTGCCGGATGTGTGGCGGACCCAAGAGACTGGGAATACAGCTTTATGCTGAATGGCTATTTCTACCTGGGTCTCAAGAAGTGCGGGCAGGTTCTTCAGGATGTAGATTCCCGGAACGCCAGACGCATCGCGACCGAAGCCGCGGACTACCTGAAAGCAATCAAGCGTGCGCTTGGACAGAGTATCGTTCGTTCCCCCGTCACGCGCCTGCGGGACAACACATCGGTTCCTTCGGTTCCTTCCTATCTTGGCTTGAGGGGCTTCAGTAGTGATGTGAAGGATTCCGCCGACCCTGATCGGCGTCATGGCTATGCCTATGACGTGACGATTGGCCCGTTTCATCTTTTGAAGAGCGAGGTTGTTGAGCCGGACGGTCTGGAAGTAACCTCGATGTTGAATTACCTCGAAGACTACTTCTTCATGTTTACGCCGCTGCCCTCGCGCGTCAATCTCGAGATGCTGGCCAAAGACTGGTTCAATCTGGGTGGCTTCGGAAAGCTTCAGCCGTATTACTGCCACTATCAGGAAGCCTACCTGCTGCGGGATGAAATACCGAATTTTCTCCGAGGGTTTTTCAACACCCTGGCGGCCATTGCTGATCCCCAAACCCTCACTTTTCAGGAGGAACTAGATTTTGGCGGTGGTCAGCCTGATAAGACGCACGAAGAAGCCTGGTTTATGCACCAGTTTCGTTACATGCTCCTGATGGAAATCGGTAACGACCTTTATCTGGCCCGCGGGACTCCCCGGCGGTGGTTAGAAGACGGCAAGCAGGTTGCCGTCCGCCATGCGCCCAGCTATTTCGGCAAGCTCTCCTATAATATCCAATCCGCCGTTAGCCGGGGCAGAATTGAGGCCGTGGTCGACCTGCCAAGGCGTAACCGCCCGGCCAATGTTTACCTTCGCTTGCGGCATCCTCGACGGGCGACACTAAGGACGGTTACTGTAAATGGCCGGGACTGGAAGGAATATGAATCAGCCAAGGAGTGGATCAAGCTGCCGGTAGAGACGACGGAATTGAAAGTGACGGCATATTATGAGTGAGGCGGTGGGCGTATGTTCCAGGGCAACGTTCCATTTCCAGGGACTCGGAGCCGATCCCGCGACGCACGTGAGCGCACTTGCAGGCGGAAGGTCAGAGTGCCGACTCGAACTGAAAAGTTATCCACGGCTACGGATATTGCGGCCAACAGGGCAGATCGACAAGCGAAGGTGCTCTGGGTAAACTCCGCAAAGGGTCTCTGCATTTCTTTCGAATGAAATTCGGAGATGCTTCGCTTCACTCAGCATGACACTACGCTATCTCAGACGCGGCAGAGTTCTTCAACGCGAAGCCTGAGCGAAGGTGCTTCCTGAAAAATGCGAATACCCGCGATGCCGGCTGCTCCGGCCTCCCGGCAACTCTTCACCTTGTCGACGCTAATTCCGCCCAGAGCCAGCACCGGAATTTTTGCCCCGGATGTGGCCCGCCGCAACTCTTCCAGTCCAAGCGGCGGGCCGAAAGCAACTTTTGAAGGCGTTTCAAAAATCGGCCCCAGCAGCGCGTAATTCGCGCCCGAGTCCTCCGCGCGGCGCACGTCCGCGACCGAATGACAAGAAACCCCCACCAGAAAACCGCTGGGCACGAACCGGCGCACCACCTCAACAGGTATCGAATGAACACCTAGATGAACGCCCGCAACTCCGGTGGCGAACGCCACATCGACCCTGTCATTCACCACGACATGGCTGGCGCAGCCGGGCGAAGCGGCCAGCGCACTTTCTACCAGCTCTAACAGCGCCCGCGTCTCCAAATCCTTTTCGCGGATTTGCACCAAATTCACTCCAGCGCCAACCGCTTCGACGACAAAACGAGTCAGGGAAACACCTTGCAGACTCTTTCGGTCGGTGATGTAACACAGCTTGAAGTCAGGTGGCATTGCAATAGAGGGAGCAAGCGGGGCGGAACTGACTTGCCTGTTTTGTCGGCGCCGGGACGGACGCTTCCAGCCGATTCGCTAACCAAGTAGCCGCATTGCGGCTGTTTCAGACGGCGCTACCGAGCGATGGATTTCTTCGATTGCCAGCCAGACGTCCGTCACCCCAAGACCGGAAATCGCGCCGCGTACGAAGTAGTTGCGGCCGACTGTTCCCAACCATGCGAAGTGCGATAGGAAAAAGTTGTGGTTCCACCATGAGGCCCAAGGGCAAAAAAGCAGGGCCGTCCCGATGGCAAAGTAGAAAACGATACGTGTCACAATCCGCAACCTTCTCATAGAAAGTACAGGGCGAGGCTGGAGGATTTTTAATTCCGCTTTCGCCGCAACGAATGAATCTTTTCCGCCACATCCCGGTAGTCAATGTTCGTGCTATAGACCTCAGCAAACTTCTCAAGAGCGGCTTCCGAGTCTCCTCCTTGTTCGTATGCGATGCCGAGGTCGTAGTTCAAGGCAAGGACGGTATCCTCCTCAAGGTCCGGTGCTTCAAGAGCGCGGAGGTACCATCGGGCCGCGATATCAGGCATCTGCTTATCCATGAAGCAGCCGCCGAGTAGAGCGCACGCTTCCACGTAGTGCGGCGGGTAACTATCTTTGCCACGCCCTCGGACAACCTTTTGAAACTCACCCACGGCTTCATCGATCAAGCCCATCTCGCGGAAAGCTACTCCGAGGTTATAGTGTGCCTGTGGCGTGTCTTCGGATACATCCTGTCCCTGTTCAAGCTCGAGCTCGGCGAGCAAACCCCGAAAAGCGTCGCCGAACGATTCCGCATGGGATGAAGTCAGGTTTTCTGAGACGCTTGCCGACGCATCCTGGCCGAGCGCACGCTCAAGATCCGATTTCAGTGTTTCGACAAGGTCGAATCCCTGCTCTGCTTGAGAAACAGAGGTCAAGGAACGCAGATCCGGAATCGCAAATCCGTCCTCGCGCCCCGCGGGAACGGTGGTGGACTCGGCCGAACTCGCCTCGCCTTGCGACTCTTCCACCAGCTTGTGGAGTTCCTGAACTTCGGGATGTCCGGGATAGGCAGCCTCGAGTTTCTCGATGCTGGCGCGAGCCTCAGCCCAAAAGCCATAGTCCAGATAGAATTGAACCTCCGCTTTTCCCTCACCCAGATCGGGTCGAGGATGCCCCGCAGAGGGCGGGTTGGAGGGCGATCGCTCAGCCGCGAACTCCCGCCATTCCGCGTCGAAGTCCATCTCAAGTGTCGGCGCGCCAACTAACCTCTCAGCCGCCGCAAATGAGTCGCCCTGGTCTCGCATGGCAGCATTGCTCGCGCTTGACGCCGCGACCGGCATCGTCTCCGTCTCGGTCCTTCTTTCGATACCGGATTGGGCGGAGCCCTCCTGGGCCTTTCCCTGTTTCGCCAGAGCGTCCTCGAGTAGGTTTCTCCAATGCGCACTGTCAGCCTCGCGCGCGGCCAGCCTGCGGTAAACCGCCTCGGCGTCCGCCCAGCGCCCCGCGCGGCCCAGCGCCTCTCCCATTGCTCCAAATAGTTTCGTCTGCTCTGGCGTGCTTGCCGCCCGCTCCCCTATGGCCTGTATGCGCTCGAAATTGGTGCTGTTCTCAATCTGCGAGGGCAGGATGCGTAGCAGGATGCCGATCAGAGGAGCAGCTTTTCGCTGATCGATCGCGCTGCCTGCGAAGGATTCCAGGATGTCGAGAGCGGATACGGGATGACCTGCCTCGATGCAGGCGTCTGAAAAGAGTTGAAGCGGCTCAAAGTCAGAGGGATCCTCACGGTAAAGTTCAGCGGCCAACTCCTTCCCTTCCTCGATCTTTCCATCCTTCAAGTAAGCGTTAAGCAAGACCAAGCGTGTATCGCGCCTGGCGGCCAACTCCGGCGCCGCCGCGAAAAGTCGCCGCACGTCTTCCAAATTTCCGGTTTCCGCCGCGAGACGCGCCTCGAGCAGCACAATATTATTGTTCTGGGGCTCGAGCTTCGAAGCTCGACTTAATACTTCACGCCCGGCTTCCACGTTCCTCCGAGCCACCGCCAACTCAGCGGCCGCGATATACTCCTGACAGGCCTCTCGCTTCCTTCCCGCGGCCTCGTGAAATTCTCCCAGCCGGATGCGATACTTGGCGTTCTCGGGGTCCTGAGCAACAACCTTCCTGAGAATTTCCACCGCTTTGTCAGTTAGCGAGTGACGTTGGCAAAAAGCGAGGGCCTGGGCGTATTGATCCCGAGCCTCATGGCTGAGCCCCTGCGCGGCGTAAAGCTTGGCGAGTTTGAGCAGTGGATCGACCGAGTCCGTGTCCAGCTTGGCGATCTTTTTATAGATCGCGATCGCCTTGAGCATGAAACCTTCGCGGGTGTATGCAGTTGCCAGCCGGTTAAACTGCCGCAGAGCTTCCGCCGTGTTCCCATCGCGGACGCACAGGTCCCCAACCATGTTAAGTAATGAAAAATCCGAAGGGTCCTGGTCCAGAATCGCGAGGTATTCCCGAATAGCCCCTCCAAGCTTCTTCTGGGCCACCAATCTGGATGCCGATTCTAGCGCTTTGGTCTTGTTAAACGACATGTGCGGGCTCCGCTGATGATGGCGGAAGGTGGTTTGCGGGCAAACCTGACATGCGGCGCTCCCGCCAGTTAAGGGCCAGGCCGCTTGACGAACTGGAGGAGCGGCTGTTACCCTGAAAGTCTCGTTTTATCCAGTTCGGAGGCATTGTGGCAAACCACAAATCTGCGCTAAAGCGCATTAAACAAACCCAGGCGCGAACCTTACAGAACCGCGCGCACCGCTCTCGGCTGCGCCATCAAATCAAGCTCATGCGCGCTGCTCTTGACGCGAAGGACAAGGCTGCAGTTCAATCGCTTCTCACGCCAACCTTCAGCCTGATCGACCATTCGATCCGCAAAGGGATCCTGCATCGCAACACGGCCGCTCGCTATAAGTCCCGTTTCAACCGCCGGCTGAAATCCCTCGCTGAAAGCAGCTAGGCTCTCTTCGCCTGCACCAGTCCTTGCGCCAACAGAACCTTCTCCAGCTTGGCGCGATTCTCCGGCTTCATGGGGACGAGCGGCAGGCGATAAATCTCTTCAATCATTCCCATCATGGCCAGCGCCGCTTTCACCGGGATGGGACTGGTCTCGATGAAATTCACCTGCATGAGGGGCAGTAACTGCTCATTGAGCTTGCGGGCCTCATCGTACTCCCCTTCCCGCAACAGACGGACCAGCCGGCTCATCGATCCCGGGACTTCATTCGAGGCCACGGAGATGACCCCTTTACCTCCCAGGGCCATAAGCGGAAAGGTGAAGGCATCGTCCCCGGAAAGAATTGCAAAGTCTGACCCGACAGCGCGGATCACTTCCATCTGCTGCACAATATTGCCCGAGGCTTCTTTGATCCCGGTAATGTTCGAGAGCTTGGACAATCTGGCCGTCGTGGCTGGCTCAATATTGGAAGACGTGCGTCCCGGCACGTTATAAACGATCACAGGCAATTCGGTGGCCTCGGCAATAGCCTTGAAGTGCTGATACAACCCTTCCTGAGTGGGCTTGTTGTAATACGGCGCGACAGAAAGAAGCGCATCAACGCCCAAAGCGCTCACTTCCTTCGCCAGTTCGCACACGTGGCGCGTATTGTTGCTACCCACGCCAGCGACGATCGGAACTTTCCCTCCGGCCTCCTCCATCACAACCCGAATCACGCCCAGATATTCTTCCTTTTCGAGCGTCGGCGTTTCGCCCGTCGTGCCGCACGGCACCAGAAAATCAATCCCTTCCCGCAACTGAAACTGAACCAGGCGGCGAAGAGCTTCGACATCAATCATCCCGTCACGGCTAAAAGGCGTCACCAAAGCAGTGCCGCACCCTTGGATCTCTAAGCCCATTGGACCTCCCTTCACCGATCATTCTAAGATGTCTGCGAACTCGAACAAACCCTTTTTCCCCGCCACCCAGCGCGCGGCCAAAAACGCGCCCTCAGCAAGACCCTGGCGGCTCCTGGCGGTGTGACGCAGAATCACTGTCTCCGCTTCAGAATCGAAACCCAGCTCGTGCGTGCCGGGGATAAAGCCTGCCCGGACACTCGATACGGAAGGTTCGCGCGGAGCGAGCGCGGGCGCGATCCTGCGTTTCAGCTCAAGGGCTGTGCCCGACGGTGCATCTTTTTTGAACTGGTGATGGGCTTCGGTGATATACGCGTGGTAAGCCGGATAGCGCGCCATAATTTCTGCAACGGACCGCGCAGCACGATAGAAAAGTTGAACGCCCAGAGAAAAGTTAGCGGCGTAGACCATACCGACGCCCGTCCGTTCGACCGCCGCGCGAACTTCCGCGAGCTTGGCGTACCATCCTGTGGTGCCTACCACAAGGTTGCAGCCGAGCGCCGCCACGCGGCGAATGTTCTCCACCGCGGCGTCCGGCGTGGTGAAATCGATGCACACATCGACGCCGGCGAAGTTCTTCGCCGTAATTCCCTCGCCATTATGGTTGGAAAACTCGTCGAGAGTCAGCCGGACCGAGAAACCGCGCTGCGGCGCGAGTTGGGCGATGATCCGTCCCATCTTGCCCTGACCAAGCAACGCCAGGTTAAGTTGCGGTGCCTGTACCGGCTCGCTCATACGCAATGAGGGTCCTCGTCGCTGATGCCTGCACGGAATGCCAGGTAACAGGGACTTCCCCAGTCACGATCGGCTAATCCAAGTAGCCTTCCACCTTCATGAGTTCGGCGTTCAGCAGGGCCGCGCCTGCCGCTCCGCGGATAGTATTGTGGCTAAGAGCGACGTACTTGAACTGAAGCACCGGACACGGCCGCAAGCGACCCACAACCGCCGCCATGCCGTGCTCCGTCTCGACGTCTAACCTCACTTGCGGCCGGTCCTTTTCCTCGCGCACCACGATAGGATGTGCCGGAGCGGAAGGCAGCGCTCGCTCTTGCGGCACCGAGCGGAACTGCCGCCATGCGTTAATCAGATCGGCCAACGACGCTTTCTTCTTGAGCGAAACGGAAACGGTCTCCGTATGACCGTCTTCCACCGGCACGCGGTTGCAGTGCGCGCTCACCACGCACGTTGCCGGTTGCACGCGGCCGTCTATCAACTTGCCGAGCAGTTTGTGCGTTTCCCGCTCAACCTTTTCTTCCTCGTTCGCGATATGCGGGATCACATTGCCCATAATGTCCAGCGTCGGCACGCCGGGATAGCCGGCTCCGGAAACCGCCTGCATGCTGGTCATCAGCACCTTTTCCAGTCCGAACGTGACCTCGAGCGGCGCCAGAGACATGACCAGGCCCACCGTGGTGCAATTGGGATTGGTCACAATCATCCCTTTCCAGCCCCGCTCTTTCCGTTGCCGCCTGACGAGAGCCAGGTGGCCTGGATTGACTTCAGGAATAAGAAGAGGAACATCCGCTTCCATGCGATAGTTTGACGAGTTGGAAACCACGACGTGCCCTGCTTGCGCGAATTCCCTTTCCACTTCGCCGGCCACTTTCGAGTCAAGCGAAGCAAACAGCAGTTGGGGCGAGTGCGCCGCTGGCCGGCACTCGTGCACCGTCATGGCCGCCACTCTCTCCGGCATCGGCGTACGCAGCCGCCAGTTGCACGCTTCCGCGTACTTCTTGCCTGCGGAACGGTCAGAAGCTGCAATCCAGGCGAGATCAAACCAGGGATGATTTTCGAGCAGGCTCACAAACCGCTGCCCAACCATGCCCGTGGCTCCCAGAATACCCACTTCAATCTTCTTCATAACAGCCAGCGATTGTCCTTTCTAAGTCCTTCAGGCACGCGCCCTCAAGTAGCGCACGAGGCGCGCATAAAGCTCCGTCGCGTCCATAAGCTCCGCCTTCCTCACGAACTCGTGGTCCGTGTGCGCGACATGAATGGAGCCGGGGCCCATCAGAAACGGCCGGCCCCAAGCGCTGAGCGAGGGCACATCCGTTGTGAAGGCGACCACGCCAGTCTCAAAGCCGTCCAGCTTTTCCATCCTCACGGCCGAGGTGTCGCGCACAACCTCGTATTCACACCGGCCTGCCAGCAGTTTCTCGACACCGGCCCGGAAATCCGGCGTGTTTTTCTGCGGCGGCACGGTGCGAAAAAGTAACTGCGCGTGCGCCTCGCCGGGTATCACATTGGCAGCGCATCCGCCCGAGATCGTTCCGATGTTCAGCGTGCAAGGTCCGAGTTCCTCATCGACCGGCAAGGGCAGCCGGCGCACGTCCGACAGAATATCGAGCAGCTTTTCCACCGCCGACTCGCCAAGCTGAGGATAGGCCGAATGGGCCATCTTGCCTTGCACGTGAAGGTCAACTCGCAGCACGCCTTTCGTGCCGACGATCAGTTTGTTGCAAGTCGGCTCGCCGTTAATCAAATACGTTGAGCCGGGCGGAATAAGGTTGGCCGCACGCGCGCCGTCGCTAATTGTTTCTTCGCCCACGAGAAAAAGCAGCGCAACATCATCCAAGCCCTCCCGCACCAGCCTTTGCGCCGCAATGACTTGCGCGGCAGCAATTCCCTTGGCGTCGCACGCGCCGCGCCCGTAAATGGCCTCCGCATCCTCGCGCGCCCCGATGAATGCCGGCACGGTATCCAGATGGGTGCTGAGAACGACACGCGGCTGACCGGCACGGTAAGCGAAAATGTTAAAGCGGCCGGCATCGACGGGAAGGCGTTTCACCCTCCATTCGCGCGCCGCGAGATGGTCTGCCAGGAAAGTGCAGCAGGCAGCTTCGCTCCCCGTGACCGAAGGAATGTTCACCAGATCGACGGCTAGCTTGAAAAGCTCTGAAGACGCGTCCGACATCGGCACGTTCCGCCTGAGAACTGTTAGGCTAAGAGTCACCTTTAAGACGTTATCTTAACACGCTGGAAGGGTGATCCGCGCCGCCAGCGGGGACTGGTTCCGGCCCCTCATTCGGAAGTTGCCATTCCGAGCTCTTCGCGCGTCATTCTGACGCTGGTTGAAGCTGAAGAATCTGCCTCTTTTGCGCTTAGGGTAAATTCCGCGAGGAATCCGCTTGAGCACAAAGATCAGCGTACGCAGCGCGTTACTGGGTGCGGCGGCTGATGCGGCTCAGATAGGATGGAGAGATGCGCACAAGAGCGTTCTGCGCCGGCGAGCCGGATTCGGGCGGGTGTTCTACAAATTCCTTGCGGACGTAATCCACGAAGGCTTTCATTTCCCGCTCGATCTCCCCCATGCGTTTGCGCATGTTGAGAATGATCTCGACTCCAGCCAAATTCACGCCCAACTCGCGCGTGAGCTTGAGAATCACTTCGAGCTGTTCCAGATCTTCCTCGGTGTAAAAGCGGGTGTTGCCTTCGCTGCGCGAAGGCCTAAGCAGGCCTTCACGCTCGTAAAGACGGAGCGTTTGCGGGTGCAGGCTGTACATCTCCGAAACAGCGCTGATCATGTAGCCCGCTTTCCCTCGCTTTTTCTTGCCTCGCCGCGCCATGTCAATTGCCAATTTTTGATTTCAGATTTTGGATTTGAACATTACCCGCGAGCTCCGGCGTACGACAACCAATCTTCCGCCTACTGCCTTCTGCTCTTCGCATTCAGGTTCTTCCGCGGGTCTTCAGGGTTCAGACGGGCAAGCTCGCGCAGCAATTCCTTGGTGCGCTCGTCGGCGACGCGCGGAACCACCACCTGAACCTCAATAAACTCGTCGCCTCGCAAGCGTCCTCCTTCGCCCCGCAGCGACGGCGCTCCTTTGCCTCTCAGCCGCAGCGTTTGCCCACTCTGAGTGCCTGGCGGAATCCGAATGACGCTCGGGCCGTCGAGCGTCGGAACCTCTACTTTGGACCCTAATGCCGCTTCGGTGACGCTGACAGGAACTTTCACATAGATGTTGTCGCCTTTGCGCTCGAACAAAGGATGGCTCTCAACTTCAGTGACGATGAAGAGGTCGCCGCGCGGTCCGCCGTTGAGTCCCGCGTTGCCTTTGCCTGGCACGCGCACGCGCGACCCGTTATCAACGCCAGCCGGGATGCGCACCTCAAAGGCTTCCGGCTTGCGGATCAGCCCAGCACCATCACACTGGGGACACTTAGGACGCCTCCGCCCCGTTCCGCCACAGTCCACGCAGGGACCTGAAAAGCGCATTGCGCCCACTTGCCGCGCCACCTTGCCCGTCCCACCGCACGTCTTGCACGTTGTTGCAGGGCCGGGGCCGAACCCGGTTCCGTGGCACGCCGTACACTCTTCGTTGCGCGCGACCGTCAGTCGCAGTTGCGTGCCGCTAATGGCATCCCAAAAACTCAGGTGGACGTGATGCTCAAGGTCGGACCCTCGCCGCGGTCCCTCATGCCGAGCCTCGCGCTCCCCACCGCGCGAAAAAATCTGCGAAAACAGGTCGCGAAAACCGCTGAATCCGCCTCGGCTTTCCTCTTGTTCTCCCGCAGGCTCGAAAGAGGAAAAGTCGAACCCAGAAAAGTCAAAACCGGGAGCCTCTGAAGCCGCTGCTTGCCCGCCCGGGCGGAAACCTTCGGGCGGAATGTTTTCGGCATAAAAGCCGTATTGGTCGTAGACCTTCCGCTTTTTCTCGTCACTCAGAATTTCATAAGCTTCGGAGATCTGCTTGAATCGCTCCTCCGCCGACTTGTTGCCTGGGTTTACGTCCGGATGGTATTTACGCGCAAGGTGACGGTAGGCTTTGCGAATAGCCTCCGGCTTGGCGTTGCGGTCTACACCGAGAATCGCGTAATAGTCCTTCTGTGCCGTCGCTGGCATGGGGGAAGTGGGTTTCCTGCCGGTGCGGACGCTCTAAGGCGCCACCTTTCGCCTTGAACGGGGGGCGCTCGTCGAGCTGCCGCAGCACCGACGAATCCTGATTCAGTTTTTGCTCAGCGCGGAGATGACGTTGAGGTGATCCGGGCAGTGTGAGGCCATCCAAGCTTCGAGCTGCTCCCGAATCTCGCGCGCCATCGGGCTATCCATCTGCGGCTTATCGAGATGCACCTCGACGAATTGCCTCCACCTGCACCGAGGGCATTCCACTCCTACATGAGCCATGTGGACTACAGGCGTATTTTCCGTTACGGTCACATTTTCCAAGAGTCACCCCGACTTGCCATGGAATTGCCGCGCTTGCGCTTTGGCGCTCAGTTTTTCTTCTTGTCGTCCGAGTCGACGACCTCCGCGTCAATCACTTCTCCCTCGCCGGGCGATCCGCCCTGCCCGCCCGCCGAAGAGGAACTGGCCTTCGCGCTTTCATCGTGCGGCGCGGAAGAGGAACCGCCAGGCGCAGCCTGCTTGTACATCGCCTCCGCCAGCTTGTGCGACGCCTGAGTGAGCCGGTCAACTGCCGCCGTGATCCGCGAGGTATCGTTCCCCTGGATCTCTTTCTTCGCGTCTTCGATTGCCGCCTCGATGTTCTTCGCGTCGGCGTCGGAGATCTTGTCGCGATGCTCCTTGAGCGTTTTTTCGGTCGAGTACACCATGGCATCGGCACGGTTCTTGACTTCGATTTCCTCTTTGTGGCGCCGATCCTCGTCAGCGTGCGATTCAGCCTCCTTGGTCATGCGGTCGATTTCTTCCTTGCTGAGGCCGCTCGAAGACGTGATCGTAATCTTCTGCTCCTTGCTCGTGCCCAAGTCCTTCGCTGACACGTTCAGGATGCCGTTGGCATCAATGTCAAACGTCACTTCGATTTGCGGAACACCTCGCGGAGCGGGCGGAATGCCGACCAAGTGAAATTTGCCGAGCGTCCGATTGTCCCGCGCCATCGGCCGTTCGCCTTGGAGCACGTGAATCTCAACCGAGGTCTGGCTGTCCGCCGCAGTCGAGAAGGTCTCGCTCTTGCGTGTCGGAATAGTCGTGTTGCGCTGGATCAGGGCCGTCGAGACTCCGCCCAGCGTTTCGATTCCGAGCGTCAGAGGAGTCACGTCCAGCAAGAGCAAGTCTTTCACTTCTCCGCCCAGGACCCCTGCCTGCACGGCCGCCCCTACGGCCACAACCTCGTCCGGATTGACCCCCTTGTGGGGCTCCTTACCAAGGAATAGATCGCGCACGATCTGCTGAACACGCGGGATGCGCGTCGAGCCGCCCACCAGCACCACTTCGTTAATCTTGTCAGGACCGATCCCTGCGTCCTGAAGCGCCTGCTTTACGGGCCCGACCGACCGCTGGAAAATGCTCTCACACATCTGCTCAAACCGCGCCCGCGTCAGCTTCAGCGACAAGTGCTTCGGTCCGGAAGCGTCTGCGGTGATGAACGGAAGATTGATCTCGGTCTCGAGTAGCGTCGAGAGCTCCATCTTCGCCTTTTCAGCCGCTTCCTTAAGCCGCTGCAACGCCATGCGGTCCTTGGAAAGGTCGATGCCTTGATCCTTGCGGAACTCCTCAACAATCCAATCAATCACCCGCTTGTCGATATCGTCGCCACCGAGGTGCGTGTCACCGTTGGTAGACTTAACTTCCACCACACCCTCGCCTACCTCCAGGATCGAGATATCAAACGTTCCGCCGCCGAAGTCGTACACAGCGATCGTCTCGTCCTTTTTCTTGTCCAGGCCGTAAGCCAGTGCTGCCGCGGTCGGCTCGTTAACGATTCGCAGCACCTCAAGGCCCGCGATGCGCCCGGCATCCTTAGTCGCCTGCCGCTGGCTGTCGTTAAAGTAAGCCGGCACAGTAATCACCGCTTGCGTGACCTTCTCACCGAGGTACTGATCGGCAGCGTCCTTCATCTTCTGGAGAATGAGCGCTGAAATCTCTGGCGGCGAATATTCCTTTCCCTGCGCCATGATCCGCACATCCGCATTCGGGCCCTCCGTCACCTTGTATGGAACGGTCTTGATCTCACCCTGGACCTCATTGAAGCGTCGACCCATGAATCTCTTGATTGAATAAACCGTATTTTCCGGATTCGTAATCGCCTGCCTTTTCGCCGTCTGGCCAACCAGCCGCTCTCCTGACTTTGTAAACGCCACGACAGACGGAGTCGTCCGGGACCCCTCGGGATTGGCAATGACGGTCGGTTCCCCGCCCTCCATGACAGCCACTACCGAGTTTGTGGTACCCAGATCGATTCCGATAATCTTTCCCATAGTTCGCTCTCCTAGAACGTTGACCGGCTCGCCACCGGCCATCAAATTACTTCGATGCAGCACTCTTTTAGCTGGTTGCAATAATAATTGTTTAGTGTAATTATGTCAAGGATAGATCTATCGTATTGAAAAATAACCTCATACAATGAAGCAATTTCGCAACCCCAGGCTTTCCATCTGGCAGTCCGCTGTAGACGAGGTTTTGGCACGTGATGCGCTTGCTGCGCAACCACAGGGCGTCGGTACCGGCCGGCCTGCGGCCGATCACTCTACGGTATTGGAAACAAACGCTTTCTGCTCGGCAATGGACAGCGCCGCATCGCCTTTGCGCCGCGTCTCCGGCTGCAAGGTCGTACCCTTGCTGCGCAAGCTTTGGTCAGGCTGCCCGTTAAAGCTCAAGCGTATTTTGAGGAAAATCCTGCCGGAGAAGCCGGCAGCGCAGTGTTCGGCCTACGCGCTGAAGCTCGCCAAGGCAGCGATTCTGGGCGACCGTAAGCAATACGAGATCTACAAGGACGATTTCATGCGATTTGGTATTTGCGATCTCCGCTATCTGGAAGCGGTTGAGAAGTATGTGGAATATTTCCAGGCGCAAGCCAAGAAGATTCCATATCGAGTGTATCGGAACCTGAGCGATTTCATCATCGACGGCAAGCTGGCCGCCAAGGCGCGCGTGGCCATCATGGGTGACTGGGGCACGGGAGAAGAGGTGGCGCTGCGAGTGCTTCGTCAAATCGAAGCCAAAGAGCCAAACGTGGTCATTCACCTTGGCGACATCTACTACTCCGGAACCGAATTCGAAGACGAGCAATATTTCTATCGTCCGTGGAGGCAGATTTTGTCCCCTGGCATTCCGACTTTCAGCTTGTCGGGCAACCATGACATGTACTCTGGCGGCGTAGGCTATTACAAACTGATCGACCAGCTTGGCCAGCCCGCGAGCTACTTCTGCTTGCGCAACGATCACTGGCAGTTCCTGGCCATGGATACGGGGCTGCACGATCACGATCCATCACGAAGTACGTCTTCGGCTACCTACCTTGAGGAGACTGAGGTTGCCTGGCACCAGGACAAGATCGACCACGCCGGCGACCGGCGCACAATCCTTCTATCTCATCATCAGCTCTTTACGGCCTATGAGGACATTGACGGCGAGGAAATCAATCTGCGGCTGCACCCGCAGGTCGCTGGCTGGCTGCCCAAAGTCGCGCTGTGGTTGTGGGGGCACGAGCACAACTTCGTTATCTACGGCCCCTTCGCCGGCCTCGCGCGCGGACGCTGTCTCGGTCACGCCGCTTTCCCCGTCGCGGTAAATGAAATTCCCGCCTCGCCGCTGTTCAGCAACGTGCCCGTTACCAGGAGCGACGCAAGTCGGAAAAGCATCGTGCTTGGAAGCATCAGCGGCCTCTATAATCACGGCTATGCGATCATCGACCTTGACGGTCCTGCGGCCACGGTCTCATATTTTCAGGACACTGACGAACACCTCCCGTTGTTTGTGGAGACAATCTCGTGAGGAAGCGCGCTGGAGATCTACCGCATCAGGGAACTGGGATTTGGAGGCGCTAGCCGCTCCGTCAGTGTGCGGCGGTAATTTCCAAACTTACTCGGTGTAGAATCGCCAGCCGGCTTGCTTGATCGCCATGCGGTAATCGTCCGACTGCATTTCCACGATTTTGCACATCTCATAAAGCCGCGAGCGCAGCGTGACCCCGTATTGGTTGAGCGCTTTCTCCGTATCGGGCACCGGCTCGCCGGAGGGCGAGCGGACTGCCGGCCGGGCCGACCCGTCGCCGAAGCGAAGCGTCGTGGTGATGAGCGTGACCTTCTTCGCGTTGTAGCGCGAGTTGACGACGTAGCCAAGCGTGTCCTTCACCCAATCGCTCGGATTGAGTGCGGCCAACTCGTCAAGCAGGAGGACCTCGGCGTCCAGCACAGGTTGCAGCACGCGCAGCTCGGAGGACTGCGAGATCGGATTGTAACTGTCCTGAATTTCCTTCAGTAGGTCGCGGAAGTCGTAAAACAGGCACCGGACGTTCTTCCGCAGCATCAGCTCGCGAATGACGGCGACCGCGAGGTGAGTCTTGCCCACTCCCGTAGGGCCGATGAAGAGCAGGCCAAAATCGGTGGGATACTCTTCAGCAAAACGCTGCGCGTAAAGTTTGGCCGCTTCGAGGAAGCGGTTCGCCTGGCCGCTCGCCCGATCTTTGCGGATGTCGAAGTTCTCAAACGCGCAGTGCTCGTAGCGGCAGGGAATGCGTGACTGCGCCAACAGTTGCTCGGTGAGGCTCGATGCAACGCACTCGCAGCGCACGACGCGCCGCACTCCTTCGTTTTCCACCGGCTTCCATCCGGTGCCTTCGCACTGTGGACACTCTTTCTTAGCAGCCATCACCATCCTTGGATTCTAAACCCGAATCCGCAACTTCGGGTGTGCGATTTGGCTTCAGCCCTCGGAATGCGGCAAGGCGAAGATTCTTCGCTTCACTCTGCCCAGAATGACGTCATTCCGAGCGCAGAGAGGAATCTGCTTGTTCGCTATTGCCATCTGAGGGGCTCTTGCAATTCAGTCATATCGGGCGTGTTGGCCGTCCCGGGAGAATAAGCTACGCAGCACTGGCAGGGAGACGCTGCAAAAATCGGACTCTACCCGGTCCGCAGAAGTTCTTGCGCGCAACTGCTGAGCGGAAAAGGTGGAGGCGATCGCGACACACTTCATGCCTGCCGCCTTGACGGCCTCGACACCCACGAAGGAATCTTCAAATGCGACGCAGGCCGCCGGCTGAACGCCGAGCTTTTCCGCCGTCTTCAAGTAGATCTCCGGGTGCGGCTTCGGCTTGTGGACCTCATCGCCACTCATTACGGTCCGAAAAAAGGAGCGAAAGCGGAGGGCGTCCAGGATGAAGTCGATGTTCTCGCGGGTGGCCGAGCTCGCCACCGCCATTGGCACGCGCGCCGCGGACAACTCGCGGATGAGCGTTTCCAGACCATCAAGAGGTTTGGCATGGGGACCAATCGCCTGCCGGAAGTTTTCTTCCAGCTCTTCTTCCAAACGATTCATTTCCTGCGCGCTCATTTCCGGTCCGAAGAAAAGACGGAAGATGTGATCGTTCCGCTGGCCGAGAATCTGCGCAGGCAGTGTTGCAGTGTCAAATGGAATGTGGCGCTTGGTCAGAAACTCAGCCCACTTCTCAACATGGAATGGGTTGCTATTCACCAATACACCGTCCATGTCAAAGATCACGGCGGCGGGCGATTCCAATTTGTCGGGCATTTCTCTCCACTAGGAATGGGAAATTATCCATTCTGAATTATGCGCGATGAACGCAAAAACGGGAAGAGAGGTAATTGAGTTCGGCGAGCGCCAGGCTCAGTTTGCACTTGGATCTTTTCAGCGTCTAATTTTTATAATGTTGCTTGTTTTCAATAACTTGGTGGGTTTCCAGACATCTCCCTAGCCCATGCTATCTTGCTTATTCTAAAACACATATATAATTTTCTTACAAAGGGATTGGCTTTGCTTTTGGGTTTGTTCGTCATAAGCAAATTTTAATGTTATTTGTTTTCATACACTTGGTGGGTTTACGGGGCAAAAACGGCCCGTTAATTTCGTGAGAGGCGCCTAGCCTAGCGATTTTGTCAACCGCCAACCACCCCTCGGTCCCCTCCTTAGAAAGGAGGGGACTCCCGCCGGTGCGAAAGGGGTGGTTGCCAGCTACGGCCCCGATCCCTCGGCATGCCATTTAGGCTGAGCGAAATTATTGTTGGGCCGATAGGGTGGAAGATGGCAAACCTCCAGGCCATAGGGCGCGAGGGGTCTAGTTACTTAATAGTACACAAGCCGACAGCGATTGTCAAGGTGCGGTTGATTGCCAAGAATCGATTGAGTGGGTAGCGCAGAGTTTGCGTTTTTCAAACTCTGCGGTTCTTGGTTTGGAAACCAGCGAACAGCCGCAGAGTTTCTGGACGGCGAAACTCTGCGCTACCTTGCTTTGCGCACCGAAGGCCACGTGTCGAGCCACCGTGATTGCCCCGTGCGGTACCGGAAGGACGCGGACCACAAATTCGCTGGTCCGCGCTACGCTGCTGGGCTGCTGGAAGGATACGGGAATGAAAAGCCCACGGCACAAACCCGGTGCCGCTACCCGCTTCGGGCTACCAGAACAAGCACATCGTCCACCAGCGTGCCAAATTCTGGTATCGGACTTCTGAGCACTCTGGTGAGTTCGACCATGCGCTCTAACTCTGCTCTTGAGCCCTTGAGATATGCCGCGATCTCCTTTGGGAAGAATAATCGGTACAGAAAGCAGATCGCGTTGAACGCCTCCAACACCTTTGCGAGCCATAGATCGAAGCTCTCCGGAAGGTATCTTGGAACGTTGTCCCGTCCCTTCTGCAGGTCGTAAATGTCCAAACCTTGGGCGTGCGTCTGGAGCGATAAAAACTCATAAACCGGCCCGAGCTTGTCGAGAATCGCAGATTCTTCCACATTAACCGCTTTATCTGCCCTCGACGCCAACGACCGGGCGAGGTCCAGCATCTTCGCTGGGGCGTTTCGCCGGCCGCGCCGCCACTGCTCGTAACGGTCATTGGGCTGTCCATAATGCTCCGAAAAAAACACGCCGTGCACGGCAATCTCGAACCATGATCGGAGAATCGTGAGTGCTTGACGGAAAAAGCCTCCATAAGCGAGGTATATGGTTGCAAGCAGGTCGGTTTGTGTTTCCAGCCACAACTCCGCCACGGGATGACCGGCTGGCAGCTCCGACCATAGCGCAAAATGCATCAACGAGTTTGCACTCACCACATGCATGAGAGCCAAGGTCTGTTGTGGTCTGTCGTTCAGCGCTCGGCGGCGGGCGCCATCTTCCGCGGAAGCATCCGTGAAGTACCAGTCAAAACTGGAGAAGGGGTCCTTATCTTCCATGGTCGATCCAAAGGAGCGGGTAGCTTTTGGGCGTACAAGATTGACCCGCGTCGCACGTCCACCGTTTGCTCACCACGGATCGAATCTTTTTGTGACGGTCAATCTTCGCCGCGCGCTGGCTCCTGTGGCGGCGGACGAGAAAAACCCACGGCACAAACCCGGTGCCGTGGCTACCCGCTTTCAACCGATCAGAATTCAAAATCCAGCATTCACGCTTATTTCGGCACTGGCCGCAGCGCTACAAGCCTACCTACTCACAGCGGGCAGAGCGACGGCTTCGAATTTGCTCAGGTCGAGCTTTTGAGAGGCGTGATCGATGTCGATGCCAACGACGTTCCCCTCGGCATCGAAATCCACAACGAGCCCACCGGCGACTTCACGCGAATCCACACTCGGCTTGGAATTCAGGTCGATATTCAGGGAGTCTGTTTCGGGATAGTAGTGGATTGTCATAAGCCTATTTCCGCTTATCATCCTAGCTTGATATTGCGATCCGGAAAAGCGTTGTGGGTCGTGTCCTAATCTGAGGTAGCGCGGGCCTTCAGGCCGGCACCAGCCGAGCTAAAGCTCGGCGCTACACCTGAAATCAGGGCACTACTGCGTTGAGCACCGTCTCACCGTCCGCCAACGTGACAACGCGGAGAACCCGGCCGCCAGTTCCGGCATCAGGCCCCAATGGCGAATCCTTCCATCCGGCTGTACCTCGCGACGCAGAGGATTGGCCAGAATCCTCTCACGCCACTCCCGCCGGATGTACGACCTTTCGCCTAGAACCTGCTCTTCGAAGTACCGCGTGGTCCTCATCGTTTCAGGTATTGTTCCTTGTGAGTCGCAGCTTAGATTTATCTTGGCAGTGTCCGCAGCGATTCGAGCAACTGCTTGGGCGGAAGCGTGTTGATGACGTCTTTCTTTTCCATCCATCCCCGGCGCGCGGTGATGACGCCGTAGCGCATGAGTTGAAGGTGCTCGGGAGCGTGAGCGTCGGTGGAGATGACGATTTTCATGCCTTTGTCGCGTGCAAGCTTCACGTGCCGGTCACACAGGTCCAGCCGCTCGGGGTTGCCGTTGAGCTCCAGAATGACGCCGTACTTTCGGGCGGCTGCAAAGACAGCTTCAACATCGAAGTTGAACGGATCGCGGCGCAGAATTTGCCGCCCGGTGGGGTGACCTAATATTCTGACATAAGGATTAGCCAGCGCCTTCAGCAGTCGCGCTGTCATTTCTTCGCCGGGCTGGGTCATGCGCGAATGGACGCTGGCCAGGACGATGTCAAACTGCTTGAGCAGCGAGTCCGGATAATCCAGGCGGCCGTCGCCCAGAATGTCCACTTCCGTTCCTGCCCAAATCTCGATGCCCTTCACCTTGTCGCGGGCGGCGTGAATGCGGCGGATGTTTTCCACCGCCCGCTTTTCGTCCAGGCCATTCGCCACCGTGACCGCCTTGGAATGGTCCGTGATGAGAATGTACCGGTAACCCAGTTTTTTTGCCGCCGCCGCCATCTCTTCAGCGCTGGTGTGGCCGTCCGAGGCGGTGGTGTGCATTTGCAGGTCGCCCTTGATGTCCGCCAACTCGATAAGCGAGGGCAGGCGGCCCTTTTCCGCCGCCTCAATTTCACCCAGGTTCTCGCGCAACTCAGGAGGAATCCACGGCATGCCCAGCTTTTCGTAAACGTCTTCTTCCGTGCGGCCCGCCACGGATTTCTCGCCCTTAAACAAGCCGTACTCGCTGAGTTTCAGGCCAAGCTTGTGGGCGCGCTCGCGAAGAGCGACGTTGTGCTCCTTGGAGCCGGTGAAATATTGCAGGGCCGCGCCGTATGATTCGCTTTCAAGCAGGCGGACATCCACTTGCATGTCGTTATCCAATTTGATGCTCACCTTGTCCTCGCCTTTCGCCAGAATCTGGGCGATGCGGGAATGGCGGACGAAGTGATCAGCGATGGCAGGCTGGTCAGTCCCGGTCACCAGCAGGTCCAGGTCGCCAACGGTCTCTCGGCCACGTCGCAGCGAGCCCGAGGCAGTGACCCGCTCCACATGCTTGCACTCGTGTAAAAACTCCGAAAGCTCTTCCGCCGTTTCATAGGCCACATCCAACCGGAAGCGCCCTGCCGCCCGGCGAAATACTTCGATAGCCTTCAGGATGTTCTCCTCGGATTTTGCGCTCATACCGGGCAGACCGCGCAGACGGCCCGCTTTGGCTGCCGACTCAAGCTCATCCACGTTTTTGACGGCGAGTTGCTGATGGAAGAGGCGAACTTTCTGAGGCCCCACCGTCTGTAGTTGCAACAGTTCGAGGAGACTTTTGGGAACTTTGGCGAGTTGCTGCTGATGGTATTCCAGGCGCCCGGTCGTGACCAACTCTTCGATCTTTTTCGCCAGGTCAGCGCCGATGCCCGGAATATCGGTCAGTTTGCGATTCGGGTCGCGAGCCACGTCTTCGAGCCGTGCGGGATAGCTCTCAATGGCCCGCCGAGCCCGGTCGTATGCAGCGGCTTTGAACTGCCACTTCGGGTCTTCCTGAAGGATTTTCAGGAGATTGGAAAGTTCCTCGAAAACGGCGGCGATCTCTGAGTTTTCCATGGGTCGGCCCTCAAAATTCGGTGTATCTGCCTAGCAGGGGAAAATCGTCCGGAATCCTATCATTCGGACGCCGAGCATCGCGAGGCGAGGAATATACAAAGGCACTGCGAGATTTTCCTCGTTCCACTCGGAACAGGCTCTCGGCGCCTGCGGCTCGCCGGAATCACACGCCAATCTAGTATTTTCCCTACCCATTAACCAGCTTATTATCAATAGGTTATCAGCCGTGTGTTGCTTTTCGCCACACCCGTTGCTACAATCCCCATGAGTTGGGGAGCAAATGTCCGTCCGACGGTTGGGACTGCAAACCAAGATTATCATTCTTTTTGCTGTCGCGGTGGTGTGCCTGCTGGCGGTGTCGACCTTCATCGCCATGTTTTTGACGCGCCAGCCAGTGGAAGAAGAAGTCTACCGGCGGGCGCTCACGCAGGCAAGGCTTGCGGCTCATAATCTGGTAAGCGGCGATGCCTTACAAAACCCGAAGAGCCTCCTTCAATCGCTCCAGCAATTGCAACACGACATGCCAGGAGTGCGTCAAGCAGACGTATACTTGCACTCGGGCAACCACCCGCTTGCCGCCACAACCAATCCAGCCGGCCCTCACCGCGAGCTGGACCACATTCCGGGGATCAACGATACCGCCTGGGCAAAGCACCACTTAAACGAGTTCGAGCGCACCAAGCAGGACCAATACACGATCGAGACTCGAAATGGGAAGTACTGGATCATAGCGACGGAATTGCGCCAAAACGGGCGCTCCGTCGGCTGCCTGAATCTGACCGTTTCCAAACTCCGCTCGAATGTGATTACGCAAGACATTGTCGAAGGCAATTTTCTGCTGATGCTGTGCAGCCTGGTGGTGCTGATCTTCATAATCCATGGATTTTTCCTCAAGAGTGTTCGCTGGCCCGTGAAAGAAATGATCCGGGTGATGGAGGCCGCCGAGGGCGGCAAGCTGCACGTTCGAGCGCGCGGGGGAAGCGGCGACGAGATCGGGCAACTGGCGGGCCACCTTAACCAGATGCTCGGTCGCATTGAGAACTTCAACGGTGAACTGGCCAGGAAGATCAAAGATGCCATTGCCGAGGTCGGGCGGCGCAACGAGGAGTTGACGCGCATTAACGAGGAACTCTTTGAAACGCAAAAGAGTCTGGCGCGCTCCGAGCGGCTGGCTGTAGCGGGCCAACTTGCCGCCAGCCTGGCTCACGAAATTGGGACTCCGCTCAATTCGATTTCCGGGCACGTGCAGCTTATGGCGCGCCGACAAACCGGGGACGAAGGCACGCACCGCAGACTGCTGGTGATCCAGAAGCAAATCGACAATATCGTGCGCACCGTGAAGCAATTGTTATCCTGGACGCGAACGTTCGATCTCCGGTTCGAGTCCGTGGAGGTTCGCCGCGTCCTGGAAGAGTCCGTACAACTTTCTTCGCCAGCTCTCGAACTCAGGAAGATCAAGGTTCACATGGACTTCCCGCTCGTGTGCCCGCGGATTTACGGAGACCACGGCTACCTGCAGCAGGTTTTCCTAAACCTGATTAACAACAGCATGGACGCGATGCCCCACGGTGGGTCGCTGAGCCTCGGTTTGGCCGTTGCGTCCGACGGCAAAAGCCTGGCGGTTGACGTGCGGGACACCGGCGAGGGCATCGCTCCGGAGGATCTCGCCCACATCTTTGACCCGATGTTCACCACCAAGCGGCTGGGAAGCGGCACGGGGCTGGGCCTCGCCATCTGCTGCCAGATTGTGCACCAGCACGGTGGCAGCATTGAGGTGGAAAGCGAGCTCCGGCGAGGCACCCGCTTTACGGTAAGGCTGCCCCTCGATGGCCGCGAGGAGCCGGAATATTCAGCGGCCGGAGCCGGAGTGATAGAAGGCAAAAAGCAGTAGTCATCAAGCAGCCGCGACGACGGCGCACGCTGACGTCTCGTATTGCCGAATAGGGGCCGACATCATCATGCCAAATTCGAACCCTTCAAACATCCTGGTGGTTGACGACGATCCCGACACGCAGGAATTGCTGCGCGAAGTGCTGCGGGACGAGGGCTACAAAGTTGTCACATCGGGCAGCGGGGAGGAAGCGCTTGAAATCGGCGAGCGCGAAAATTTTGAAGTGATCATCAGCGACATTAAGCTGGGCTCCGACCTGAGCGGCCTCGACCTGCTGCGGGCTTACAAGGCGATCCAGCCGGAGTCAGAGGTGATTCTGATTACGGCTTTCGGCTCGATGGAAACGGCCATCGAAGCAGTAAAGGCCGGCGCTTTTGATTACATTTCAAAGCCCTTCAAGATCGATGAGGTACTGCTGCAAGTCAGCCGGGCACTCGAAAATCGCAGCTTAGTGCGCGAGAACCGGAATCTGAAGCGCCAACTCGGCAGCCAGGGGCAAATATCTAGCTTGGTCGGGCGCAGCGCGACGATGCTCGACATTTACAAGAAGATCGCAATGGTTTCGGATTCCCGCTGCACCGTGCTGATTTACGGAGAGAGCGGCACGGGAAAGGAAATTGTGGCGCGAGCCATCCATCAGAATAGCGAGCGCGCGGAACAGCGATTCTTCGCCGTCGACTGCGGAGCCCTTGCAGAATCTCTGCTCGAGACTGAGCTGTTTGGACACGTGCGCGGGTCTTTTACTGGCGCCTTCGAGAACAAGCGCGGCATTCTGGAAGAAGCGAGCGGTGGCACCGTGTTTCTGGACGAAGTTTCCGAGATGAGCCCGGCGCTGCAAGCGAAACTGCTCCGAGCCATTGAGGAACAAGAAATCCGAAGGCTCGGCAGTAATCAGATCATCAAGACCGATCTGCGGTTCATCGCCGCCAGCAACCGGGTGCTCGGGGAGATGGTGGAAGAAGGGAAATTCAGGGCCGACCTTTATTACCGTCTGCGTGTCGTGGAAATTGTGATCCCTCCTTTGCGCGAACGGACCGAGGACATACCGCTGCTCGTCGAGCATTTTCTGAAGCGCTTGGGCCGGGAGCGCGACCAGAGGTATTCCGTTTCGGGGCCGGCGCTTTCCGCGCTCATGAGCTACGCGTGGCCTGGCAACGTCCGAGAGCTTGAAAACGCCCTCGAAGCTGCTGTCGCACTGAACCGGTCCGGCGTCATCACGCCGGAGAACCTTCCTCAAAAGATAAGGCCAGGAGCGGCCAACGTCGACCGACTGGACCAGTTGCACGCGGACTTGCCCTCGCTTGATGAGCTTGAGAAGCGATACCTCATGCACGTGCTGAAAGTGACGAGAGAGAACAAAGCCCGCGCTGCGAACATTCTCGGTATCGACCGCAAGACTCTCTACCGGATGGCCGGGCGGTTCAAGCTGCCAATTTGACGCTATAGCGACGGACCAAATGAAATATCCTTACATCGTTAAATCGTTTGCCAAGCACGTTCTGTCAGGCTTCAAATCGCCTTACATGGTGATGTTTGAAACCACCTTGATGTGCAACATGTTCTGCGAGTATTGCATTTTCGGAGAAGATGGCAAGTTCAACGATCTCACGACGAGGGCCGTCCGCGAAAGAATTCTCCAGCGTATCGATGAATTTTGCGATATGGGGATTTTCGCGCTCAGTTTTTCGGGCGGCGAGCCTCTACTGAATCCCCTCACCACCGAATACATTGCCTACGCGTCGGACAAGGGCATGTGGACCTCCATGCCAACCAACGGCCTGCTGATCCGCAAATACGCGGACGGCCTGGCCCGACTCGACATGCTGGAAGTTTCCATCGACTCACTGAACCCGCTGCGCTTCGCCAAGCGGCGCGGCGTGAACGCGCTGCCGCGCATTATCGACAATCTCGATTTTGTCCTTGCCAGGCGCAAGGCATTCACGACCCAGGTCAACGCTGCGGTGAACCTGGAAAACCTGGAAGACCTGCCTGCTCTTGCGCAATTTTGCCACGAGCGAAACCTCGTATTGCACCCCGAAGCCGTACACAACGTGATGCGCGGCGGTGAACTGCTGCCGGATGCCGAACTGCACGGCGACGAGATCGATCGCGTAGAGAAATACCTTCACGATCTCAGGGCAAAATACCCGAAGAGTGTCCGCTTTTACGACCACTACTACACCTTCTACCGCAAGGGCGGCTTTAGCCCCGACTTCCCTTGCCGCCATCCCTCAAAGCTGATTTCCATGAAGCCCGACGGGTCCATTCACCTTCCTTGCGCCTTCATGACCCTGTACAAATCCCAGGCGCCGCTCAGGGAAATCTTCGCATCTGAAGAGGCGCGCGAACTCATCGCGCAAGAGAAAACGCTGTGGGATTTTTGCAAGGGGTGCAAGATCGGCTGCCCTTACGAAGTGAGCGCCTACGCCAACAGTCCCATGCTTGCCGTCAAGTCCGCGCTCAATTTCCTGCGCGTGCCGTAAAAGGCTAGGATCCGCGCGCCGTGAAAAGATGGCCGCTGTTTCTTGTTTGGGCGGGAATGAACTTCGGGGGGCGGCCGGAACTGACGGCGAGTCTGCTTTGAATCACGATATAATTCGGACGATGCGGCCTGGATTCTCCAGAGTCAACTTCAGCGATCCGGAGAAAGCGGAAGCCAATCTTCAGCGCCTGGAGCGGGTTCTGCCCGCTGCCCTCTTTTTACCTCTCGCTTCCCTCCTCAGCCAGTCTCCCAACCCCGACGGCGCGCTCAACGTTCTCGAGCGTTACGGCTCCAGGGCTCCGGCCGACATCCTGGCTGACCTCGCGCGCACTCCAACCGCCCTCACATACCTTGTGGCCATCTTCGGTTACAGCAGCTATTTGGCGGAAACGTTCTTCAGCGAGCCCGGTCTTCCGATTCAGTTTGCGCGCGACCGCAATTTTACCAAGCTGAAGTCGCGCGAAGATTTGATGCAAGATTACGCTCGTTTTTCGACGGCCGCCTCCGATCCGTGGCTCTCCGCCCAACTCGCGCGCTTCAAGCGGCGCACCATCCTGCGCATCGCGCTCAAGGACGTGCTTGGAATTGCCACGTTGGCCGAAACGACGCTCGAGCTGTCCGAGCTTGCCGACGTGATCGTCACCAACGCCCTAACCTACTGCGATCAGGAACTGCTCAAGCGCTACGGGGCGCCGCAGTACCGCGACGCGCAAGGCCGGATTGCGCGCAGCGCGTTCAGCGTGATTTCGCTTGGCAAAATGGGCGGCAACGAGCTGAACTATAGTTCCGATATTGACCTGCTTTTCCTTTACTCCCGCGACGGCGAGACTTCCGGGGGCAGCGAGCCGGATTCGATCATTTCCAACAAGGAGTATTTCGTGCGGCTGGCCAACGCGATCATCCGCGCGGTCACGCAGAGCACGCCTTACGGCCAAGTCTTTCGCGTTGACCTGAGGCTGCGACCCGAGGGCGACCAGGGCGACATGACCATTTCGCTCCGCTCGGCGCTTGAATATTACGAGCACCGCGCCCGCGACTGGGAGCTGCAAATGCTGATCAAGGCGAGGCATTCGGCCGGCGACGAGCGGCTGACGCGCGAGTTTTTGCGCGGCGTCGAGGCTTACATTTATGGCTCTCCCGGCGATTTTGCTGCCATTGAGACGGTGCTGCACGCGCGCGAAAAGATTTCGCGCAGGCTGCGAGAAAGCCGGGCCGGCGGGATCGACGTCAAGCGGCACCGCGGGGGCATCCGCGACATTGAATTTCTGGCGCAGTGCCTGCAGAGGTTGCACGGCGGCCGCGACCCGTGGGTCCGCTCCGGCGGAACGCTGTTTGCTCTGCGCAAACTGAATGACAAAGGGTGGCTCTCCGACAAGGACTACGCCGCGCTGACAGGCGCTTACGAATTCCTGCGCGCCGTCGAACATTGCCTGCAATTGGACCTCGGCCGCCAGACGCACCGTCTGCCTTCGGACGCCGAGGCACTTGACCGGGTGGCGCGACGCGTCGAGATGGGAACCTTCGCCCGAAAGCTTCTCACTGCGCCTGCCGCGGGGTCCGCCGAAGGTCCTGGAGCGCTGCTGCTGGCGCGCTTGAGTGAGTTATTCGGGCAAGTTGACAAGATTTATCAGCGAGTGATCCATCCGCCGGCCGTTGCTGCCGGCAATGAACAGTACGCTCTCAAACCGCCTTCGCCTGTGATGCCGGAGCAGGCCGGGGCCTCCTACGAAGGCGCATTGAGGTTTTTGGCTTCATCCGAGCCCGCTCTGGCCGAGCAGGTGCGGCTCGCCGCCGTACCAGAGCGCGCTCGCCGCGCGGCGGCGCGCCTTTTGGCAAACCTGCTCAGCACCTCAGAGCGCTTCGAGCTGGCTCAAGAGCATCCGCAAAAGGTGGTCCGTGCGCTTGAATTGATCAGCGCCAGCGACTATTTTGCGGAACTGCTGATTCACCACCCGGAGGACATGCTGTCGCTGGACGAAACGCCTGCCGCACCGGGCACCGATCAAATGCAGATCGAACTGCGCGCCCAAGGAGAAGGATCCCCGCTTGCGGCCCACGCCCCCGCTGAGAGCCCGTTTGGGTGGATGCTGGATTCGGGGATGACGCTTCGGGACCAGATGGCCATGCTGCGCCGCCACTATCGCTCGCGCCGGATCGCGCTGGGTGGGCGTGACTGTGCGGGCATGGATTCGGTGTTTGCGGCGCTCAAGAGCTGGTCCTCGCTTGCTGCGAGATCGGTAGCCACGGCGGCCGAGGCGGCGCTCCAAGCCTTGGGCAAAGCCAGCGGTTTGAACGTTCCTGAGCCGTTCCCATCCTGCGCGAACGCGATGTCATTCGCAATTCTAAGCCTGGGCCGCCTCGGAACGTGGGAATTCGACCTGGGCTCGGATGCTGACCTCATCTTCGTCGTTCCAACCGGCACGTCCGCCACGGACATCGAATTCTATACCCGGCTCGGAGAAAGGCTCATTGAAGTGCTCTCAAGCTACACGCGGGATGGCGCCCTCTTTGCCGTTGACACGCGCCTCCGTCCGCGAGGCCAGGAAGGCGAACTAGTCGTCACCGAAGGCACTCTCGTCCGTTACATATACGAGGCCGCCCAGGTTTGGGAGGGGATAACTTACCTCAAGGCCTACCCGCTGGCAGGCAACCAACGGTTCGGGAACGCCGTAGCGGGCAGCCTGACAAAAGCGATTTTTGACCGTTTTGCGGATGACCCGAAACTGGAAAGTGATTTGCACAAAATGCGCCGCCGTCTGGAGCGCGAGTTGGCATCTTCTCCATCCGACCTCAAGACCGCCCCGGGCAGCTATTACGACGTTGACTACGGGCTCGCCTATTTGCGCCTTCGCCGCCGTTTGCCTTTGTCTCCCGGCGCAAACACGCCGCAATTGGTCGCCGCTGCTCGCAATGCGGGCGCGATTTCCGAAGAGGATGCCCGCACGCTGGAGGAGGGCGCGTGCTTCCTGCGCTCCGCTGACCACGCGGTGCGGATTGCAACCGGCAAGGCCTCGGGAGGCCTTCCTGAGCACACGGGTCATGCAAGTCAGGTGGAAGAGTTTGCTCGCCGGTGGGGCTTGCTCGGTAAGGCTCACGCCGAGCAGTCGCTCGCCGACCGGCTTCGGGAAGTTCAGCAAGAAGTCCGGTACGTTTACCGGCGCTTGGTGCAGTCGGAGTAGGGGCGTTCGCACCGCTAGCGTCTCAGTTTGACGTATAGGCGACTTTACGCCGCAATTGGCGAAGAAAGCCACAAAATCAAACGGAGACGCCACCCTGCCACCAAATTGTTTGGAGTTCAGGCAGGCTTGCGACTAAAATAAGGGGTTTATGGACGAACGAGATTATTATGAGGAAAGCGAGACTCTGAAGCCGGCGAACCTCTCCTGCCTCCATTGCCATCAGACGGACACTTACGAGCTTCGCTGGATCGTTCGGACGAAGAAGAAGGCCCTCGGCGGCCGGGCCGACGAGCAGGACCGTGTTCGTTTCGCCAAAGCCAGATCCTATATGTCCCGGCGGGACGACGTGGTTCAGTGCAAGAATCCGCGCTGCCGAAAACGCTTTGAGATTTCAGGGGTGCAATCGGTCGTCTTCCTGTGAAGGGGCGTTTCACACACCAATGCAAAATTATGGGACGGGATCCCGCGCAAAAAGGGCGGGACGAGCCCGACGAAAGCTGCCCTGGGTGTTCTCGCTTGCGCTCGCGATAAGTTGCGGGTCGCTTCGAGCGCAGCCAGCAAGCGTTTCAACTATACATGCCGACGGGGCGAAAGCCGTTTCGGACACCAGGGTGCGGGCGCCATCCGGCGCTCAGCGGCTGGCGCGAGACCAGGTGCGGGCGCTTTATGGGCGGCTGCCACTTCGTTTTGAACCGAATTTCGGCCAAGCGGACGCCAGGGCCAGGTTTCTTGCCCGAGGTCCGGGCTACTCCGTGTTTCTCACCTCGAACGGCGTCGTGCTTTCCCTGCCGACCACATCGAAACGCGGCGTCTCGGGCCCGGGGGCGCCTGGCTGGGTTCAAATCCGATGGCTGGGTTCAACGCCATCGCCGCTTGTGCGAGGCAGGGACGAGCTGGCCGGGCGGAGCAACTATTTCATCGGCAACAATCCGAATCTGTGGCACACCGGTATCCCCAACTACGCAAAAGTGGAGTTTCACCAAATATACCCTGGCGTCGATCTGATCTATTACGGCAACCCTCGCCAACTGGAATACGATTTCCACGTGGCGCCGCGAGCCAATGCTAAGTACCTCAGATTCAGCCTGCAAGGTTCCTCCGGAAACCTTCCTTTTCACCTGGACTCGCGCGGTAATCTGGTGGCGAGGATCCCCGGCGGCAGTGTGCGCCTCTTGCGGCCTGTGGCTTACCAGGAAGTGGCGCGAGGCGGACGGCGCTTCAAGCGAGCCGTCCGTAGCCGTTACATCCTTGAAGGATCGGAACGAGTCCGAATTGCTGTGGGCCCCTACGACCGCAGCCTCCCGTTAGTCATCGATCCGGCCTTGGTTTATTCCACCTACCTCGGCGGAAGCGGCGGGGACAGTGGCACGAGTATCTCCGTGGATTCCT
>JAKAWG010000146.1 GCA_021817045.1 Acidobacteriota bacterium
GGATGGACTGAGCGTCTTGGCGGTTGTGCGCGCCAAGGATAATGTAGGCGATCCCTACCATAATCCTTATCCTGCCAAGGCGATCGTGATTGTGGACCAGCGCGCGAACGCCGCGCAGCGAGCGGCGTTGGTTTCGTTCGTTCAGGCGATGGCAGGCAAGCTGGCCCAGAACGTGGTGCGCGTGGATTCCGCCCCAATTACCGTGACGTTCGGGTCTGGAATGAACCGTGGACACGTTTCGGTGATTGCCGGCAACCTGGCCCGCATCGAAACGCGCTGCCTGTGCAGCGGGGATACGATCTGCGGGAACGAAATGCTTTACTATCCTCCGCTCATCAAAGTGTCCAACGCCATGGCAGCCTATACCTTGGATGAAGGATTCAACGGCAAGGGGCTAGGCGCGGTCTGGAACAACACCGACGAGCGCAGCGCTTACGTTGCCAGCTTTCACGCGTAACCGGATCGCTGAAAAACTCGAAAATGTCGTGCCGAGCGAAGCGAAGCATCGCAGTATCTGCGCGAAAATAAATACAGCCATCCTTCGCTATGCTCAACGGAGCAGGCTTAAAAGTCCTTTTTCAGTAAGTTGCTATGCGAGGAGTTGAATGAATAAGCAAAAAAGCCTGGCCACGCTGGTGGCGGCTGCCCTAATGCTGTTGGCCGCGATGGCTTGGGGCCAGGGAAGTTACAAAGCCGTTGCCGGTGGGCCGCCGGATGCCCCGCAAATCCCGGCTTCGATGAAATCTCTTCTGTCGTCGCAAAGCGACAGTTTGGTTAACGCGCAGGGAGCGACCGTATGCCAGATCTGGTGGCGGAAAGACATCCCGGAAGATAACAAGAACCCGCGTCCGGATGCCATATACCCCGGTTTCAGTGTGGGCGAGTTTATGGGAGTTCTCTATTTTCCCAATGCGGACACGGACTATCGCGGCCAAAGCATCAAGGCCGGCTACTACGCGCTGCGTTATGCTCTCATCCCGGAAGATGGAAATCACATGGGCGTGAGCACCTATCCTGATTTTCTTCTGCTCATTCCCATTGCCGATGACCCTAACCTCGAGCAGGATCTGGCGTTCCAGCCTTTGGTCAAAGATAGCCGGTTAGCAGCGAACACCGGCCATCCGGCCGTCCTGATGCTTGACCAAGCCGGCCAGCGTTCGAGCGTCCAATCTCCTTCGGCAACCCAGGACGACCAAGGCAATTGGGTGCTCAACGCCAATCTCAGCGTCACCAAGGGCGGCCAAACTCAGCAGTTGCCTTTCGCGCTTGTACTGGTGGGCCAATACCAGGGAGGCGAATGAAGCGTTTTCTTCAAGCAAGCTTGCTTGTGCTCGCGGTGGCTCTCGGTGGAGCGCTCGTGGGCCGCGCCGCACCCTCTTTCCAAAACGGCCTCGTCACCATTCGCGGCACGCTTGGCGCCATTTCAGGCGCGAATCCGGTTTTGAAGGCTGGGGGCCAGCAAATCGTTCTGGCGGGCCAGTCGCCGTATATTTTGAAGACCTTGCAGGATAAGCGATTGCGAGGCCAAGAGCTTGAAGTCATCGGCACGCGCAGTCCACGGGGTTCTTTCGTGGTGCAGCGACTCTATGCGGTTCACAATGGGCAGCTTTACCGGATTCATTACTACTGCGAGGTTTGCAACATCACTTACAATGAACCCGGCCATTGTTACTGCTGCGGCCGCGAAACCAAGCTCCAGGAAGTTCCAGTGCAAAACAGTTCTCAATAGAGAACTCGCACACCCGCCCCGTATAGCCCAGTCAGTTAGCCATGGACGCTGGTGGCCTGCGCGGCGCCGCGGCCCGGCACAACGTCAATTTGCAGCTTGGGGTCAGCAGCCGGAATGTAGGTGGCTGGCAAGCCAAGCTCGCGACGGACAATGTTAGCGCCCTGAGCGATGGCGCTGGTTTTGTAGAAAGCGATCTCTCGATTCATTCCTTGGCGGCCAAAGCCGCAATCACTCGAGACAATCAGCCGCTCGGCGGGAATATACTTCAGCGCTTTGCGGATTTCGTCAGCCACATCTTCGGGCCGGTCGGCTTGAAGCGTTCGATGACTGACAGCGCCGATGGCAATTTTCTTTTTCAGGTCGTGCTTGAAGCGTTCGAATAGCGCGATGTCTCTCTGGTTGCGATCCTTCATTTCGAGCGTCCAAACGTCGCCCCGGCAGCGCTCGAGGTAAATTTCGATGGAGTTGGCGTAGCTTGTATCCTCGATCACGCGCTGCATATTCGGATTGCCCCAGCAGGTGTGGATCCAGAGTTCCACGTCGTCAAGCCCCTGGACTTCGCGATTGAATGCCTCGATCAGGAACTTGAGTTCCTCATAATCCTTGCCGTAAGCATTGGCCATGAAGTGCAACGTCGGCTCCTCAGTTTGAATGCATCGGCAGCCGGCATCGCGCAAGGCCAGCAACTCCTTATTCATTGCCTCCGCCATATCCCAGATGACTTGGCGCCTGTCTTTGTACTTGGGCGTGTAGATGTCGAGGAAGAACCCCATCACTTGCGAGCAGCAGGTCCCGAACTTCACGGGTTTACGAGTTTTCGACTGCGCGATGCGCCACAGTTTCGGATAGTCAAGCGGTCGATACTCGATCTTGTCAACGACGCGCGGCCATCGCCAGCCCGTGTAGATCTCATTCAGCAGCGTGCCGGGCGGATAGCGGAGCCAAGGAGCGGTGGTTTCATCCGACTGCAGGTAGTCACCTTCGAATCCGGCCCAGCGCTGAAGCGGGTAATGGTGCCAGGCGCGGCCCGCCAGGTCCTCGTCAACGTGGAAGTCGCCGTGCGTCAGAACGTCCAGCCCGGCGCGTTCCTGGTCGCCGATCACAACGGCCATCGCGTCCTGGAACTTCTCGCGAAAGCGCACGTCCAGCATGCAGGTGTCGAGCGGGCGGCCCCACATTGAAACGTCAAACCAGCGCGGTCGGGGAAACGATCCCGTGATTGTGGTGGGCAGAATTAAATCGGCAGTTGCAGTGAACATAAGCTCCTCTACCGAAAGTTTTACGTCCTGGCAGAACGCTCAAAAGTCCGTCAGAGCGTCATTCTGAAAAGTCCCGATCGGTCGGGACGACGAAGAATCCCAGCATTGCTTGATACTCTAAATTTCGAAACGCCTTGCGGAGTTCAGTATGAGCGAAAGTAGGGCATTCTTCGCTCCGGTCAGAATAACAGGCAAAGGTCGCAGCATGACCTTTCCGAAGCGTTTGCCCACGACCTGTTAATCCGCTGGCAAGCTGACGACTTGGCCGGTGCGGATGGACTCTTTGGCTGTGTCTAATATCTCGTTGACTTCAACGTTGAGTTTTCCCGAGAGCATACCCCCAATTGGCTTATGACTCTCAATATGATCGACGTAGTAGGCGACCAGGTTCGATTGCTCGAGCGAAAGAGACGGAAGCGGCACGGGATGACCGTCGCGGTTCTCCACCGAAGCGCGCGTGTTGTAACCCCGGTAGAGTAAGGCGGCAGGAAGGCCAAGAAGGCTTCCTCTCAGGCCGAAGACTTCGATACGCAACATCCCGTACGGGTAATCCCAGGAGGGGTTAAGCAGCGCGTTTGCCCGGGGATACTCCAGCACAATGACGGCATCATCCTCCACCGCGAGGTGTTGACTTGTCTTCAATTTGAGCGAACGGGCGAAAACCTTCGTCGGCCTTCCTTCGAGCCACACCGCTAAAGCGGCGCCGTAGCAACCAAAATCCATCAGCGCGCCGCCGCCGTTCTTGACGGGATTATAAAGCCAGGCCATGAATTCGTTGGAGGTTCCAACCTCGCGTGGCCCCTGGTGGCCGAACTCGACGATGATTTTATCGACCGGTCCGATCTTTCCGGCTCGCACTTCGTGGTACAATTCCTGAGTTGACGGGAACCAGTTGTTCACATAATTCACCATCAACAAGATGTGGCCAGCCTGCGCGAGGCGCAGCATCTCCCGCGCGTCGTCCGCTGTCGTTGCCATCGGTTTTTCCATCTCGACATTAATGTGCCGCTCCGCGCACTCGCGCACGATGGGAAGATGGTGGTCCGTTTCCGTCGTGATGATGACGGCGTCCGGCTTGACTTCGTCGAGCATCTTGACGTAGTCCGTATAGAACTTAACGCTTGAGGGCACGCGACTCTTTGCCTTTTCACGCAGTTCCGGGTGGGTGTCGGCAATGGCCACCAAGTCGGCTTGCGGAACCTTTTTGATGTCTCGGAGTATTCCCCACACGTGGTCGTGATCCAGCCCGACGATGGCGAGGCGAACCTTTCGCGTTTGACCCCGCGCGCACGTTGCAAGCAGGGTGAGCGCAACCATACTGTAAACCGCTTTCTTCATGATCCTCTTCGTGGCGTGAGGTGGGCCGCGATTCTGCTCGCCTGGAGTCCCGCTTTTGGCACGCCAAGTCCGGCTGTGCATTTTACCACACATGCCCACCACGAAGAGTCCCTCGGGCTTGTAACGATTAGCAGCGTCTCTTGATCGATGCCCGCGGAGCAAGAGCCGTAGTTTCAGACAACCGGATTGTCGGCTCTGCCACTCTAACTAAACAGAAGCGCGAAACGCTAGCCGGGAATTGTTGAGAAGAGGATTCCATGGGGGCTTCGATCAGGAAATGGAGGTGAAGACGATGGGGAAGCTACGGATCATCACTTGTCTAATGCTCGTCCTGACCGTGGGGGTCCCGTTGCCGCTGCCTGCGAAGAGCAAAAAGGACAATGTCAACGACATTGGCCACCGTAAGGTAGCGGGATGGAGCCTGATCTCGCGGCAAAAAGAACTCGCAATTGGTACGCAGTACGCGAAGCAGCTCGAACATAGCTCGAAGATGATCAAGGATCCTGTAGTCAATGAATACGTCAACCGGGTGGAGCAGAATTTAGCCGTAAATTCGGATGCTAAGTTCCCCATCAGCGTCAGAGTCATCGACAATCCTACGGTCAATGCGGCTACGCTTCCGGGCGGATTTATATTTCTAAACAGCGGCACGATCCTGACCGCCTCGAACCAGGCTGAACTCGCTGCCGTGCTCGCGCACGAGACCGGACACGTTGCTGAGCGTTCCTGGGCCTCAATGGAAACCAAGCAAGAACTTCTTTCTTTCGCTGAGCTGCCGCTCATGTTCACGCCGATGGGCATCGGAGCGTTTTACGGAATCCAGGGCGGCTTGAACGGTCTTCCCATTGTCTTTATGAAGTTCAACCGCAACCAGGAAGAGGGAGCAGATTTTCTGGGAGTACAGTATTTGTGGAAAGCAGGATACGACCCGAATGCCATGGTCGCGATGTTTGGCAAGATCCTGGAAATGGAGCGGCAAAGCCCTGGGAGTATTTCGCGACTGTTTATGGATCACCCACCCACGCCGGACCGTATCATCAAGTGCGAAGAGGAAATCAAATCTCTTCCCAAGCGCCGTCAGTACCTCCTAAACACCTCGGGCTTTGTGGCCATACAAAGGCGGCTCAGAAGCGAACTCACCGTGCATCTTCATAAGCATAATCCGAGCGGGCCCACTCTGGAACGGCGCCACGCCCCCGTGAATCTCCCGGCTTCCACAGGAACGTCGGGCGCCGGCAAAAACAGCGGAAACCAACCTCCAGTGCTCCACCGCACCGACTAGCCAAGCCTGGCTCGCGCGGCCGCTTTCCCTTGGCAGGCGGCGGAAAGACCACCGAATCACTGCGACGTGTTGCGGAAACCGTGACAATGCGGTAGGGTGTCAGCTCCTGCTTGGCTGGTCTGAGATAACCGCCGGGAGTGCCGGTTGAATTTCTCGGCTATTGGATGCTGGCCAAATAGGCTTTGGTAACTCTTTCGATTGCCTGGAAGAGTGCTTCTGCGTGGATTGGTTTGGAAACATACGCGTCCATGCCAGCGGCCAGGCACCGCTCCTGATCGCCTTTCATGGCGTGGGCAGTGAGCGCCACGATCGGCAGGTGCGTTTCGGTGCCCTTTTCTTTCTCGCGAATTCTAGCGGCTGCTTCAAAGCCATCCATCTCGGGCATC
>JAKAWG010000058.1 GCA_021817045.1 Acidobacteriota bacterium
GCTAAGATTCATCACGGCGGTTCTCCTCCTGAGTGATTTAATTTTCCGACAAAAGATTTATATCACTTCTGGAGTCTTCAGCCCCCTCTCCTTCCTGGTCCGTTTACACACTTTATACCGCACTACCGGTGGAGCAAGAACTGCGCCAACGCTTGCGGGAGTTGGCCGCGGAGCGACGGCGCTTCGGGTACCGACGTCTGCTGATCTTCCGCGAGCGGGAAGGATGGCGCGTGAACCACAAACGGGTGTACCGGCTGTACCGGCAGGAAGGGCTGGCGGTACGGCGGCGAAAGCGCAAGCGGATTGGCGCGGTGGAACGTCAGCCGCTGGCCCTGCCGACGCGGCCGAACGAGCGCTGGTCGATGGATTTTGTCGCCGACGCACTGAACGACGGCCGGAAGTTTCGGAGTTTGAACATCGTGGACGATTACAATCGGCGTTGTCTGGCGGCGGAGGTGGACACCTCGATTCCCGGCGGGCGCGTGGTGCGTGTGCTGGAGCCCCTGGGCGAGTTGGAAGGACTGCCGGAGATACTCGTGATGGACAACGGGCCGGAATTCGCCGGCCAGGCCCTGGACGCCTGGGCTTACCAGCGAGGCGTGAAGCTGCGCTTCATCGAGCCGAGCAAACCGATTCAGAATGCCTATGTCGAGAGTTTCAACGGGAAGTTCCGGGATGAGTGCTTGAATGAACATTGGTTTGTCAGCTTGCAGGATGCCAGGGAGAGAATCGAAGCCTGGAGGAGGGACTACAACGAGGTCCGACCTCACAGCGCGTTGGGGAATCGAACCCCGGAACTCACATTATGATTGGTACAGAAAAGGGGGGCAGGTCAAGTGGCAACCCTATGTTCCAAAGCTCCGACCGCCATGCACCCACTGCAATTCAGCCCTGCGTTGATGCGGCCCAGAAAGCACGTATAATTGTGCTGCGCGGAATTGTGTGTTACTCGGTAGAGGTGTTGTTATGAAAACGAACATCACTCTGAGCGTTGACGCTGAACTGCTCCGCGAGGTACGCGTCCTGGCCGCCGCAGCCAGAGATCGATCGTGGAGGTGCGGAACGGCCGGTTTAGGTGTGCGCCCAACTCGGCCAGAGTGGCGTCGGGCTGCGCGGACCACAAACGCTGCAGTCGTTGCTTCCGCTCTTCGGTGAGCAGCGTCTTACGTCCACACCTGTGCGTCTGGGGCTCCAGCGTGCGGCGCTCCCGAAACTGCTGGCGGACGCGCCGCACCGCCGCCACGCAGAAGCCTGAAAACGGCGCGATCTCTCGCGTGCTCTTGCCGCGCTCGTAGAGTTCCAAAATGCGCTTGCGGATCGGAATCGGTATGGCTCGCATGAGCACACACTCCTCCACAAGCCCGCCTTTGTAAAGCTACATTAGTTATGGAAATAGTCTAATGGTCGTCAACATTTTCCATGTAGGCCCATGGACCCCCACAATCTTCCTCCGGCCCGGCTCGCAGCCTTCCAATGCAAACCGGGTATATCTTCTTTGCTTCCAGCGTTATGCGCTGCTCGATCCGCGCCTCGTGCTCCCACCGGTCACCAAAGTCGTATTCGTACAGGAATCGCTCGTTGATCCGAAATCGGAAGTCGCCGAGCCGGACCGTACGCGGATCGGAGGAGACGCTGACTCCACCGCTTCGGCTGATCCCGTAATCTTGGCCGTGGAGGTGAGAGCGGTGAAGATGTAGGTCGCTCCAGTCAAAGGCAATTTGCAGGGTGTAATGGAGGTCGGCTATAGCGTTGTCACCGCGGACCAGGAGCCGTCGCCAAATCATCGGGTTGATGCCGCGAATCCAAACGTGGAGTTGGTAGACTTCGGCCGCGCCTGCATTCTCCACGATACGGCGAGGGTATCAAGAAATGGCGGCTCGAGCAGGAAGCTCTTGATTATTGGTAGCGCAAGAAACTCTTTTCGAATTCCTGATGGCTTGCCCCCGGTTTGGAATGGTCTCCTTCCCCAAAACGGTGATCTGACCTCCCTCTGCCGTAGCTTGGAGATCCTGCCATTTCAAACTACAGACTTCACTGACCCAGCCGCCGTAGGCAAGCCCCGAGAAAACACTTACGGGTTGTCGTGCGGCTGCCCCGATACAAGGGAGCAGCCTCGAGAAATGACCTTATGGATCGACGTGCTACGGGCGCGAGTTTCCGTGATATTTTGCATTCGTCAATATGGACTCATTGTCGTACAGATCGAGCCGAATCGAAATTGCTTCTTGATTTTCGGCGCGAGTTTTGCGAAAGTCACTATCTGTATTCTTAGACCGTTTCGTCCGCATCTTTGACGATACAGCAGCCCGGCCACAATTACGCAAGGTATTCAGCTCATGTCCGCAAAGACTGGCCTTTCACACAAACGAGCCCGAGGCTGGGCTCGCATCGAAGCTCTTACCTGCACAGTGATTACGGGAGCTGTCAGTAGACTCTTCGCAAGCGCGCCAGTTGGATCGCAACCCACGAACATTTTCGCGCCCGTTTCGACTCCCGCGGACGAACTTTACCACCTGTCCCTTTTCGATCTCAGCGTGTGCGCAGGAATTTTCATCGTGGTGTTTATCCTCCTGGTTTATGCTGTGATGAAGTTCCGGCGCCGAGCGGACGACGATGGCCGCGAGCCCCCACAGATTTACGGCAGCGATCAATTGGAGCTGGCCTGGACGGTGCTTCCGATTCTGATCGTCGTGGTATTGTTCCTCACGTCAGCCCGCGTGATCCACACCGTTGAGGACGCTCGCGAGCCCGCAAATGCCCTTAGAATCACGGTCGTGGGCCACCGCTTCTGGTGGGAATATCGGTATGTGCAGTACGGATTCGTCACGGCGGACGAGTTGCACGTCCCTGTCAGCACACCGCGCCATCCCTGGCCTACGTTTTTGACGCTGCTTTCTGCGGATACCGACCATGGGTGGTGGGTGCCGCGGCTGGCCGGAAAGACGGATGTGATTCCGAACCGCGTGAACCATACCTGGATTGATCCGCACCGCGTGGGCCTTTATCTCGGCCAATGCTCCCAATTCTGCGGCACGGCGCACGCGATGATGCTGATTCGGGTCTACGTCCAGACCCGCGCTCAGTTTGAGGCGTGGTTGAAGAATCAGCAAACGGCCGCAGCAAACGATCCAGGTCCTGCTGTCACTGCGGGCCGCCGTGCCTTCGAGAGCACCGCCTGCATTAATTGCCACACGGTCCGCGGCACGGTCGCCGACGGCCGCTTCGGTCCCGATCTAACCCATCTGATGAGCCGACAGACGCTGGGCTCCGGCGTCATTCCGAATACGCCCGAGAATCTGCGGCGTTGGATTCAGGGCCCGCCCGCCATCAAGCCTGGCGTGGAGATGCCCCCAATGAATCTGTCGAGCCGCCAATTAAACGAGCTGGTAGCCTATCTCGAAACCTTGCACTGACCTCTAGTTCTGAGGAGAAACATGCATGGCTCCTGATTCCATGCCGATTGCGAGAGCCCTTTCCTTGCCACGGAGCGAACGTAAGCCGTGGCTGGAAGTGCTCCACGAATGGGTCATCACGGTCGATCACAAGAAGATCGGGGTGATGTATGTTCTCTATGGCCTGCTCTTCATGGTCGCCGGAGGGATCGAAGCCACGCTCATGCGGATTCAGCTTGCGGTTCCCGAAGCGCGTTTTGTTTCCCCGCAGGTTTTCAACCGGCTCTTCACCATGCATGGCACGACCATGATCTTCTTTGTGGCGATGCCCATTCTCTTTGGTTTTGCGAATTACCTGGTGCCCCTGATGATTGGCGCTCGAGATATGGCCTTTCCGAGACTCAACGCTTTCAGCTTCTGGATGACCGCCTTCGGGGGCTTGTTGCTTTACTTCAGCTACGTGGGCGGGGCGGGCGTTTACGGCGCCGGAAGCGCGCCCTCCTTCGGCTGGTGGGCTTACGCGCCTCTCACGTCCCCAGCTTTTGCCCGAGGCCACAGCACGGATTTCTGGACGTTGGCGCTGCTCGTTTCCGGCGTGGGAACCGTCGGCTTCGGCGTGAACACGGTCGCGACTATTTTATGTATGCGATGTCCGGGAATGAAGCTTACCAAGATGCCCCTGCTCGTTTGGCTGAATCTGGTGATGGGCGGCATGCTGTTCTTCACCATCAGCCCGCTTACCGCCGCTCAATTGATGCTGATGATTGACCGCTACCTGGGCGGGCATTTCTTCGACACGCAGGCTGGCGGCAAGGCGACGCTATGGATGCACTTTTTCTGGATATTCGGCCATCCGGAAGTGTACGTCCTTATCATTCCCGCCTTCGCTTTCCTGTCGGAGATTGTTCCGGTTTTTTCACGCAAAGCCATCTTCGGCTATCCGATCATGGTCGCCGCGACCGTGGGTATTGGATTCATCAGCTTCGGCGTCTGGGCCCACCACCTCTACACAATCGATATGCCTTCTTACGGCCAGGCGTTTTTCGTAGGCATGTCGCTCGCCATCGCCGTGCCCACCGGAATCAAAATCTTCAACTGGCTGGCCACGATGTGGGGCGGCAAAATCTGGCTGGCCACGCCCATGCTGTTTTGCGTCGGATTTCTCTTTCAGTTTCTCATCGCCGGACTCACCGGCGTCATCCTGGCCAACGCGCCTTTCGACTGGCAACTCGGAAACTCGTATTTTGTGGTAGCGCATTTCCACTACGTGATCGTCGGCGGAATTCTTTTCGCGTTGTTTGGCGCTTTTTATTACTGGTTCCCGAAAGTGACCGGCCGCATGATGGATGAAACCCTCGGCAAATGGCACTTCTGGCTGTTCGTTATCGGCTTCCACTTGACTTTTGACCCGATGCACATCGCCGGCATTCTCGGCATGCCGCGCCGAATCTGGACTTATCAGCCGGGGCACGGCTGGGCGATTTGGAACATGATCTCCACGTTCGGAGTGTTCGTCCAAGCGACGGCGATCCTGATTTTTGTTTTCAACCTCATCCACTCCTATTTACAGGGCGCGCAGGCGGGTGATGACCCATGGGATGCGTGGACGCTCGAGTGGTCCACTAGCTCACCGCCGCCTCCGTATAATTTCGCGGTCATTCCGGAAGTAAAAAGCCGGCGTCCGCTGTGGGACTTGAAACATCCGGAGGATCCGGATTGGCAATATGAGTGAGGAGGCCTGATGAGCACAGTTCCCGCCGCGATCCCGTCTTCCTGGGCGACGCGCCTTCCCCGGCGTGGACACATCGGCATGCTCTCGCTCGTGGCGGCGGAATCGGCCATTTTTTCGATTTTCATCGTCGCCTACATCTATTACATCGGCAAGAGCCTTAGCGGCCCCACTCCGAGGCAGATACTCGTTGTCCCCGTTTTCGGCACGGTATGCCTGCTTTCGAGCAGCCTCACCATCCACTTGGCCGTAACCGGACTACGCAAGGGGCGGGCAAGGGTCTTCAAAGCGTTTTGGGCGATTACGGCGGCGCTCGGAGCCATCTTCCTGACCGGAACGGCACTCGACTGGCGCCGGATGATTTACAAGCTTGGGTTCACCATTCGCACCAATTTGTTTGGAACCACGTATTATTCGTTAGTCGGCTTGCACGCTTTCCACGTGACAGTAGGCTTCATCATGCTGGCCATCGTACTCATTTTCGCGCTGGCCGGCAAGGTGCGCCAGGAGCACGCCGAAAAGTGCGAAGCGCTCT
Source organism: Acidobacteriota bacterium (assembly GCA_021817045.1). Taxonomy (GTDB): domain Bacteria; phylum Acidobacteriota; class Terriglobia; order UBA7540; family UBA7540; genus RH2-MAG17b. The sequence continues at coordinate 5,657 of JAKAWG010000058.1, forward strand.
CGATTTACTGGCACTTCGTCGACGCCGTGTGGGTAGTGGTATTCACGGTGGTTTATATCGTCGGGCGATAGGAAGAGCAAGACGCATGGCTGAGGAGACGAAACGGGCAGAAGACCTGCCGCGCGAAGTGGAAATGCCTTCACCCACCGCGTGGCCTATCGTGCTGGCCGCCGGCATTACGCTGCTGGTGGCCGGTCTGGCCACTACGGTCTGGCTCACCGTGCTGGGCGCCTGCCTGGCCGCCGCCGGCACTGTAGGATGGTTTCGCCATTTATATCCCCACGAGCGCCTGGAAACAGAGCGAGTGGAACATGAACCTTTTAAGCCCGTCACGGAGCGGCCCGAAGTTGCCCGGCGTCGCGAAGTCATTCAGGAGGGGCATCGCGCCCGCGTGCCGGTTGAGATCTACCCCGTCTCCGCTGGAATCAAAGGCGGGCTCGCTGGCAGCGTCGCCATGGCGCTGCTGGCCATGCTTTACGGCGTCGTGTCTCATCATGGTATTTGGTACCCCATCAACCTGCTGGCCGCCGTCGTTTATGCGCGCCCTTTGCTCGTTTCAAGCCACCAGATCTCTACCTTCCACATTCAGCTTTTTCTGGTAGCCGCCGCCATTCACGTGCTTGCGTCACTTCTCGTGGGCTTGCTCTACGGCGCCGTTCTCCCGATGTTTCCCCGGCGGCCGATTCTGCTGGGAGGATTCGTCGCGCCTATCGTTTGGTCTGGTCTTTTGCACAGCGTTTTAGGCATCATCAACCCTTTGCTCAATCAGCGCATAAGCTGGGGATGGTTCGTGGCTTCACAGATAGGCTTTGGGATTGTGGCTGGGTTGGTGGTGGCCCGGCAGGGACGTATCCATACGCGCCAGTATCTGCCGTTCGCAATTCGGGCGGGTCTTGAAGTATCCGGCCGACCGCAAGATAAGGACCCGGGGGAGGGCCAGCAATGACCTGCTGGCGGCGGCTTCCCGCGCTGCTCCCTGCTCTTTTTTTGATTTTGGCGATGGCAGGATGCAGCAGTTTACCCGGGCGGCCGGGCCTAGGACCGGAGGTTCAGCGGCCGTCCGACGTGATGAATTTCGGCGTGTTGTACAAGCAGAATTGCTCCGGCTGCCATGGGCCGGAGGGCCGGGGTGGGCCGGCGTTCCCGTTGGCGGACCCGGTTTATCTATCCATTGTTAACGATGCGACGTTGCGAACGATTACCGCGCAAGGTGTGCCGAACAGCTTGATGCCTGCTTTTGCGCGAAGCGCAGGCGGCATGCTCACCGATCAGCAAATTGATGCGATTGTCGAAGGCATGCGCAAGAATTGGGCGAAGCCCGGCATCCTGGCCGGCGTCACGCCTCCGCCATATTCTGCACCGCTCGGGGATCCCAAGCGCGGCACCCAGGTCTATCAGACTTTCTGCCAATCGTGTCATGGTCCTGGAGGAAAAGGAGGGGCAAAGGCAAGCTCGATTGTCGATGGGTCGTACCTTGGGCTCGTCAGCGATCAGGAGCTTCGTACGGACGTGATCTGCGGATGGCCTCATCTGGGTGCACCCGATTGGCGCAGCGACGTGCCTGGCCATCCCATGACGGCTCAGGAAATCGCCGACGTCGTCGCCTACCTAGCCGCCCAGCGTCCCAAGTTCCCTGGCCGGCCTTATCCCGGCCAACCCTCAAGAAGGAGAAAGTGAATGACGGAGAATGTATCCCGGCGGGCTGCGCTGCTGAAGTTAGGCGTCTTGCTGAACGCCCTTGTGGCCGTTATCCTCGCCATTCCGGTGGTCGGATATCTATTCTCGGCGGTCGAGCGAAAGCACCGCTATACGGGATGGGTGTCGCTGGGGCCGCTCGCGGAATTTCCGGCAGGCCAAACTCGCTTGGCCAAGTTCACGAACCCACAGCGTCGCCCCTGGGACGGCAAAACCGCCGACATCCCGTGCTGGGTGCGCAACATCGACACACAGACTTTTCAAGTTTTCGCCATCAACTGCACACATCTTGGCTGTCCGGTGCGGTGGTTCCCGCAGTCGCAATTGTTCATGTGCCCGTGCCATGGAGGAGTTTACTACGCGGACGGTGCCCGCGCTGCCGGCCCTCCGCCACGCGGACTTTTTCAGTACCGCTACCGGATTCAAAAGGGCCAGCTCATGATCAAGGCGGGTGAACTGCCGACGCTCGCTACCTGCGGCGCTATCGAACCCATTGGAGAAAAATCTTGAAGCGCTTGCAGAAAATCTTCGAGTGGTTGGATCAACGGCTGAAAATCGGCGCGGCCGTCCGCGAAGCGATGTATCATCGCGTCCCGCGGTCCAGCGGCTCCTGGTTTTACGTCTTCGGCAGTTCAGCCTTCCTGCTGCTTCTGTTGCAGGTGGTGACGGGAATCCTGCTGGCCCTGGTCTACGTTCCTTCCGCGTCCCAGGCCTGGAATAGCCTGCAGGTTTTGAACCACGACATCACGCTGGGCTGGTACCTGCGCGCAGTTCATGGCTGGGGCTCGAATTTCATGGTCGCCCTCGTGCTCATTCACATGATGCAGGTGTTCCTATTTGGCGCTTACAAATATCCGCGCGAATTCAACTGGGTTACCGGCGTCTTCCTTTTGCTTTTCACTCTTGGCATGGCATTTACCGGACAGGTGCTGCGGTTCGATCAGGACGCATATTGGGGGCTTGGAATTGGCGCCTCCATCACGGGCCGGGTGCCGCTGATCGGAGCGCCCTTAGTGCACTTGCTGCTGGGCGGGCCCATCATTGCCAGCGACACACTTTCACGCTTTTTTGACCTGCACGTTTTCATTATTCCCGCGCTGCTGCTGGGCTTGGTCGGTATTCATCTGCTGATGGTGCTTAAGCTCGGCATCAATGAATGGCCGATGCCGGGCCGACTGGTCCGCCGCGAGACCTATCTGAAGGAGTACGAAGATCTGGTTCAGAGGGATGGCGTACCGTTTGTCCCTGACGCCATCTGGAAAGATATGGTTTTCGGAGCCATGATTCTGGGCAGCGTGCTGGTGTGTGCCGCTGTTTTCGGACCCTTTGGTCCCCGCGGCGTGCCGGACCCGACGATCATTCAAGCTGCACCCCGTCCTGACTTTTTCTTTCTCTGGATATTTGCGTTGTTGGCGCTGCTGCCGCCTTATATGGAAACTCCGCTTATTCTCATCGGGCCGATCGTGGTGATCGCGCTTCTCCTCCTGGTGCCTTTCCTCTCGGGCGAAGGTGAAAAGAGCTGGCGGCGCCGGCCGGTTTCGGTCCTGACCGTGCTGGTTGTCGCAGTCACGCTCGGAGCTTTGACGCGCTTTGGCCAAGAAGCGCCGTGGAGTCCAGTCATGAACGGCTGGAGCGGGTTGCCCGTTCCGGCGCAGTATTTGAAGGGACGCTCGGCGTTACAGCGTCAGGGCGCAATCGTCTTCCAGGAAAAGCAGTGCCGCAATTGCCATTCGCTAGGAGGAGAAGGCGGAAAGAGAGGACCGGCGCTCGACTCAGTGGCCACGCGGCTCACGCCCGACGAACTGATCCGCCAGGTGCTTCAGGGAGGTGGAAACATGCCCGCCTACGGCCACAATCTGAGCCCGGCGGAAGTGACCGCGTTGGTCTCTTTCCTCGACACCTTGCATCCGCCCGGCGTTCGCCCTGCCCGCGATTTTGCCGAAAAGGGTTTGCCCTTGCTTGATACGGGACATCCGGCAAAGCATTGAGGACGGCATGTCATCCGCTAGCCAGGCGCTCTTAGCCTCGTGGTCGTTTCCTGCGTGGACGACCTTTGCCATTTTTCTGACCGCTGTGCTTTACGTCGGCGGATGGAGGCGGCTTCAGCGTCTGCGCTCAACCCTCTTTCCTCCCTGGCGGCTGGCATGCTTCCTCGGCGGACTTGTGGCCGTATGGCTCGCCATCGCCTCGCCTCTTGATTCCTTCGACGATCTTCTCCTGACCGCGCACATGATCCAGCATCTTCTGCTGCTTTTTGTTGGCCCCCCTCTGGTTCTTCTAGGATTCCCAGCCGTTCCGCTTCTCAACGGTCTGCCTCGCTGGGTTAGCCGCGACGCGTTGGGTCCGTTCTTCCGATGGCCCGGGCTCACGCGTTTTGGCCGGTTCGTGACTCATCCAGTTTTCTGCTGGCTGGTCGCCGAAGTGACGCTGGTCGGGTGGCACGTTCCCGCCGCGTACGATTTGGCGCTGCGCTCGCTAAGCTGGCATGAGGTTGAGCATGCCTGCTTCTTCGGCACCGGCTTATTGTTCTGGTGGCCGGTGATTCAGCCCTGGCCGAGCAAGCCACACTGGCCGCGGTGGACCATCCCGCTTTACCTTCTGCTGGCCGCGATTGTCAACACAATCATCAGCGCACTTCTATGCTTTTCCGGCCGCCTGCTTTATCCTCCCTATGCCACAGTGCCGCGGCTATTCGGCCTCTCCGCTATGAACGACCAGGTCGCCGCCGGCGCCGTGATGTGGGCATTTGGCTCGGTGGTATTCCTGGGCGCCGGCAGCCACGTTACGTTTCGGTTTCTGTCTCCGGCTCCGGCGAATCTTGAGCCCGTTCCAAATGACGTTTTGTGGCCACCAACTGCGCGGCGTTGGTCTCCGCAGCGATTCGATCTGCTTGAGACGCCTCTGGTCGGAGCGCTTCTCCGCGCTCGCTACGGGCGCCGGACGCTGCAAGCAGTCATGCTGATACTGGCCGCCGCGGTTCTGGCCGAGGCTCTGTTCGGCCCTTCAATGGCTCCGATGAATCTTGCCGGCGTGTTGCCGTGGACATACGCCCGAGCTTTTGCCGTGATTGCGCTGCTCGCTGCGGGAAATCTCTTCTGCATGGCTTGTCCATTCACACTGCCTCGCGAAATCGGCCACCGGCTGGGATTCGCGACGCGCGTTTGGCCGCGCCGGCTGCGATCCAAGTGGCTTGCCGCCGCGCTGCTCGCCGCCTTTTTCTGGGCCTATGAGGCTTTTAGTCTGTGGAATAGCTCGCTTGCTACGGCAGCGATTGTTGCGGGGTACTTTGTAACTGCGTTTGCCGTGGACACATTCTTTAGCGGCGCAAGCTTCTGCAAGTACGTCTGTCCGATCGGCCATTTCGGTTTCATAGGTTCCCTGGTGTCGCCGCTCGAAATACGGGTGAGAAAGCGGGAAGTGTGCAAAACGTGCACTACCCACGACTGTTTTCGCGGTAACAGCCACCAGCGCGGTTGTGAGCTTCATCTTTTTCTGCCACAAAAATCGGGAAGTATGGATTGCACGTTCTGCCTGGAGTGCGTCAAGGCGTGTCCGCACGATAATATCGGCATTCTGTCCCGGGGGCCGGCTCATGATCTTACTCAGGACCCACGTCGGTCCTCCGTGGGCCGGTTTCGCGAACGTCCGGATATCGCAGCCCTTGCGCTGGTGATTGTGTTTGGAGGGTTCGCAGGCGCGGCAGCCATGGTGACTCCATTCACTTCCTGGATAGAACATTGCGTGGAGCGCTTCCACATGGCGTCTCGTTTTCCGTTGATTAGTTTGTTTCTTTTCGTCGCCGTGATCATCGCGCCTTTGCTCTTGATGGTCGGTTCTGCGGCAATGGGGCGCGTTCTCGCTCGGCTTCAAGGCTCGTTGCGTGAAGTTTTTTGCCGCCTTTCGCTGGCTTTGGTCCCGTTGGGACTTACCATGTGGGTTTCACACTTGCTATTCCACCTATCCACAGGCTGGAATACCGCCTGGCCCGTACTTGAGCAAGCTGGGGCCAGCCTGGGCATTCCCTGGCTGGGGCCGCCGCACTGGGCCACGGCGAGCCCTCTGCTCGGAGCGAATACATTGCTCCACGCTCAACTGCTGGTTCTGGATGTAGGGTTGATCTTCACCCTGTACACGGGCTGGCGGACTGCGCAAGCGTTTGCCCCTCGCATCTCCGCCGCATTAAGATTGGTCGCGCCGTGGACTGTGGTTGCCGCAGCGCTCTATGGTAGCGGTGTGTGGATATTTCTCCAGCCAATGCAAATGCGGGGGGTCATGTAACGACGGCGCGGGGAGAGGCAAAAACACATTCAAAATTGCCGTCGTCCCATGGAGGAGGCGGTCCCGCAGAAGCAGGGCTAGCCGAGGAGGGTCACCTCAAGATGATGCCGGGGAAATACCGAATGATGATGGTGCAGCGCGGACTGAGCCTCGTCTTGTTGTTGGCTTCCCTGCTCGTTCCGTTGTTGCTGCGCGCGGATGGTGGAGTGGTTCGCCTGCGTCAAGCGTCTGGCCCGTTTGTCATAACTGTCTTCACGGCGGCCGCGACGCTTCGCACCGGACCCGCCGACGTGAGCGTGATGGTACAAGACCGGAAGAGCCGAGCCGTAATTCTCGACGCAACGGTCGTCGTGAAACTTAAGCCACTAACTGGTACGGCCTGCTCCATTGTAGTTCCCGCGACGAGCCGGCAAGCTACAAATAAGCTGTTGAAAGCCGCGGTCGCCATCTTCCCTTCCGCCGGCCCATGGTTGCTGACAGTCACCGTGCAGCGCGGCCCGGAGAAGGCAATTGCCACCACCCGCCTTCAGGTAGCTCCTCCGCTCCCGCGCGCCGCTACCCTCTGGCTCTACCTGGCCCTGCCGCCGTTGGCTATGCTGTTGTTTGCGGCAAATCAGGTGCTGCGGCATCGTGCTCATTCCCGCACGGGCGCACGTTCGCCGGACGCGGCAAACCAGTCCTGATCCTAAAGCGCGAACGCTGCGCTGCCTTCGGAGTAACGTTCGCCGCCCGGCGTGCAAGAATCCGGTTTCCTCTCGCCGCATACGAGAGAGCAGCAGGAACTTCGGGGGTCACGCCGCGTTCGCTTGAGCCCGAAGCCGCGGATAAAATCGTCGAAACGCATCTTCCAATTGAGACGATGCAAAAGTGTGGGGTGCACACAACGCGATGGATGGTCTGAAGTTTGTGTACCGTCTGCGGAAGACCGCTTCACGGGTATTGTTCAGGACGCGGACCCGAACGGTGAGAAACCGTTGTACCGTGAACCAATTCCAGCGCATCTCCTGTTTCTTGACCATGCGTTTGGCGACGACCTCGTTGACGGTGGACTCGACCCAAGCCGTCGAGATAGGCAGTTTAGTCCGATGGCGCTGACCGTAATTCGGTAGCGAATCCTGATTGGCGGTCAGATACTACAGCAGGTCTTGCAGAGCAGTGCTCAACCGTGCGAGGTCAGGTGTTTCTCGTCGACGGCGGGAAGTCAACCAGTCTCGCACCGCTTTCAAATGGTGGAGGCCTTTCACCGACTTGCCGTTCCCCAGACACCACTTCGCTCGATCGACCTTCCCGGTCACTCAAAATTTGGCAATCGTTCGGATCTGATCGTGGCTGACGCCTCGCCTTACCTGGATCACGTGCTGAAAACGCATCGGCAGATGAAACCAATCCAGGATGTGCGTCGACTTTGGTGCGACTTCCTTCTGGATCGCCCGCAGCCCGGCATCTCCATCCGACAACCCGGTAACTCGGGCACCCTCCATGTAGCCGACTTCAATCATAGCTTGATGAACTCGCCGGCTTGATGAACTTCTCCGTGCGCTCCCATTCGGCCACTTCGTGCAACTTCGTCTCGCCGGAATCGGATTCCGTGACGAGCTTCAAAGTCCACTTCATGCGCCCCCTCCATCCGCGTGTCAGATAGGAGGTTAGGGCGGCCCCATTCCGTCATCAAGCGGGGGGTTCACCCCACACCTTTTCATAGTCGCCTCATCACACCACCCGCCTTGCGGGTGGTGTCTGACTTCCAATAAAATCTTTGGGTTGCAGTCAGCCCACGGACTTTCTGCTGCTCTCCAACAATCGTCGACCATGGAAAAACGCGTCAAGAAGGCTTCGGAAGACTTTCAGCCTGATCTTTTACACAGTGTCGGGAAAACGACGCGAAGAGATTTTCTTACGTGTGGCATCACCGGGATGGTCGGTTCAACGTTGAAGGCGGGGCGGCGAGCAGAAAAGGCGCCGCTCGCAGGAACTCTAGGTTATGGAATTTCGAACCGCGAATCGCACCCTCCCGAAGCCTTCGAACAAGGAAATCTCGCAGGAGCAACCCGCCCGATCGGCCGTTTGTACGGGTTGATGGCGGACGCCGCGCGCGTTCCGGAAGATCCTTCCTACTACCGGCGGGCTATCGACTTCTGCCACGCATGGAACCTGAACGCCTACCTTATCTCGTTAGCCGACGATCAGGGCTGTGCCCTACGCTTTCGAAGCCATCCCGAACTCATCACCCATAAAAACGCGCTCACCCACGAGCAGGCGAAAGAGCTCGCACGCTATGCGCAGCAGTTGGGAGTCGACCTGATTCCCGAAATCGAGTCGTTCGGGCATACGAGGTATATTACCAGCGTCCCGCAGTATGCCAGCCTGGCGGATCGAATGCCGGGAGGACACGGCCACTTTTCTGCCGTGACTCCGGTGTCGTCGCAAACACTGAAGCTGATGTCAGATCTTTACCGGGAGGTAGCCGAGATTTTCCCCGCGCCTTATCTGCACGGCGGGTGCGATGAAGTCAACTGGGGCGGATCGGAGCTTTCCCGGCAAGCACTGAGAACTAGGAGTCGAGATGAGATCTGGGCCGAATACCTGAATTCCCTCGATCGTGTCGCGCGACGGCTGGGCAAAGAATTCATCGTCTGGGGCGACTACATTCTGCACAAAAGGCCCGGCGTTTTGCCCCGGCTCAACAAAGACATTATTGTCATGGACTGGCAATATTACGTGACTGACCCTAAGCCACTGGAGTTGGCCGCACGTAAAGTGATCGATACTGGGCTACGGGCGATCGGTGCGCCGGCCCTAATTTCCTGCCGCTGGGGACCTCGCGCCGGCGTCAATGCCCTGCAGAATATCGATGCGTATGCGGACGCCTACCGCAGCATCCGTAACCCCAGCGCGCTGGGTGTGATCGTTACCAACTGGATTCCTTCTCGCTACATCCAACGGTCACTCTGGGACAGCTATGCCTACGCCGCTGTCGCCATCACCGAGGGCAGTTCAGTAGCGCGCCGGTCTGCCTTCAGGAAGTTCGTTGAGAACTTCTACCAAGCGGAATGGAACGAAAATTGGTCAGACATTTTTATGACACTTTACCAAATCACGCCTAACCAAAAATCCTGCTCGCCGTCCTGGATGCGCCCGGTTCTGCCTGTGCCTTGGCGGAATCAGCAAGAACTGAGAACCGCCATTCAGTCGGGCAGGCTCAACGCGCCGCCGTTCCGGCGTTTGCTCAGCCAGCTTGTCTTCAGTGAAGCCCAAGTTCGCGACAATTTTGACGCGTTTCTCGCCTTCCGGCTTTCGGTGGAGTATCTCGATCACATTTTCTGGCGCATTAACGCTCTTGTGGAGGAAGAGCTAAAGCCCCCAAAAACGCCTGCGACGGCAGCGGCTCTGATTCGAACTATCGCGGACCGCGACCAGCGTCTCCTCGAAAAGCTTTTTACCTTCTGGAACGAAGGCCGCGCCAGCGATGCTGCCGCGAAAACAGGCCCAGTGTTTGACTTCGGGCCGAGCGACCAATTGCTGTATACATTTCATCAGGCTGCAACGTTCTCCCGGCAACTGGCAGACGACCCCGAACGATTTTGCCGCGCCTTCGCAGCCCGTGTTTAAGGCTTCAGGATGAGCGCAAACCACCATCGGAACGGGAATTCGAGCAAGGCGGCCCCGTCAGCTCCCCACCTGCATCGTCGGCTCGGGCTCCTGAACGCCATATCCATCAATATGTCGAACATGATCGGCATAGGTCCTTTCATTACCGTGCCGATTATCCTGGCGACCCTGCAAGGCCCTCAGGCCCTGCTTGCCTGGCTTGTGGGCGCGGTGCTGGCTATCGCGGACGGCCTGGTGATTTCCGAGTTGGGTGCTGCGCTCCCGGGTTCGGGCGGCACTTACGTTTTCCTGCGTGACAGTTACAACCGCGAAAGCTGGGGAAAGCTGATGGCTTGGCTGTTCGCCTGGGAGTTTCTCTTTTTTGGGCCGCTGGAAATTGCGTCAGGAACTATCGGCATGACGCAGTATTTGAGCTATCTCTGGAAGCCGCTGACCCGCCATCCATGGGAGCTGAAACTGTTTGCCTCTTCGATCGCGGTGACAGTTATGATCTCGCTCTATCGCAGGATCCGCGACGTGGCGTGGCTGATGCTGGCCCTCTGGATCACTACACTGGCTACGACGGGCTGGGTGATCGCCACCGGGCTGACGCGCATGAACTTCCAGAGGGCTTTCAGCTTCCCGCCCGGTGCCTTCCATTTGAGCTGGCCGTTTTTGGTCGGCCTGGGCAGCGGAACGATAGTGGTTATTTACAACTACCTGGGCTATTACCAGGTTTGCTATCTAGGCGACGAAGTCAAGCGTCCTGAACGCACCATCCCTAACGCTGTCATGATTTCTATCCTGGCCGTGAGCCTTATTGATTTCCTTCTCTCTTTCAGCTTCGTTTCGGTCATCCCGTGGCGGGAGATCATCAAGACAGGCTCACCGGCCAATCTGGCTGTCGCTTCGGTCTTCATGCAGGAAACTTACGGCCGTTGGGCAGCCATTCTCGTGACGGCTCTGATCTTGTTCACCGCTTTTTCCTCCGTGTTTGCTCTGATGCTCGGTTATTCCAGGATCCCGTACGCGGCGGCGCGCGATGGTCTCTTCTTCGGTTGGTTCGGGTCGCTTCATCCAAAAGGCGAGTTTCCGCACCGATCCCTCCTCCTGGTCGGAACCCTGGCGGCGGTGGCCAGCCTATTCAGCTTGGCGGATATCATCACCGGGCTAATGGTGGCTCGCATTCTGGTCCAGTTTATCGGGCACACAGTGGGCCTGTTTGTGCTGAGAAAGAAGACGCCCGAAGTGAAGCTGCCTTTCAAGATGTGGCTCTATCCCTTTCCGGCCGTTCTGGCGCTTGTGGGCTGGCTTTACGTTTTTGCAAGTCCTGCCTTCGAGCCGGGTGGATGGAAATTCATAGCCTACGCCTTTACCACCATCGGCATCGGCATCGGCGGATATTTTGTTCTCGCCTACAAAAAGCGTATGTGGCCTATCGTCCCTCGTGAACACGCATGAGCAAACTTAACGTCGGTGGTGATCAAATTCCAACAGGAGTGTGACATCTGAAAAGAAGTGGGGGCGATTTATAGAGCACTGACCTCAAAATTTACCAATTTGGAGAGCAGCAGAAACCTGGTGGTGGACTTCCCGAGGTGTTTTTGGATCAGCCGCGATTGATCAGGGCTGAGTGGGCGCCCAAGCGAAAGCGCCAATGTTTTTTCCCGCAACTGAAGTACGCTACCCTTAACTTCCGATAAAATCTTTGGTTTGCCGTCAGCCCACCGACTTTCTGCTGCTCTCTTTCAAGCGTTTCACCCCACGGATGGTGCGGATGTACGAACCGCTGTGGGCCTGGCAACTGGAGCGGTTGCCGCAGCAGGAAAGCGGCTGCAACTTGTACCTTGACTCAACCCTTGTCATTCTCGCTACATTACGCAACACTAGATGGAGCCTTTGGGGGAATATGGGGAACCGGGAATGAGCAAAGTCTACGACGCAGTGGTAGTGGGATCGGGGGCAGCAGGGGGCATGGCGGCCACCGAATTATGCTTGAAGGGCCTCAAGGTCCTGATGCTCGAGCGAGGACCGCGATTCAATATTGCCACCGATTTTCATCACCACTGGAAGCCTTATCGCTTCCCCTTCCGGGGGCAAATTCGGCCTTCGGAGCGGGCCATGTATAACTACACGGCCAATGAATGGAACAAGAAGCATTTTGTCAATGAACTGGAAAATCCATACACCGGCAAGAAATTCGTTTGGGTTCGCGCCCAGGCGGTGGGAGGCAAGACGCTGCATTGGGGGCTTGTTTCGTTACGCTTCAGCCCGCGGGACTTCAAGGCGGCCAGTTATGACGGCGCCGGAGAAGATTGGCCCATTTCCTACGCGGACGTCGAGCCGTATTACAACCGCGTGGAAGACCTGATCGGCGTTTGTGGTTACGCCGACCATCTCGAAAACAATCCGGACAGCCATTTCCTCCCGCCCGTTCCTTTCACCTGCGCAGAAGCTGTTTTCAAAGATGTGATGGAACGTAGGTTTCCGGAGTGGCATGTAATCCATGGACGGTCTGCGACAGTGACCAAAGCGGGATTTCATGGCCGCGCGCCATGCCATTACTGTGGCCATTGCGGGCGCGTGTGCAATGTCGCCGCCTCGTTCAGTTCGGTGGGAGTTTTGCTGCCGATTGCGCATAAGACGGGGAATCTGACGCTGCGGACGAATGCCGTGGTCTGGAAAGTGCTCGCGGACAGAGAGGGCCGCGCCAGAAGCGTTCTCTTCATCGACCGCATAAGTCGCGAGGTCGAAGAAGTTTTTGGGAAAGTCATTGTGATGGGCGCGGGAACACTGGATACCACCCGTATCTTGCTGAATTCAAAAAGCGACGATTTTCCCAACGGCCTGGCCAATTCGAGCGGGGTTTTGGGAAAATACTTCTCCGAACAGATTATGGCCGGCGATATTACAGGACTGATTCCGAAGCTTAAGGGGAACACGAACCGGGGCGGAGGCGCCCGACCGGAAGGCACGGGTTTCTACATTCCGCGTTTTCGGAACCTGAAAGAAAAGCGGAGAGACTTCGTGCGAGGTTACGGTTTTGAGGGCGGCGGTGGCAGCGCCGAGTTTCCCGGTTTTGCGGTGAAGATTCCGGGCTTCGGGGCCCACTTCAAAGAAGAAGTCAAGCAATACTACGCCACCGCGATTAGTATCGGCTCCTTTGGCGAAGTGGTGCCACGAGCCGAAAATCACGTGGAGATCGACCCGGTGATTTGCGACGCGTGGGGAATTCCGGTACTCAAGTTTGAAGTCGAATGGGGACCGAACGAACTGGCCATGGCACGAGATGCCAACGATACCCAACGAGAAATGTTCAAGCAGGCCGGAATTGAAATCATCAATGAGAGGACCACTCCGCTAGCACCCGGCTGGAGCATACACTCGGCCGGCACGGCGCGCATGGGGAATAATCCGAGGTCTTCAGTTATCAGCAAATTCAATCAAGCCCACGACGTTAAGAACCTGTTCGTGGCTGATGCGGCCTGTTTTGTCAGCTCATCGGAGAAGAACCCGACACTGACCATCCTGGCGCTTGCTATGAGAACCGCCGACTACATTGCCGAACAGATGCGAACCGGAGCTTTCGGTTAGGAAGTAGGGAAAGGTGCCCTTATGAAGAAAAGAGGCGGAAATGAAGCCGTTACAGGAAGGCGTGATGCCTTGAAGACGCTGGTGATGGGCACCGGTGGCCTCACCACCCTGCCCATCCTCGGCCAAGCGGAGACCGCTCGAGCCAGTTCGAGCGCCCAACGCCCGCCCGTCGCTGCGGCTTCCATAGACCAGTCTGAAGCCAACTGGGAACCTTGCTTTTTCGACGAGCACCAGAATCAAACCTTAATTGTTCTTACGGACCTCATTATTCCAGCCACAGATACGCCCGGAGCCAAAGCCGCACTCGTCAATCGCTATCTCGACTTGAAATATCACGAAGAGACACCGGAAGCGCAGAAGGAGATGATTGAGGGACTGGCATGGCTGGACGGGCGCAGCCTGGCGATTCATAACAAACCTTTTGTAAGGCTCACGCGAGAAGAGCAGACGGCCATGCTGCAGCCGCTTGCCGATCCCAACAACCCGAATTCGCAGGACCAACCGGGAGTGCGGTTTTTTGACCTGATCAAAGAACTCACCATCTTTGGCTACTACACGTCCAAGATCGGTTTAGATATGGAGCTTCAGTACGCCGGAGACACCTACAATTCGTCATTCCCAGGAGCCTGCACTTCCAGCCAGGACCACTCCTAACAGTCATTCATTTCGCTTTGCAGCACCCACAAAGAATGAGAATGTGTACCAGGTCGCTCTATGATCGAGCCAACCTGCGTAGGGCGAAGGCCGGAAAACCTTGGAGCGGGAAGTGGGCCAATGGAAGGGACGATACGATGGAGCGCCACAAGCCAGTCCGAAGATCGTCAACCCGCTTGTTTTCAACTCCTCGTCCTTTCGAGGAGGCAGGGGACGTGATCGTTTTTTGAGTCCGCCGGGTTGCCGTTTAGCAACCTTATTTAAAGTAGCTGAAACAGTGCGGCGCTTTATCGCAACATCCCTTCCACTGACCCGAATCTGGGACGCGATTGACCAGATCAACCTCCTTGCAAAGACATCATCACGGACAAGCTTATGCCATCGACCTGGTATCAGAATGTGCCGCAATAGGCTGGCCGTTGCGAATCGAGGCGCTCGTGTTGTAAACGATGGGGAACCGCAACCCTCCCGCTCTTGCCAGCGGCAGAGCTTCGATAATCTGAAACACCATATCTTCCGAAGTGACCACATTAATGTTATGGCAACCCCGCGCCTGTAACTCCAGCATCATCGCGGCGAGCCTGGGCACGCGCCGCGAAGTTGCCGGCCCCTGGGGAAAGCGCTTCTTTGAAGAACCCTTCGCCGATTTGGAAGAACGCCCTCGTCCGGGACGCCCCGGTCATTTCCCCCAGAGCTGGTCGTTCAGATTAAAGCGCTCGCCTGTGGACTGCCCGCCCCTCATGCTCTTCCGCTGTGTCGGTGGAGCACGACGGAGTTAACTTCTCTGGGGCGTTCGATCCAGCCCTGGAACGAGCCGACAGCGCGGGCCTTTCATGCCGGCGGGTACTGCCGAACACGGACCTCGATTTGATCAAGGACCACTCCTGGGTCGGGCGCCCATATTTTTAACGTGCGCATCCTCCGGCCATTGGCTGCGAAGGTAAACTCAACTGTAGCCCGATTTGCCAGCTCCATCTCTCCGCGGCCGCTAACCTTGTTGTCCTCGCCGCAGCGGCTGCCGGGCACCTCTTGCCACTGCGGCGCGTCCTGATCCACGCCGGCGCCCCACGATCTCGCCGGTCGCCTCCTCCAGCACTGCAATCCGCTGGTAGCGCGGATGAAAATCCGATCCGATAATCGACATTTTCGGCTCCTTTCCCAGCAGCCTTGGTCGGTGAACAAACCAAGTCTACCGGCTCGAACGAGCCGACGCCGTTATGGAATCAGAGGGTCACGCGGTAACGTGAAAGCAGACGCCCGCCGTGCCGCCAGCGCGCAGGGGCTTTCCCCAGCTCGCCGTGCCCGCGAGAAGAAGGGGCGCTAAAAAGAGAGTGACCGGGAAAATGAAGGAGGACGCAAAACAGACCGCAGGTGGAGACGTAGGCCACGGACGGACGGGATGTCAGAGTCCCAGGCGACAAGACGTGTAATTCCTTGATACACTCTCTCGCTAAGCGACCAGCTTGGAGTTGGAACGCCAGGGGACATTAGTGAAGCTCTCTTCTCTCCAGATTCAAAATTTCCGTTCTTGCGAAAACGTTGTGATCCCTTTCAACGACTATACGTGCTTAGTCGGGCCCAACGGGGCGGGAAAATCGAACGTACTGTGCGCCCTAAACATCTTTTTTCGACAGTCGGAGAACGTGGCTACAGACCTCAGCCGCCTTGTCGCAGAGGACTTCCACAACAAGAGCACAACAGAACCAATTAAGATCACGGCAACCTTTGTCGATTTGGAACCCGAGGCCCAAAAAGATTTTGCGGATTATGCTCGCCACGGCAAGCTTGTCGTGTCGGCTGTAGCCACATTTAGCGACTCCCTGCAATGTGCTGAGGTACTCCAGTATGGCGAGCGGCTTGCTATGCCCGCCTTCGCGAAGTTCTTCGAGGTGGTCGCCAGTGGTGGCAAGGTTCAGGATTTGAAGACTATTTACGCGGGCATTCGCGAGACGTATCCCGACTTGGCGACCGCCAGCACTAAAGATGCCATGATCGATGCCCTTCGTAGTTACGAAACCGCGCACCAGAGCCTTTGCGAGCTAATTCAAAGCAAAGACGAGTTCTATGGCTTTACGAAAGGCGCAAACCGGCTCGCCAAATACGTGCAATGGGTCTATGTCCCAGCGGTGAAGGATGCGACTACAGAGCAGAGAGAATCTCGGAATACGGCCCTTGGCAAGCTGCTGGCACGAACGGTGCGGCTTAAGGTTAAGTTCGATGACAGGCTGAAGGAAATTAAGCAACGGACGCAAAGTGACTACGAAACGCTACTTGAGCAGAACCAGGGCACGCTCGACGAGGTGTCCACTTCGTTGAGAGGTAAGCTCTCAGAGTGGGCACACCCAAAGGCTTCGCTGCGGATCGAATGGAGAAACGACCCGGAGAAGTCGGTGCACATCGAAGATCCGTTTGCCCAGATTGTTGCTGGTGAGGACGCATTTGAGGGAGAACTGGGAAGATTTGGACACGGCTTGCAGCGTTCCTATCTGTTCGCGCTGTTGCAGGAGTTGGCAACGCTTCCAGGGAATTCCGAACCGCGGCTGGTCTTGGCCTGCGAGGAACCTGAACTTTACCAGCACCCACCGCAAGCGAAGCATCTGGCTGAGGTCCTTCGTAGGCTTACGGAGACGAACTCGCAGGTGGTCGTCTGCACGCACAGCCCCTACTTTGTTTCTGGCGAAGCTTTCGAAGACATCAGAATGGTACGTAAGGGTACCGGCGGGAAGTTCACAACCGTGAGGCACGTTTCGTACACGGATCTACTAGAAGAGTGGAAAGAGGCTCTGGGTGAACAACCGAAGAAGCCAGAGGGGATACTCGCGAAAATTAACCAGGAATTACAGGTCCAGATGAACGAAATGTTTTTTACCGGGCGGTTGGTCCTCGTTGAAGGACCGGAGGATATTGCCTATATCACTGCATACCTGCATCTCGCTGGAAATTGGGAAAGCTATCGCCGTTCAGGCTGCCATTTGGTCCCCGCAGGAGGCAAAAGCCATATGATACCGGCGGTGCTTATAGCTCGCCGGTTGGGGATTCCGACATTCATTGTGTTCGATTCTGACGCCGACCTACCGGACAAGAATGGTAGCCAAGCTCGCCATGAGAAGGATAACCGGGCGTTGCTCAAGCTCGCGGGCATCGCGGACCCCGAACCATTTCCCCAAAGTACTCACTGGGGAAAGAATGTCGTCATGTGGCATTCGAGAATCGGAGACATTGTAAAGAGAGACATAGGGGCGGATACCTGGGACGGCCTGCGACAGACAGTTGAGGCGGAGTTCGGCCACGTGGGGGGATTGGAAAAGAATAGCCTGTACATTGCAGCAATACTCTCAAAGTCGTGGGATGTGCCAAAGCAGTCGGAATCGTTGAAGCGGCTTTGTAACGAAATCCTTGCCTTCGGAGTGGTCGAATGAGCACAGAGAATGCAGCACGGGATTGTCGAGGGGGAGAGAGAAACAATGCAGGAGTTTGAGTTTCTGCTTGCTGTGTGTATCGGCATGGTCGCTGGGGCCGTAGTCCTCTGGCTTGTCTTGAGACGGCTAAGTGAGGCGGCAGTCAATCAGGCCAAGAGCGAAAGCATGGGCGAAATTGCTCGGCTGGAGGAGCGCGCCAGCAGAGTTCCAACACTTGAGGCGCAACTCACGACGGCGCGGGAGGAGTTAGCGGCTCGCCAAAAAGAACTTCAGGAAAAGGCCAGCCAAGTTGCTTCACTAACAGAACAAACCTCGCGGCTGCCCGACCTGGAGAGGCAACTCAATGCGGGGAGAGCAGAAAGTCAGAAGTTGACTGAAGAACTGGCGAATCTGCGCGAGAAGGCCGGCGGCCTTGAATCTGCTTTGGCAGCCCAAAAGGGCGAAGCGGAGCGTCTGAGAGCCGAACGCGCGGCGTTACAAACGAGTCGTGATGATCTCACAGCGACGGTGGAGGATTTGAAAACTCACGCGGCGACCCTAACGACGGCGTTAGATGCGGAACGGAAACAAGGGTCGGAGAAACTAGCCTTGCTGAACGAGGCTAAGGAAGAGCTGTCGAATCGATTCAAGGCGCTCGCAAACGATATTCTTGAGGAAAAAGCAAAGCGCTTTACGGAGCAGAACAAGGCCAACATAAGCCAGATTCTCGATCCGCTACAGACAAAAATAAAGGAGTTCCAAAGCAAAGTTGAGGAAGTCTACGTTAATGAGGGTAATCAGCGTAGCGCCCTCGGGGAGCAGGTTCGGCAGCTAATTGGCCTCAACCAGCAACTCTCATCAGACGCAAACAACTTGACACAGGCCCTCAAAGGTTCCAGCAAGACTCAAGGCAACTGGGGTGAGTTGATTCTTGAGCGTGTATTGGATGCATCCGGGTTGCAGGAGGGCCGTGACTATTATCTCCGCCCGACCTACACCCGGGAGGATGGTTCGCGTGCCCAGCCTGACGTGGTGATATGTGTTCAGGAAAACAAACACCTGGTGATTGACGCCAAAGTCTCTCTCACGGCCTACGATGTGTTCACGAAGTCGGATAACGAGGCGGACCAGACTACAGCCCTCGGCCATCATCTGAGCTCTATGCGATCACATGTTCAATCGCTTTCCGCAAAGAATTATCAGGGTCTCCCAGGTTTGAATTCAGTCGACTATCAGATAATGTTTGTTCCTGTAGAGCCAGCTTTTACATTAGCGATGGCAAACGATGTGGGACTTTGGGAGGAGGCATGGAGGAAGAATGTTCTCCTTGTTAGCCCGAGTGGGCTATTGTTTGTCCTCCGAACTGTTGCGTATCTCCTTCGCCAAGAGCAGCAACAGCGGAACGCTCAAGAAATCGCCCGGCGGGGCGGTGAGCTCTATGACAAGCTCGTGGGTTTCGTTGAACAATTCAGCCAGATCGGTGAACGCCTCCGGCAGGCCCAAGATAGCTATGACGGTGCTGAAAAGAGATTGGCGACTGGCCGAGGGAATGTTATAAGGCAAGCCGAAATGCTAAGAGAGCTAGGTGTGAAGCCGAATAAAGCCCTTCCTCAGGCTATCGTGGAATCAGCTTCTGAGGAGCCACTATTGCCCGCTGCGGCCGCCGTCCAGGATGATGTCCAGCCCCCGACAATCGAAAGCGAGTGACGAAGTGCTTGCGAGAGAACGTTGCCTGCCAGTACAACGGGGGCCGCAGATCGACCCCCGATTTAATCCTGTTCGGCGTCCTCATCCTTACAGTTATCCTGGATTGTGCGCGGCACCGTGATCGCATGTAATTCACCACCGTTGACAAGCACGAGGTCAAGAAACCACAATTGGTCAACCTTCCCGAGGTTGATTTCCTGCGGATGCTCTTTGATGAACGCAAGAATGCATTTCTCGCTGAAACGGTGAATGGCGGGGGCTTTCGAGTTTCGGCCGTTATGTCCACAACCCGTACAGAATCCACATGGCTGGTTGGTCCGCGAACCGGACAAACGCCGGAGGCGTTTCTAGAGCCGCAGAAATGAGATTTGAGAAATAGATCTCGCGCCGTCGCCCAGATATTACTCACTATCGCGCGCGGATACGTCTGATGATTGAGAGCCCGGGCTCTGATAATGGCTTCTAAGATGTACTTCGCCCGCGCTAATCGCTGTTTCACGCCGAGGCGAAAGCGGCGTAGCCAGCAGGCCTCTGCTGCCCCGCTGCCGCAGCACCATCAACGCCACCAGAGCGCGCTGACGGTGGCTCCGCCGTCATGTACCAGTTCAGCGCCGGTGATGTAGGCCGCCTCGTCAGATGCGAGGAAGGCTGCTGCCGCAGCGATCTCTTCAACCCGAGCCAGGCGTCCGACTGGAATCGCTTCCTCAAGTTTCGACATAACTGCCGGGTCGCTGAGCAGGTCGCGGTTAATGTCTGTCACTGCACCCTCTGGGCAAAGCAGATTGGACGTTATGTTGTAGCGGACCAATTCCATAGCGGCCGTCTTGCTGAGCATGCGAAGACCAGCCTTGGCGACGCAGTAAGCGCCTTGCTCTGGCGCAGGCAGGAGCGAGGCGGTGGACCCTATATGAATCATCCGCCCGCCGCGCCTCTGGCGGATCATCTGCTTGCCGACGATCTGCGTGCAGTAAAAGGCACCGGTCAGATCGACGGCCAGCATCTTGTCCCAATCTTCCGTGCGGCACTCCATAAGGCTGCCGAAGACGATTATGCCGGCATTGTTGACGAGGATGTCCACCACGCTGAATTCTTCAAGGGCAGCGTGAAGCGTTTGCTCAATGGCCTCGCGGTCGGTTACATCGGTCTGGAACGCCTGTGCTCTCGATCCTACCTGGCGGATTTCTTCTGCCGCCTGTTCTGCTGGCCCCGGATGCCTATCGATGACAATAATGTCGGCGCCCTCCCGCGCGAATCGCAGGGCAATCGCTTTTCCGATCCCGCGGCCAGAACCAGTAACCAATGCAATTTTTCCTTTCAGCCGGTCAGGCGTCGGAGTAATACGCGGCTGAAATCGCTCCGTACTGGAGACGTAGCCGGCAGTTGGGTTATTGGACGTCACTGGTTACCTTTCTGGATTGATATGGCGATCCGCTTGGCAACCACCCCACCTCGCCATGCTTGGTGAAAGGTGTGGCCAGGACAGGAATAATGCCGCCCAACTCTCTCAAGCGATCTCTCCGTTGGGGTAACGGCGCAGTACTTCAGGATCATAGAGCGGGATAAAATGCGCCGCCTGCGATCGAATACGCCGGTAGGCCCGGTCGCCTTCGGCCAAACTCTCAGCGATCCCGAGCGGATGTCCTTCCAAGGTGCCGTACTTGAAGGCACAGTCGCCAACCATTACCGTGCCGGCTTTCGTATCGATCGCGTAGACCATCGAGCTATGGTGATGCGTTCCCGCCCACCAGACACGCAGGCCGGGCTCAATCTCATCTTCGTCCTCAAGCAGCCGCACGCGGTCACGAGCCTCGAATAGCAAGTAACGCAGTACGGGGTCTGGGATGCATAACTCGCGCGGGACGTGGACATAACTGGGCCGCGCCATGATGTCCTCTACGCAGCCGCGCCTCGAAAAGCAGATCGTGGCGTTGCGGAAGAGTGGAATATTGGAGGTGGTGTACGCCTGGAGCGGTATTAGCAGCACATAGTTGACCTGGTCAGGCTTGATGCCAAGTCCCGCTAATGCGCGTTCTGGCCGCTCGTCTTCCGTACGTTTCATCTGGCAGCGTTCGCCAGCAAAGGCCCGCCAAGCCCGGTTAAGCTCCGCCAAGTCAGCCGGAGGCCCTGTATTCACGATTGCTGTCACGTCTCCACATCGGATGACTACCATGTAAAAAAACAGAGTTTCCCACTCCTGCCAATGGCTCATCCAATACACTTCGGGTGCGGGGACTTCCACTTCACCCACTTTGAGCACCTGCACATGACAAGTCACTGCTGGCTCCCTCCTGTATAAACACACCGAATCAATCTATCGTGATCAGGTGCAGCGTGCCTGCCCTCGGTGCGTGCGTCAAAAAAGAGTCGCCCGAGCGCCGCTACGAGTTCTCTGCATTCGGTCGCACTAGAAAATCAATGCCGCGTTCGCCTTGCCGGAAATTACGTCTTCATCCAGCTCGTAACCAAAGCCTGGCGCTTCGCTCAACTCGACGAAGCCGCTTTTCGGCACGGGCTCGCCACGTAAGAGAGGGCGCCCGCCCTGGGCGAAGATATCCACAAACTCGGCGCGGGGCGCATTATGGGTTGAGATTATGAAATGATACGTTGCCGCACCAACCCCGTGAGGGATGACAGGCAAACCGTAAGCGCTGGCCATCGCCGCGATCTTTTTCAGCTCCGAAAGCCCGCCTGCGCGATAAATATCCGGCTGGAGGATGTCGACAGCCCTTTTCTCGATGAGATCGCGAAAGCCGTACCGGGTGAATTCGTGCTCGCCGCCTGTAATCAGCAACTCCGGCACGGCATCTTTAATCCGCCGGTAAGCGTCCGGCTGATCAGGAGGCACCGGCTCCTCCATCCAAAGAAGCTGAAATTCGGAAACCGCTTTTGCCAGCTTGATTGCATATGGCACGTCCAGAGCCATGTAGCAATCGAGCATGATGTCACCGTCCGGCCCGATCAGCTTGCGCGTCCGCTCCACCAAGGCAATATTCTGGCGCAGGCCCTCCGGGCCATCGGCTGGTCCGTGGGGCAGCGCCAGTTTCACGTGCCGAAATCCTTCGGACAAGTGCCGCTCGGTTAAATTTCCGGTGACATAGACTGGAATTTTCTCTTTCGTCTTTCCACCCACCAAGTTATAGACGGGCTGATTGACGGCTTTGCCCACCAAGTCCCAAAGCGCCAGGTCAATGCCACTGATCACCTCAATGACCGCGCCTTTGCGCCCATAAAATTGGGAGGCACGAAACATTTGCTCCCAAAGCAGCTCGATATTGAAGGGGTTCTGCCCAACCAGGAGATTCTTTAACTGTTCCTCGATCACGATCGGAGCGAGCCTGCCCTTGCCGCCTCCGACCACCCCCAGGCCTCGAATGCCTTCATCCGTGTTGATTTCCACGATGGCGGACGTCATGGGGCCATACCAACTGGAGCGCTTTTCACGGTAGTTGGGATAAATGGACATAGGGTTGGCGACCAAACCCTCGCTCAGCCACGAAGAACTCATCAAAATCGGATGGACCTTAATGGCACTAATTCGCAATTCCTGCCTCCTCTCCCGCGTTCTGCGAGTTCGTTCCTCGCCTTCGGGCTGTGAAACTAATCAGGATTGTGACTCCCAGTGCTGCCACTACAGAAACCGTGTCACGATGAGATGGAAACCCGGGTAATTCGCTCAGGTCCTCCGGTCCTTTATGGCTGCACAGTTAGCACGGCCACTCCAAAACGACCGAGCGTCAGCGTATTCTTGCGCAAACGCGCACTAGCGGGTGGCTGGAAGCCCGTCGCTTCATCGACAAATTCTTCTTGCCCGCCTGAGATTCCCGAAAGTGAAACCTGGAACGGGCTCTCCCGCTCATTCACCAGCAGAATCTTCCGACTTCCATCCTTTCCAATGAAAGCCTGCGCATACACAGACGGCGCGCTGACGTTGGTTTCTACCAATTTATCACCGGGCCCTAAGTGATCATGGATCAGCTTCAGGACCCAATACCGGGCATTCGGTTGGCCAGTTTTCCAATCCATCATGGTTACGCTCGGGAAAAAGCCCGGCAGTTGAGCCAGCGCTGACTCCCCGACTCCATCAATTCCAAGACGGGCCATATTGCCGTAGAGGTAAGCATACAGCGCGGAGCAGAGGTTCCAGTAGAAGTTCGGAATCGGACCCCGGGGCGTCCCATTGTCGCCGGGAAGAATGGCGCCGATTTCGTCAATGTCGGTTTGGGTCTCCGGTGAAAGGCGCTCGCGGATTGCCTGAATGTAGCGGACCACGTTCAGAAAGCCGTTCGCTTGATCAAAAAAGGTGTATTGCCATGCCTCGGGGTTTTCATCAGCCGGCGGCGTAGCGTAAAAGTGATAAGAAATCATATTGAGCGGAATGCCCGGCTTGTGATGCTCATGATTCAGAAAATAGTCGAAGTAGGCAGGTTCTTCAGAGGGGGCGGCCAGCACCATGCCGACGAATTTGATTCGCGGGTCGACCTTATGGACAGCACCGACGATGGCATCGTAAAGCTTAGTGTAAAACTCGGGCGTCATCCGATGCTCGAGATCAACTTCGTTCAGCACTTCCCACCAGGCAATCTTGTAGTGGTGGTTCGAGACGTGCTTGTGGCCATATTCGTCCGTAAAACCGCCTGCCGTGTACCAGCTCACCAGGCGCGAGTAATAATCCGCTACCTCCTTCATGCTCGGATCACGCAGTTGGGTGCCTTGCTCGTACGTCCAAGTTACTTGATCGGGATTGGCAGGATAAGGGACGGGGTGCGGGGTCTTAAACATCCACTGGGGGATCGTGCTGAAATTCCAGATCGTGGAGTGTTTCTCTGTCGCTTGGGCAAAATCTTCAGCAAACGGGTCGATGAGCGAAAAATCCCAGGAGGTTTTTCCGTTCGCCGGCGGCCGGAGTTCAGCTACCGCAAGCTTAGGGTAAGGGAGCCAGGGAACATAGCGCACATAATCGCAGTGGAGGTTTTGTAAGGCATGAAAGATCTTGTCGTGAATCGGCGAGGTACGACTCATTAAAGGGCTCACCACGACTTGCAGGGTGGCGTTTGCGCGAGAAACGCCGATCACACGATCCCAGTTGACCGCGACGTTGACGTTTCGGGAGGCATACTTCTCATGTGACGAAGATGATTGCCGGCCGACGCAGCTTGTCAGACACAGGGAAACAAGCAGAACCAACGGGAATAATATCTTTCGCATTGCGCACCTCTCGGTAATTCTCAGCGTTAGGCGGGACGGAGGAAGAAAAGACTCTGTTGACATTGATTGAATGAGTTACCTCTGCTCTGGCGTGGATCTGGAAAATTCTTAAACCCGACAGGGCGCTACGTGAAAGCTTTTGGAATTTTGCCGTCGCCCGCGGGCGAGAACGAGTATTCGAAAAAGCCAAAAATGTTCCATCAGGCCTGCTCTTCAGTTTCCGTCTTAAGTAGTTCGGCGTAGGAGCGAATCGCCGCCAAAAGCGGGCCTTGGCCCCAGGGTACCATTGCGCCGCGCGGCATGGTTCGATAATGTTCGGGACGAAAGCTTGGGTGCGTCTCGTAAGAAACGCCATCCAGCTTTCCCTCCTGTGTGACCCGCTCCAACAATCCAGCAAAGGCGCGGACGAGGACGTCGCGATATGATTCGTCGAGCCAGCCTCGCCGAATGCCCTGACTGAGAGCATCCACCATGAATGCCGCAATCGAGGACTCTAAATAGCTATCAGGATCCGTGATCACTGTGTGCCAATGGCCAGAAGAATCTTGCGCACCTGCCATGGCTCGGCTGTGCTTTCGGAGAATGTCCAGTAACGCGGGCCATAAGGGATCGTCCTGTGGCAAGTATTCTAGTACATGGACAACTCCGAGCGTCGCCCAGCCTTGTCCGCGTCCCCAGAAGACGCCGTTAGGGATTTTCAGACGCTCGCTCCAGAAGTGATGGAACAAGTGATGCTGCTCATCAAACAGCAGTTCTATGCTGGAGAGAATGTTGCTCACGGCGAGGTCTCGGAAGCGGGACTCGCCGGTGAGTTGGTAGAGCTTAGCGAAAAATGGTCCGTCGAAGTGCATATTATCAACGAAGACACAAGGCCCGCCGCGAGCGGTCTCCAAGCCGGATCGACCGGCCGCATCGCTTCCCGGCAATTCTGGAGGCAGATCGAAATGAGGGTCTTCAAATCGTACGTAGGCGCCGCGATCAGTCTGCCGAAACGCCGCAAGATATTCAGCGTGATCCCTTGCGGCGCGAAGCAGCGCGCTATCAGAGGTGCGCTCATAGAGCCGTAGAAGGGCAAGACCAGACGCCGTGTATTCGAATACGCGAGTTGGATCACGGCGGCTCGACCATGCCTTCATCATTCCGTACACGAAGGCCTCATACTCCGATTCCCGGAGCCACTCCGCCGCGTCCAATAAGCCCTCAAGACCGATACTGTCTCCCCAGAACCAGGTCTTCCAGCCATAGCCCATTAGCAGATCGGCGGCGCGTGCGGCGCTCTCTTTCAGGCGTGTGGTGTCAGAGGTGCGTGCGTGCATTCCAGCTTTGCTTATTGCATTCATTGCTTCCGATATGGAACCAGGAGGCCGCGCTTCAATTCAACGCCAAAACCAGGCTTTGCTGGATCCAGCTTGACCTTTCCCGAAACAGGAACAGGCTCGCCTTCCAGCACATTGAAGATAGAGCGGACCTCGGTACCGTCCCCTACACTCAGGTATTCAGCGAACGGCGAATTGGTGTTGGACATTACGAAATGGTAGTTGTAGACGCCGGAACAGTGGGGAATTACAGCGATGTCGTAAGGTTTAGCCATGGCCGCAATTCGACGCACCGCGGTGAGCCCGCCGCACCATTGCAGTTCCGGTTGGATGACATCGGTCGCTCGGTTCACAAGGATCGTGTGAAAAGCTTTATAGTGGAACTCGAGGTTGCCGGTGGCCAGTTGGACGGGAGAAATTCGCTCGCGCAGGTAGCGGTTTTCCCCTGCGGCCCAGCCATTTTGTAGAGGATCTTCGAACCATTTCACATCATAGCTGGAGACGCGCTGCGCAACACGCGCGGCGAATTCAATATCCCAAGACAGGTAGCAGTCAACCATGATTTCCATGCTATCGCCGAGGTCTTGGCGAAGCTTGGCGATAAGACGTTCCGTCTTTATGATGCCGTCGCGACCCGATTCGACACCCCATGGAGCGGCGATCTTCAACCCAAGAAATCCGCGATTTTTCCAATGTGCAGCACAGTCAGGATGCGTCGTCACGTAACACGGGATTTCTTCCTTCGTCTGACCTCCGGCAAGTTTATACACCGGTTGGTTTAGAACTCGACCGACTAAATCCCACAAGGCTAGGTCGACTCCGGACATTGCCATCCCCACCACTCCGCCGAGGCCATAAGGCAACGTGGCGCGGTCCATCTGGTCCCAGATTAACTCGATGTTGAACGGGTCTTCTCCAAGTAGAAACCGGCGAAAATGCTGATCGATCACGGCGCACGCAAAAGGTCCGCCCCCATAATTTGCCGCAAATCCCGTCACGCCTTCGTCGGTCTCAATCTCGATGACGTAGGGATCCTGTCCCGGACCCATCCAGAGCGTTCGGACACGCCGATACTTTGGGTAGATCGACATGGGATTGGAAATCAGCGAATTCACCGCCCATCC
>JAKAWG010000059.1 GCA_021817045.1 Acidobacteriota bacterium
CTATCGCCAGCGCTGGTGGGGCTCTTGCGCTTCCTGTTTCCTGGCCGGTGAACTGGGACCGGGTGGCGGGCCGGCCTGGCGCTTGAGGGATTTGGCGCCAATGTCGTGGCGGTAGTGCATGCCTTCAAAGTGGATCTTGCTCATCGCCGCGTAGACGCGGTGCAGGGCGGCGGGCAGGTCCTCGCCGCTCGCCGTGACGCCCAGCACTCGTCCGCCGCTCGTGAGCAACTGACCATCTTTGAAAACGGTGCCGGCATGAAACACCTTGACGCCGCCTACGGTTTCGGCTAGATCGTAGCCGGAAATCGTCTTTCCGGTTTCCGGGGCCGCAGGGTAGCCCCGCGAGACCGCCACCACGCATACGGCCGGGTTTGGACTCCAGTGAGCATGGCGCGTGGCAAGAGCGCCTTCGCAAGCCGAGGAAAGCAGCTCAACAAGATCGGACCGCAACCGCATCAGCAGCGCCTGGGCTTCCGGGTCGCCGAGACGTACGTTGTACTCGAGCACTTTCGGTCCGTCCGCCGTCATCATGAGCCCAAAATAGAGAAAACCGCGATAGGCGATTCTTTCTTCCGACATGCCGGAGAGGGTCGGATTCACAATGCGCCTCAATATCTCACCACGCGTGCTTTCCGCCAGGATCGTGTCATCGCTGTACGCTCCCATTCCTCCCGTGTTCGGCCCCTGGTCGTTGTCGAGAAGCGCCTTGTGGTCCTGGCAAGGCGGAAGGTGAATCGACGTATTTCCATCGGTGAGGACGATGAATGACACTTCTTCACCACTGAGCGCTTCTTCAATCACCACGCGCTCGCCCGCCCGGCCGAGCGCGCCCCGCCGCATCGCGGCATCCAGGACCTGTTCCGCCTCATTGCGTGTCCTCGCCACAACCACGCCCTTGCCAGCCGCCAGCCCATCCGCCTTGATGACCACGGGTGTAGAGAATTCGTCAAGCGCTCGCACGGCCTGCTCGAAGTCCTCCCCAACCCGAAAGCGCGCTGTGGGAATGCCGTGCCGTTCCATAAAGCGCTTGGCGAAAATCTTGCTGCTCTCGAATTGCGCCGCCGTCCGGCTGGGACCGAGAACCGCAAGGCCTGCTTTCTCAAATACGTCCACCACGCCGGCTGCCAGTGGTGCCTCCGGCCCCACCACCGTCAGATCCGCGCCCAGACGCGTCGCCAGTTCCAGCGTCGAAGCCGCATCTGCGAGGTCAACCGAGACGCACTCGGCCTCCTGCGCAATGCCGGCGTTGCCTGGCGCGCAATAGATTTCCTTCATCAATTGGCTCTCGCGAAGCTTCCACACCAGTGCGTGCTCGCGTCCGCCCGATCCCAAAACTAGAATCTTCATCGGAGGGCGATACAGTAATAACATTTGCCCCATTTTGTCAATGTGGAAAATGTTATGATCGACAGCGGCCCGGCAGACCGGTTACAACTGCGTGAAGAACTTGTTACAGTGAATTCATGAGAGGATTCATAAGTGCGTGAGGCGCTGGAAACGCGAGGCGCTCGATGGGTTCGCTAAGATCGCACGAACAATGAACTTCGATGGGAAGCTTCGCCAGGTCAGGCTTGCGGCCTCAAAGAATTCGGACGGCCGTGATTCGGATGGGCGATTCCAATATTTGCAGCGGATGGAGCAGATCACATGCAAGCTTCCTGCTGGCCCTACGCCGCAAAACATCGAGGAATACGTCGAAGGGAGGGTGGGGCAGAACGTATTCGGGGAGTTTTTCCTGTCCGAGCAGACGCTGCCTTTCGGCCGGCCCTACGGCGCAATGCGCGTCGGTGATTTTGGGACCACAGATCTCGCGTCGCTGAATCTTTTCCTTGCTGGTGCTTCTCTGCCTGAAATTTCCCGCCTGGCCTTCCTCGATACGGAAACGACGGGGCTTTTGGAGAGCGCGGATGCGTGCGCTTTCCTGATCGGCGTCGGCAAGGTGGAGGGCACGAGCTTCGTCGTCCGCCAGTTCTTTCTGCGGCAGTACGCGGAAGAAAAGGCCGTGCTGGTGGAACTGGCGAGAGAGTTGAACGGAAGCGATGGCCTGATCACGTTCAACGGCAAGGCGTTTGACGTCCCCCTGCTTGAGAACCGTTACGGACTGGCCCGCATGAAGTCTCCCTTTGCGCGATTGCTTCATCTCGATTTACTGCACCCGGCCCGGCGGCTGTGGAAACTGCGGATTGGGAGTTGCCGGCTCGGGAATCTGGAACGGTACGTCCTGGGCATCGCCCGCGAGGGCGATGTGGCCGGCGCGGAAATTCCCGGCATCTATTTCGAATATCTGCGCACCTGGAACGCGAGCGCTCTTGAGCCCGTCTTCTTTCACAACGCGCTCGACATCGTCAGCCTGGTAGCGCTGGCGACGGAGATGGCGCAAACCCTCCGTGCCGGACAGAAGGGCGAGTTTCCGGTGGAGAAGAAATTGGGCAACGCCAGCGTGGCTCTCGATCTGTTCAGCTTGAGTTGCGTCTTCGCGCGCGCCGGGGCTCGCGACGCATCGCTGGCCGCGTGCCGGCGTGCAATTGCGGCAGGGCTGCCCGAGGCCATCGAACGGCGAGCGCTTCGGCGGCTTGAAACCAGCTCTTTGCGCCGGCGAAAGCGCGCGTGATAACGTAACGTTAGGTCCGAGGTCTAACGTTCATTGGGCGTTCGTTGGAAGCCGGGGTTTCAGATCGCATCTGGACGCTTGAGGAGATCGCCGACTTGGTGCCCGCGCCCGTCGCCAAAAAGCGAGGCCCATACCGCAAGAAGAATTCAAACTGAATGGAGAGCGAAATGAGACCACCAAAGGATACAGCAACGGTGCAAAAGTTCAGCTCGAAATACGCCGAGCTTCGCATCCACGGTTCGGGCGACACGGGGAAGGGAGATCGTACCAGCCTTTTGAGTGCGAAGGAAGCGAGAAAGCTGGCCTATTCGCTTCTGGCGCTGGCCGAGGAGATTTCAGCCTAACCATGCCACGAAAAGAGGGAATCAGACGGTTGAGCATCGTGATAGGCATACTGGCAGGGGCGGCGTTCTTCGTCGTATTCCTTTTCACTCAGACCGGAGACATTGGAGCTATCGCAGCCATCGGTTGGGTGCTGCTGCTGACCTTTTCCGCTCTAGCCGGGTTTGGCGCGTGGCTCCTTGTGCGAGCCATAAACTGGATCTTCGAAGGATTTCTTGGTCAGAAAAATTCAAATTGAGACACTACCCGTTCGTTGGGCAAGTTGCTTTTTGGTGGAGAGCATTTATAATGGGAGTTTTTGACGGCTGGCGTAGCTCAGTTGGTAGAGCATCTGATTTGTAATCAGAGGGTCGGGGGTTCGAATCCCTTCGCCAGCTCCAGCGTGACGAGTCCTGCTGCGGACAGGTGGCTGAGTGGTCAAAAGCAGCAGACTGTAAATCTGCCGGCCCATGTGGCCTACGGAGGTTCGAACCCTCCCCTGTCCACCAAAATACAAGATGCGAGACAGGAGACGAGAGACAAGCGAGAGCGTCCAGGGCGCATGTTTCGGCGGCTGAGGGCGGGAGTAACTCAGTGGTAGAGTCACAGCCTTCCAAGCTGTTGGTCGCGGGTTCGATTCCCGTCTCCCGCTCCAGAGAGCAGTCAGTGATCAGTTATCAGCCATCAGCAAGCCGCACCTTCACGCTGCCTGCGGATGGCTGACGTCTGGTTGGGCCGATGTAGCTCAGTTGGTAGAGCGCGTCCTTGGTAAGGACGAGGTCAGCGGTTCAATCCCGCTCATCGGCTCCAAGTTGATATTGGGAGTCGGAGGAGACACTTCTCGAGAACATCGCAAGATGGGAATCTGAATGAACAAGGACGGGATGAGGGTTCAGTTGGGCTTCGGTTTGTAGCTTGACAGTACTGTTTCGGATAAGCCCTTACTTTTCTTTGAGATATAATTTTGATGGGGATTCCTAAGCGCCGAATGAAATTTTGGGCTTGATCTTGCATTAAAATTGCTGTAGTCTGCTAGAATGCAATTGGCGTAGCGTGGATCGGGCTGTTTCCCATATTCCGAGCCGGGCGGTGTTAGCGGTCTAATTATCCACGGGAAACAGGATAGGGCAGCGCTTGAGCAGCCACAGGTGTGAGGCTCGATGCGCAGAGGTGGTTGCCCACACTCTAATTGGCTTTATGCGCGAAATCATTACCCTACAGTGTTCGGACTGCAAGAATCGCAATTACACAACCACCAAGAACAAAAAGAAACACCAGGACCGTCTAGAGATCAAGAAGTTCTGCCCGACTTGTCGTCACCATACTGCGCACAGAGAAGTTAAATAGGGGATGGGCAGGTTAATTCTTTCGAGGTTGCCCGGTCTTTAGCCAGGATCGAAAAGGGGCGTAAGTTTAACGGCTAGACTGCCGGTCTCCAAAACCGGTCGTGGGGGTTCGAATCCCTCCGCCCCTGCCAAGCGTGGCAAGACGAGGGTAGAAGGCAGCGGTTCGAGCCGAGAGAAGCAGTTGGCAGACGAAATCAGCATTCAGGGCGGAACGTGGCAGAGGCTTCGGGACTACTATCGAGAAATCCGTGTCGAGATGAGGCGGGTCACTTGGCCGGGAAAACAGGAAGTGTATGGCACGACGGTTATGGTGCTCATCACGACGTTTGCATTCGCATTTTTCTTTTGGATTTGTGACGAGACATTTTCGCATCTGGTTCTGAAGGTCCTCGATTATCTCTCGCACCGCGCCTAGCACGGGCGTGTGTGAGCCTTTGCCGCTGCCCCGGCCTGTCCTCGAGTGAAGAAAGCTGCTCATGTCTAAGAATTGGTACATTATCCACGCTTATTCCGGTTTTGAAAGGAAAGTTGCGGAGACGCTTCGTAGCCGTGTCGAAGCGGCGGGGTTGGCGGACAAGGTGGGGGAGATTCTTGTCCCCAGCGAAGACGTGATGGAAATGCGGAGCGGAAAGAAGGTGGTTGCGCCGCGGCTTTTTTATCCGGGGTACGTGCTGGTGGAAATGGAAATGGACAATGAGACTTGGCACCTCGTCCGCTCGACACCGCGCGTGACCGGGTTTGTCGGGTCCGGACAGGTACCGAGCCCTCTCACTTCCGACGAAGTCGAAAGGATCGTCCATCGTGTGGAAGTGGCGGCTGAGCACCCGAAACCCAAACTGAAGTTCGAGAGGGGCGAAAGCGTGAAGATTAACGACGGGCCATTCAAGGACTTCAGCGGCTTGGTGGACGAGATCAACGACGACCGCTCGACCTTGCGCGTGATGGTTACCATCTTCGGGCGCTCGACGCCGGTCGAGCTGGATTTTTACCAGGTGGAGAAGGGCCAATGAGTGGGTCGGCCCGGGCTGAATTTTACACATCGGGCGTCCGGCGAGCGAACAGAGGTTAAGGGATTTCTCATGGCAAAGAAAATCACGGCGATGGTCAAGCTTCAGATTCCCGCGGGAAAGGCGACTCCGGCTCCGCCGGTTGGGCCAGCGCTTGGACAGCATGGCGTCAACATCATGGAGTTTTGCAGAGCATTCAACGCTAAGACGTCAGGGAAGGATCAGGAAGGCCTCATTATTCCCGTGGTGATCACGGTCTATCAGGACCGTACCTTCAGTTACATTACGAAGACGCCTCCGGCCGCGATACTGTTGAAGCGGGCTGCCGGCATCGCCAAAGGTTCCAGCGAACCGAACAAGAACAAAGTTGCGAAAGTGACTGAGAAGCAAGTCGAAGAAATTGCTCGGACTAAGTTGCCGGATCTGAATACCCGCGACCTTACAGCCGCCGTCGCCAGCGTCAAGGGTACGGCACGAAGTATGGGGATCGAAGTCACGTCTTGAAGCGCTCCGGATGGCGGCGGTTTTTCGAGTGGTCTAAGACAGGATAGATGTCGGCTGAGGAGTTAAGCCTTGGGAAAGAAATTCAATCAAGCTGCAAAACTGGTGGACCGACCCATGTATTCACTGTCTGACGCCATGCCACTGGTTAAGAAGGCCGCGTTTGCGAAGTTCGACGAAACGGTGGAAATAGCGATGCGCCTGGGCGTGGATCCCAAACATGCGGACCAGATGGTCAGAGGCACGGTGTTGCTTCCGCACGGTTTGGGAAAGACGGTGCGCGTTATTGTCATTGCCTCCGGGGATAAGGTGCGCGAAGGCCGGGACGCTGGGGCAGACGAAGTGGGTGGTGACGATCTGGTTCAGAAAATTCTTGGCGGATGGCTCGAGTTCGATGCGGTTATTGCCACGCCCGATACGATGAAATCTGTAGGCCGTTTAGGCAAGGTGCTTGGGCCTCGAGGGTTGATGCCGAACCCCAAGACGGGCACGGTGACGATGGAGGTTGCCAAAGCGGTCCGCGAAGTGAAAGCGGGCAAGGTGGAATACCGCGTGGACAAGACAGGTATCATTCACTGCCCTGTGGGCAAGGTTTCGTTCGAGGCAGGGAAGTTGGCCGAAAATGCCCATGCGCTGATCGCAAGCGTGGTCAAAGCGAAGCCGGCTACAGCCAAAGGGCAGTATGTGAGGAGCGTTGTCGTCTCTTCGACGATGGGTCCGGGAATTCCAATTGATCCGGCGACCGTGGAGGCGGCCTGATTGGGACGCCTCCCAAGACGGAGAAGATAGGGCAAATTCATGAAGAGGGACGTCAAACAAAAGAAGGCCGATGATCTCCGCAATGAGCTGGTGGCCGCTCGTTCTGTGATCCTGTCAGGCTTTGAAGGGATCACGGTAAGCCAGGATTTTGAGCTGCGCAGGAAGCTGGAGGATGCTGGAGCAAAGTACCGGGTGGCAAAAAACACTGTGATCGAACGGGCCGCCCACGATACTCCTATCGCGTCGGTGGTGGAAACACTGCGAGGCACCACGTCTTTGGCGTATACCGCGACTGATCCCGTGACTTTGGCCAAGGCGATCACGACCTACGCGAAGGAGAACCCGGTTCTTGTTTTTAAGACCGGCGTGGTCGAGGGCCGAGTGATCAGTCTCGAAGACCTCAACGCCATCGCTGCGTTGCCGTCGCGAGATGAACTGTTGTCCAGGGCCATGTTCCTGGTTAATTCGCCCGCGCAGCGGGTGGCATCTGCGCTGGCGGGCGTAGCAAGGAACCTCGCATGCGTTATTCAGCAGGGGATCAAAGAGAAGAAGTTCCAAGACACGGCCGGTAGCTAAGCTAGTTCGCAAATTTTGGGAGGATAACAAGACAATGGCGGAACGAGTTGAAAAACTGGTGGAAGAGATCAAGGCGCTCAACCTGTTGGAGGCCGCCGAGCTCGTCAAGAGGCTCGAAGAGGCTCTGGGTGTGAGCGCCGCAGCGGCGGCCCCGGTTATCGTCGCGGCGGGTGCGGCTCCGGCGGGTGCGGCTCCGGCCGAAGAGAAAACTGAGTTCAGCGTGATATTGACCGCTGTAGGCTCCAACAAAATCAACGTGATTAAGGCGGTCCGCGAGGTCACCAGCCTGGGGCTGAAGGAAGCTAAGGATCTGGTGGATGGCGCTCCAAAGCCGATCAAAGAAGGGACGACGAAAGAAGAAGCGGAGGCCATCAGGAAGAAGTTCACCGAAGCCGGCGCGACGGTTGAGGTGAAATAGTAGGCTGGTCATTCGCAAGGGCGCGGTCCACGCGAAGGGTACCTTGCGGGATGGCGCAGGAAGAGTCTATTGAAGAAGACAGGGGTCCTTACTGCACGAGCCGCTTACCCCAGCGAAAGAGGCGGCATCCTCACCCGTGCACTTGGCATCTCAACCGGTAGAGGCGTGCTGCATCATTACACGGGCGTATTCAAGAAACTTTCAGGCAAGGAGCAGAACAGATGCTTAACGGCCGAAACGGCGCGTCGCGTCGACGGATAGATTTCTCCAAAATACCCTCGGTCATCTCGATCCCTAACCTCATCGAGGTGCAGCGTCGATCGTACGATCGCTTCCTGCAGATGAACCTGCTCCCGTCCGAGCGCGATGACACGGGGCTGCAGGCGGTATTCAACTCCGTATTTCCCATCACAGATTTCCGGGGCGTCTCTCAGCTTGACTTCGTGGATTACTCGATTGGCAACTGGGAGTGCAAATGCGGTAACCTGCGGGGTCTCCATCACCTGCGGAGCACGTGTAAGAACTGCGGCCACACGGTGATTACGGACCCGTTCAAGGTGGGCGACGTTCTTTGCACGCGCTGCGGCACGTTCAACGAAAACGTCGTCACATTTTGCAACCGTTGCGGCGATCCGGTCGCACTTCAGTTGAAGTACGACGTCGGGGATTGCCAAGAGCGCGGCATGACGTTCGCCGCGCCCCTCAAGGTCACCATTCGTCTCACGTTATATGACAAAGACAGCGAGACGGGCCAGAAGAACATCCGAGACATCAAAGAGCAGGAGGTTTACTTTGGCGAGATCCCGCTGATGACGGATAACGGAACGTTCGTGATCAACGGCACAGAGCGAGTCATTGTGAGCCAACTACACCGCTCCCCTGGGGTCTTTTTTGAGTCCACTCCACAAAGGACTTACTTTCTGGGCAAGATCATTCCGTACCGCGGCTCTTGGGTGGAATTCGAATACGACAACAAGAACATTCTTTACGTCCGCATCGATCGCAAACGCAAATTTCTGGCCACGATTTTCCTTCGCGCCCTCGGCCTCAAGACGAACAGCGAAATCCTGAAGACGTTTTACCGGGTGGAGCGCGTTCACGTCAAAGACGGCAAGCTTTACCAGGATGTCTCGGGAGGTATGGCAGGCGCCCGTCTTTCGAAAAACATCGAGCATCCCCGCGGCGGTGGGGTGATTGTCCACGCAGGTCGCAAGATTACGCCGGCCGCTCTCAAGGAAATTCAGAAGGCGCGAATCACGCAAGTTGAAGTAGCGCCCCAGGACCTGGAGGGTGCGTACGCGGCACTGGATCTGGTCGATACGGCCACCGGCGAGGTGTTGGTCGAAGCGAACAACGAGCTCACGCTCGCGCTGCTCAATTCGGCCATCGAGGCGGGAATTGCGGAACTCGAGTTTTTCTTCCCGGAGCGCGACGACACCGGCGTCGTGATCAGCCAGACGCTTCGGCGCGACGCACTGAAGACGCCGCAGGAAGCTCTGATTGAGCTCTACCGAAAGATGCGTCCCGGCGATCCGCCCACGCTCGACACGGCAACGGCGCTTTTCAC
The DNA here is from genome assembly GCA_021817045.1 of Acidobacteriota bacterium. Lineage (GTDB taxonomy): Bacteria > Acidobacteriota > Terriglobia > UBA7540 > UBA7540 > RH2-MAG17b. Next base: position 9,107 of record JAKAWG010000059.1, read on the forward strand.
CGGCATGTTTTTCGATCCGCGCAAGTATGATTTCTCGCGCGTTGGTCGGCTGAAATTCAACATCAAGCTTGGTTACTCGGCGCGGCTCAAGGAGCGGATGGATGCCAGGACTACATCGTTTGAACTCGAAGACGCACGAAACCTACCAGCCTCCAATTTCTACGTGGTCGTAGACCGCGAGAAAGTGTTTGTGGGCCAGCGCCAAGGCAACACCTGTTTGGAAGTTGTTCGCGGTTGCGAGGGCACTCTCGCCACTGAACACTCCGAAGGAGCTACGGTGCAACTCCCCCTCGACAAGAGGACGCTCGACCCGGAGGATTTCTACGCCTGCATCCGCTATCTGCTGAAGCTGGCAAAGAACCCGGGAGGCGCCTACGGCGTGGATGACATCGACCACCTAGGGAACCGGCGTGTGCGAGCCGTGGGTGAACTGCTGGAGAACCAGTTTCGCATCGGCCTAGTGAGGATGGAGCGGGCGATCAAGGAGAAGATGTCGGTCTACCAGGAAATGTCTTCGGCCATGCCTCACGACCTGATCAACGCGAAGCCGGTGATGGCCGCGATCCGAGAGTTCTTCGGTTCATCTCAGTTGTCACAGTTCATGGATCAGACGAATCCGCTTTCCGAAATCACGCATAAACGGCGCCTCTCGGCGCTGGGTCCTGGAGGGCTTTCCCGCGAGCGGGCTGGCTTTGAAGTACGTGACGTGCATCCCACGCATTATGGCCGGCTGTGCCCAATTGAAACTCCTGAAGGACCAAACATTGGCCTCATCTCCTCCCTGTCGTGCTACGCACGCATCAACGAGTATGGATTCATCGAGAGTCCCTACCGCAGGGTACGCGGCGGCGTAATTGTGGACTACGTCACCATCACTCACGGGGGCGACGGGCCCTGGCGCGTCGGCGAGCACGTTGAACTGAAAGAAGTCGAGAGGGTTAATAGCGAACTGCGCGAGAAACGGCGGAAGCTCATTGAAAGTGAGCCGTATTCGTTTTATTTGTCGGCGTGGGAAGAGGATCGGTACGTTGTCGCCCAGGCGAACGTGGAAGTGGATGATCGGGGCCGCATCGTTCACGAACTGGTCAACGCCCGCCAGGCCGGAAATTTCGTGCTTGTCCGGCGCGAGAACGTAGATTACATCGACGTAAGTCCGAAACAGCTCGTCAGTGTTGCCGCGGCGCTCATTCCATTCCTTGAGAACGATGACGCGAACCGTGCATTGATGGGTTCGAACATGCAGCGGCAGTCCGTTCCGTTGCTTCGCCCGCAGGCGCCCCTCGTCGGCACTGGCATGGAGGAAGTTACGGCGCGTGATTCCGGCGCGGTGGTGCTGTGCAAACGCGACGGAGTTGTGGACGGCGTGGACAGCGAGCGGATTATCGTGCGTGTGGAGGGTAACGGAAGCAGCGTTCACCTCTCTCGTGAGGTGGGCGCCGACATTTACCAGCTCATTAAATTCCGGCGCTCGAACCAGAATACCTGCATCAACCAAAGGCCAGTGGTCCAGAAGGGCCAGCGCGTGAAGGCAGGTCAGGTTCTTGCAGACGGGCCGTGTACGGAGGGCGGCGAACTGGCGCTTGGGCGAAACGTGCTGGTGGCTTTCATGCCGTGGCGCGGCTGCAATTACGAAGATGCCATTTTAGTCAGCGAGAGGCTGGTGAAGGAAGATTCCTATACGTCCATTCACGTGGAGGAGTTCGAAATCGAGTCGCGCGACACGAAGCTGGGTCCCGAGGAAGTGACCCGGGACATCCCGAACGTGTCGGAATCGCTGCTGAAGGATCTGGACGAAAGTGGCATTATCCGCGTTGGCGCATATGTGAAACCGGGCGATATTCTAGTGGGCAAGGTTACGCCGAAGGGCGAAACTCAACTGACCCCAGAAGAGAAACTGTTACGGGCGATCTTTGGAGAGAAGGCGGGCGAGGTCCGCGACGCGTCTCTGACCTGTCCGCCGGGAATCGAAGGCATCGTGGTGGATGTGAAGATTTTTTCGCGCAAGGGCGCGGAAAAGGACGAGCGAGCCAGATCAATCGAAGCGGCTGAAGTGGAGCGTCTCGAAAAGAACCTGAACGACGAAATCCGCATTCTGAACACCGAGCGGGTGGAGCGGCTCGCGGCCTTGCTCGAGGGCGAGAAACTGCTTGCGGACCTGCACGATGAGAAGACGAATAAACGCCTGCTCTCAAAAGGCGCTGATCTCGACCGCGAAGCTCTGGCACGTATCTCGACGCGCAATCTGAAGCGGATCCGAATCGCGAAGAAGGACCCTACACTTCTCGAGAAGATGGACGAAATCGAGGAAATGACTTCGCGGCAGATAGACATCCTGCGCAAGATCACTGACGAGAAGATCGAGAAACTCAAGAAGGGTGACGAGCTACCGCCGGGCGTCATCAAGCTGGTGAAAGTTTATATTGCGATGAAACGTAAACTCTCTGTCGGGGACAAAATGGCAGGCCGGCACGGAAACAAAGGGGTCATCGCGCGTATCCTCCCTGAAGAGGATATGCCGTATCTTCCTGACGGTACTCCTGTTGAGGTTGTGCTGAACCCGCTAGGCGTTCCATCGCGCATGAACGTAGGTCAGATTCTCGAAACGCATCTCGGGTGGGCCGCGAAAGACCTCGGAGAAAAGATTGCTCGATTGTTGGACGAGGGAAACCGTGCTGAGTTGGTGCGCAAAGAGCTGAAGGCGGTTCTTAGCGGGACGCTGATCGACGACCTGACTGATGCGGAAGTGCTCGAGCTTGCCCGGGCGTACGAGAAAGGAGTTCCTTTCGCTACGCCGGTCTTTGACGGGGCAACGGAAGACCAGATCAAAGAGTATCTTCAGAAAGCGGGCTTGCCCACCTCCGGCAAGATCGCGCTCTACGACGGCATGACCGGCGAAAAGTTTCACCAGCCCGTGACGGTTGGCTACATCTACATGTTGAAGCTCTCCCACCTGGTCGATGACAAGATCCACGCCCGCTCGATCGGGCCGTACTCGCTAATCACGCAGCAGCCGCTAGGCGGCAAGGCGCAGTTCGGGGGTCAGCGATTTGGCGAGATGGAGGTTTGGGCGCTTGAAGCATACGGCGCCGCCCACATCCTGCAAGAGTTGTTAACGGCCAAGTCCGACGACGTTTACGGCCGCGCCAAGATTTACGAGGCGATCGTCAAGGGAGAGGCGGCGATCGAACCCGGCGTTCCGGAATCGTTCAACGTGCTTGTGCGCGAGCTCCAAAGCCTGGGGCTTGACGTAGAGCTTATCAAACGCGCTAAAGAACTACCGCAGCTCGTGACGGCGGAAAGGTAGAGACGGCGTGGGCCGGCTTGATTATCTCCTTTGAAGGAGGCACACCTTGTTTCGCAGCAGCCCTTATGACCGAGTTAGCTTAATTGGCGAATTTGACATGATTCGCGTCAGCCTTGCGTCCCCGGAAAAGATCCGGTCCTGGTCGCACGGCGAAGTTACCAAGCCTGAAACCATTAACTACCGCACCTTCAAACCGGAGCGTGACGGGCTGTTCTGCGCCCGAATCTTCGGGCCCGTGACAGACTGGGAATGCTTGTGCGGAAAATACAAGCGGATGAAGCACCGCGGCGTGATCTGCGACAAGTGTGGAGTGGAGGTCACGCTTTCCAAGGTTCGGCGCGAGCGCCTAGGACACATCGAACTTGCTTCACCGTGCTCCCACGTCTGGTTCTTTAAGGGACTTCCCAGCCGCATCGGTCACCTGCTTGACATCTCGCTTCGCGACCTGGAACGCATTCTCTATTTTGAAAACTACGTCGTGATCGATCCGGGCGAAGCACCTGTCAAGCAGAAGGAGATTCTGAACGAGGAGCGCTACCGGCAACTCCAGCAGGAACACACCGGCAAGTTCCGGGCCGGGATGGGCGCGGAAGCCATCAAAGAACTGCTGAAGCGTGTTGACGTGGAGGCGCTAGCCGAAGAATTGCGCGAAAAGATGCGCAGCGACCCCTCGCAGCAGAAGCGGGTAAAGTACGCGAAACGCCTGAAGGTGGTGGACGCCTTCCGCAAATCGGGTAACAAGCCGGAGTGGATGATTATGGACGTGCTTCCGGTGATCCCCCCTGAGCTGCGTCCACTCGTTCCACTCGACGGTGGCCGCTTCGCCACCTCGGACCTGAACGATCTCTATCGGCGCGTGATCAACCGGAACAACCGACTTAAGAAGCTCATGGAGCTGCGCGCGCCGGATGTGATTATTCGGAACGAGAAGCGGATGCTTCAGGAGGCGGTGGACGCCCTCTTTGACAACGGCCGCCGCGGACGGGTGCTGCGGGGCACGAACAATCGACCCCTGAAGTCGCTTTCGGACACGTTGAAGGGCAAGCAGGGACGTTTCCGCCAGAACCTGCTCGGCAAACGAGTGGATTACTCCGGACGATCGGTGATTGTCGTCGGACCGGAACTGAAGCTTCATCAGTGTGGTTTGCCTAAGAAGATGGCCCTCGAGCTCTTCAAGCCTTTCATCTATCACCGGCTTGAACAATCGGGTCAGTGCGCCACCATTAAGGCGGCGAAAGAGATGGTGGAACGGCAGGAACCGGTGGTTTGGGACATTCTCGAAGAAGTCATCCGGGATCACCCGGTGCTTCTGAACCGTGCTCCGACGCTACACCGCCTGGGCATCCAGGCATTCGAGCCGGTGCTTGTCGAAGGGAAGGCCATCAAAATTCATCCACTGGTGTGCACGGCGTTTAACGCTGACTTCGACGGCGACCAGATGGCGGTTCACATTCCGCTCTCGCCCGAGGCGCAGATCGAGGCTTCAATTCTGATGCTGTCCGCGAGGAACATCCTTTCGCCCGCGAACGGCCAGCCCCTCGCGGTTCCCACCCAGGATGTCGTGCTTGGTATCTATTACCTGACCAAGGACTTGAGGGGAAACCGGGGCGAGGGCCGTCCTTTTGCCAGTGTGGACGATGTGCTGCTTGCGCTCGAGACCGGCGAGGTGGAGACCCTGACGCGCATTCGCCTGCGATATACCGGACGGGTCATCGACCTCGAAAACGCTTACGACGATCAGGATGTGCTGCATACCGAGCCTATTACGGTAAAGAGCCAGTTCATCCAGACCACCGTCGGCCGTGTGATCCTGAACGATCACCTTCCCAAAGGGATGCCCTTCGTCAACGGCCTGCTGCGCAAAAAGGGTCTGGGGGCGCTCGTGAATTACTGCTATTTGCGGTTTGGAATCGAGACGACCGTGCAGATGCTGGACGAAATCAAGGATCTCGGCTTCCTCTACGCAACGAAGGCCGGCCTTTCGATCGGCATCGACGACTTGGTGGTACCTTCGAATAAAGCGCGCCTTGTGGATGAAGCAGAAAAGGAAGTCATCGAGGTTGAAAAACAGTACCAGGACGGCGCCATCACGCACGGGGAGCGCTATAACAAAGTCATCGCGATCTGGTCAAACGTCACGGATCGCGTCGCGGATGAAATGTTCCAGACGCTCGAGAACCAGGACAAATCGGGCGAGATGAACCCAATTTATGTGATGGCGAACTCCGGCGCTCGCGGGTCCAAACAGCAAATCCGGCAGCTTTCGGGGATGCGCGGCTTGATGGCCAAGCCCTCGGGCGAAATCATCGAGACGCCGATCACGGCCAATTTCCGTGAAGGCCTGAACGTGTTGCAATACTTCATTTCCACGCACGGTGCGCGCAAAGGCTTGGCTGACACCGCGCTCAAAACAGCGGACTCGGGCTACCTCACCCGACGGCTTGTGGATGTGGCCCAGGACGTGATCGTTTCCGAGTTCGATTGCGGCACCGCCGACGGCATCTTTGTCGAACCCATCATCGAGGCGGGCGAAGTCGTCGAGCCTCTGCGCGACCGCATCGTAGGCCGGGTCTCTCTCGAGCAGATCAAGGACTACGAAGGCAACGTGGTCGTCGACGTCAACCAGGAGATTAATGAAGACCTGGCGGCGGCCATCCAGTCTGCGGGCATCGAACGGGTGAAAATCCGTTCGGTCCTCACCTGCGAGTCCCGGCGGGGAGTATGCGTCCGGTGCTACGGTCGCAACCTTGCTTCCGGCAGGCTGGCAGAGATCGGCGAGGCGGTGGGCGTCATCGCCGCGCAGTCAATCGGCGAGCCTGGCACGCAGCTCACGATGCGCACGTTTCACATCGGCGGCGCGGCGAGCCGGGTCAGCGAACAGTCGTCTCTCGAGATCCGTAACAGCGGCTTTGCCAAATTCATCGAGCTTCAGGTAGTGAAGAACCGCGGCGGCCACTTCGTTGTGATGAACCGCAACGGCGTGGTCGCGATCGTCGATGAGCGGGGCCGCGAGCGAGAGCGCCATTCGGTTGTCTACGGCGCCAAAATCAAGGTTGCCGATGGCGCGCCGGTGAAGCCGGGCGACATGATCGTCGAATGGGATCCGTACACCTTCTCGATTCTGACCGAAGGAGGCGGAACGGTCCAGTTCAAGGACCTTGAGCAGGGCGTCACGCTGCGCGAGGAGGTGGACGAGGTAACCGGGCTTTCGCAGTGGGTCGTTACGGACTCACCCGACGAAAAGTTGCAGCCTCAGTTAATCATCCGCAGCGAAAAGAAGGGGACCAACAAATACCTGCTTCCTTCGCGCGCGCACTTGATGGTGCAAGAAGGGGACGAGGTGAGCCCGGGTGACGTCCTCGCCAAGATCCCGCGCGAAACGACCAAGACGAAAGATATTACGGGCGGTTTGCCTCGCGTCGTAGAGTTGTTTGAGGCGCGGCGGCCGCACGAAACGGCGGTTATTTCAGAAATTGATGGCGTCGTCAAATACGGCGAGATTGTAAAGGGTCAGCGCAAGATTGTGGTCGTTCCGGCCAAGGGCGAACCGAAAGAGTATCTCCTACCGCGAGGCGTTCACGTCTCCGTCCAGGAAAACGAGCACGTGAAGGCTGGCGAGCCGCTTATGGACGGGCCGCGCAACCCCCACGACATTCTCGCCGTGCTGGGCGAAAAGGAATTGCAAAATTATCTGGTTAACGAAATCCAAGAAGTCTACCGGCTCCAGGGCGTCAACATTAATGACAAACACATTGAAGTCATCGTCCGGCAGATGATGAGGTGGGTGAGGATCGAAGAGCCCGGTGACACGGAATTCCTGCTCGACGAGCACGTGGACAAGTTTCGATTCCGCGAGGAAAACGAGCGGGTTGGGGCCACCGGCGGCACGCCGGCCACTGGCCGGCCCCTGCTCTTGGGGATTACCAAGGCGTCGCTCTCCACCGACTCTTTCATTTCCGCGGCTTCGTTCCAGGAGACGACGCGTGTTCTGACGGAAGCGGCGATACGCGGCGCCGTGGATCAACTGCGCGGGCTCAAGGAGAACGTCATCATGGGCCGCTTGATTCCGGCCGGCACGGGCCTCGAATACTACCGGAGCTTCCGCTTGCTTACAGAGGTCGAACCGTCACAACCCGAGACGCAGGCAGCGGAGGCGGAAGTTCCTCTTGAGGCGGAGATTCCGCCGACGGAGGCAGTGGCCGGCGATTTATCGGATGAGGACCAGCCCCCGGCCCAATGAGCAGCTACTGCTGGAAGTGTAGCGAGCCCTTTGAAGCCGCGCCCGGCCAGCGGATCGGCAGCCGCGACGAGTGCTCAAAGTGCGGTGCCGATCTTCATTCCTGCCGAAATTGCCAGTTCTACGACCCGTCCAAGCACAACCAGTGCATCGAGACTCAAGCGGAATGGGTGCGCGACAAAGAAGCCGCCAATTATTGTGACTATTTCCGCCCGCGCCCGTCCTCGGTGCCGCTCAGACCAGACCCTCCCTCGCGGGCTAGCGACGCCAAGAAAAAATTCGACGATCTGTTCCGCAAGCTCCCATAACGGACACCTTTATTCCTCCGGATGGGCGAGCTTCGTCTCAAGTTCCCTCGAGATGTCGAATTCCCTTTCCGCTTCAGTGGTCTGGTGCAAGCGAACCAAAACGCGTCCGAGGAGATAGTGGAACCTCGGATTTTTCGGATAGAGCCGGACCAATCTTCGAAGAGTTTGCTCCGCCTGCGGCAGGTTGCCCCGGCGAATCTGAAGACGCACATAGTCCTCGTTGGCCATAGGGTTCCGTGGATCACGCGCGAGGGCATCGTCGATGAGGACGAGAGCATCGTTGTCATTGCCTGCTTCCAGCGCGAGGTGGCCGAGTTGCGCTTTAGCTTCGCCGTTTGCGGGATCTATGCGAAGGATATTCTGCAATGCGGCCTTTGCCTTCGCCGTTTGCCGCATGTCTTCGTAGGATCGAGCAAGAGACAAGCGAGCCCTCACATTTTCGTGGTCTATTCGGAGGCATTTCTCGTAGGCGCTGACAGCCTTCTCAGGCTGATCTTGGCTCAGATAAAGATCGCCCAGGGCTTCGAGCAGAGCGGGATCGGCTCCGTGGCCCACCTCCGCTGCGGCAAGCAGGCCCTGGGCCCTCTCGAAGTTCCCAACGCGGATCAGCTCTTCAGCCAGGGCGTAGGCGATCTCCGGCCGCTCCGGCGCCTTGTCGTGAGCCTGAGTCAACCAATCGACCGCTGCCTGATGGTGCCCCATACTCGATTCATCAAGCCCAATGTGGAAATAGGGATTGGGGTTCGCCGGGTCAAGTTGGATCGCCTCATCGTAAGCCGTACGTGCCTGGTGGAAACGCTTCAGCTTCGAGTAAGTCATTCCCAAGTCAAGGTCCGTGGCCGCATCTCGTTCCGAAAATGGAATTGCTGCGAACTGCTCGGCTGCCATACGATATTCACCGTGCTCGGCCAGAAGAAGGCCCAGGGAAAAATGAATTCGGGCGCCCACCTTCGTAAGCCGCGAAAGCCTCGCAGCTACCTCACGCGCCTGCTGCACTTTCCCCGCACCAAAATAGGCTTCCGTCAGCGCCAGCAGGACGAGAGGGTTCGCTGACCGCTGCGCCTGCGCCTGGTCGAAGTAAAAAAGGGCTTGTTGATACTGTTTCCTTCCTAGGTAAAACCTGCCAAGGTTTAGACACGGAGTGTTATTTCCATTTCGAAGCCCGGCATCGCACCCTGCTTTCTGAGCCACATCCTCCGCTGCCTGCGTAGGCCTTCCTGTTGCCCAGGCCCCCGCATACAGAATTAGGATGACGCCCGCGGTCTCGAAAGCGCTCCGAATCGTAGACATGGGTCGTTCTCAGTGCTTACCTTTTGCAATGACTACAAGCGCTCTAGTCAAAGAGCGCCTGACGAAGGCACGGTCTTCTTGAGATCTTACATCGTTGATTTGCCCGAACAGTGCGCGGGCCTGCGCCTTTTTGCCTTTCCGGCTGTACGCCTGGGCTAGCACATAAGCGATTGAGAGGGACTTTGGATCCACGACTCGGGCACGCTCGAGGTCGGCGATTGCCTCATCCGTCTCCCCGGCTGCGAGCTCAAGTTCGGCACGGTCCCGCCGGGCGTAGGCGAAGCCCGGATCGAGCGCGAGCGCTCTGTTGATAGCTTGCATAGCTTGTCGAAACGCTGCGCTTTCCGGCGGCGCGCCTTCCTGGATCAAGCTTTCTGTCAGGAAATAATACGGTTGCGGATCTTTCGGCCCGCGAGCCGCTGCCTTCTCAAAAGATTCGATGGCTTTGCTCAACTGCCCGGCTTCAAGCTCCGAAAGGCCCATCGCCAAGTAACCTGCCGGGTCGGTGGGGGCAAGTTGGATGGCGCGCTGATAATCTTGCTGGGCTTGGGAAAACTCCGCTTCGAGCGTGCGCGCAATTCCACGACTGAGAAACAATTCGTGCGATTGCGGGATTCGCTCGATGCCCTCTGACAGTATTTGGTCGGCCAGCCCGCAGTTCAGGTGTTCGCAAGACAAGGTGGCAATGTTCAGGTAGTTCTGCGCATCTTCCGGATTCGCCACAATGCCTTGACGAAACGCCCCGTAGGCAGCCTTCGTGTCTCCACTCTTTTCTTCAGCGACTCCGAGCAAGCTGAAAACGTCGGGGCTTTTGCTACCGCCCGCGAGCATTGCCTTGAGCGTAAGGATGCAATTGCCATAGCTCCTTTCTCCGAAGTAGGCGAGCGCCAGGCCGTAGTTGCGTCGATATGGATCGGGATAGTTCGAGGGCAGCGCCTGGAATTCTCTAGTTGCCGCTTTGAACAGCTTCGCCTGTCCGAGTGACCATGCAAGCGCAAACCTCTCTTGTAAGGTAAGCCCCGTCCTTCCTTCAAGGTTGTTCAATGTTGCAGCAGCCTCCGGCCTGTGACCTGTTTTCAACTCAGCTTCAGCTTGGATAAGGGCCAGCTTTGGATCCGCAACCGTTTCGGCCGGAGCACGGGCAAGATAATTGAGCGCAAGAGAATAGTTCTTCTGCTCGAATTCGTACTGACCCAGGATGGCGGCCACCGGACCGTCGTCGGGATGAAGATGGATAAGAGGCTGGAGCTCGCGCACGGCCTGGCGCTTAAGCCCCTGACTCCAGAAGACAATGCCCAACTCTCTGTGCGCTACCCAATAGTTGGGATTGATGGCAAGCGCTTTCTGTAACGCCGCGATTGCCTCCTGCGGCCTGCCCATTAAAGCCAGCGCAATGCCTTCCCCGCTCGGTCCTTGGGGGCTTCGTGGGGATTGCTTTTCCAGAAGCCGGAACTGGTCGAGGGCCTCACCATAGTTTCTTTCGCGAAGCAGCAGCATCGCCTTCTGGTAAATCGCGTCAGCCGCTTCGAGAGAGGAGGATTCCGGTGCCCGGCTTTCGGATTTCTGCGCCGGGACACGAGAGGCAGTCAGGAGGATCAGGCTAAATAATAAGAGGCCCGCCTGGCAGAGCCGATAACGCGACGGCCTCGAAGGCAATGCGGCGGAACGACAAATGGCGGTGTTAACGTGAGCGCAGTATCCGTGGATTTGTGACAGCCAAGGAAATGCCAGGATTCTTCGCTCTGCCGGTTCGCGGAATCCCCCTGAATGACAAGGTCCAGAATACTTGCCGAAACAAGAAAGACCTTCGGTCTTGTAATGTCGACCGCCCGTGTGCCGCTGAATGATACTCGCCCGTACCTCTTTCACCCCTTCAGCGCTCGCCCTCTACCAGTAAAACTTTAGCGCGAATTGCACCTCCCGCGCCGGCCCGGCGCCGAAAATTTCCATGAACGTGGGGGTGTCGACGCTTGTGGTAGAAGAGCCCGAAAGATTGGAGTAGCCGGGGCTGGTGTTTCCGCCAGGATTTGCAAAATTGACGCGGTTAAGCAAATTAAAAGCCTCTGCCCGGAATTCCAGGTACTTGGATTCGGTGAAGTGGAAGTCCTTCATCAGCGCGAAGTCCCAATCATTATGCGCCGGGCCAAACAGGATGTCCTTTCCCGAGTTGCCGTACGTGTATGTCGGCGGAACGGCGAACGCGGCCGGGTTGTCCCAATGGAAGCGGTTCTGGACAAACCCGGCAGGCAGAGGACTCCCCACCAGTTCCGCTCGCTGAGAGCCGGCTCCAGTGTTGGCATTGTCAAACGGAACGCCAACGCTGAAAGGCGACCCGCTCTGAACAGAAAAAATTCCGCTGAGCTGCCACCCTCCCAGCAAAACGTTGTTCACGCCTCTCCAGCCGCTTCCAAAATGCATCCCGCGGCCAAACGGGAGTTGATAAACGTAGCTGAACACTCCGACCTGCGGAAAGTCGTAGTCACAGTTCCCATAGTTCGAAAAAATGTTATAGGGGTTCTGGACACCTTCTGAATAAGGTCCGCTGTTGACGTCGAGGCAATGAGAGTACGTATACGAGCCAAGGAATGTCAGGCCATGCGACGTTTGCTTTTGAAACTTCACTTCGAGCGCGTTGTAGTCCGCGTAGCCAACGTTGTCGTCGTACCCGAAGATTCCAAAGTTGGGGTAGGGCGTCCGGGTGGTGCCCACGAAAGCACCGGGCCCCATCTGGTTGGGCAGCACGGAATTGTCAGTGTAGTTGAGCTGGAGGTGGTCGTCTCTGGAGCCAACGTAGGTGAGCTCGAGGGTTGTATTGGGTGTGAATTGATGCTGAACGCCGAAATTCCATTCGATGGCCACCGGGATCTGGTTGCGATTGTCGGCGCCCGTGAAGATGAAGGGGTGGCCCGGCTGGAGGGGATTCGGGAAAAAGGTCGTGGCACTGGGCGGGGTGCTAAAGAAAGTGTTGGGGACTCCACGGTTCAAGTCCACTTCGTTCGGATCCACTCCCCACGGCCAGGGGATGCGTAGGTCCTGGGTTTCCTGAATCAGATTGTTGCTGTGGTCGTCGAACAGGGCGTAGCCACCGCGAACAACAGTGCTCTTCGTCAACATGTAGGCAAGGCCGAAGCGTGGCTGGAAGCCATTATATTGCGGGTCAAAATAGGTCGCACGCGCATCAGCAAAAGGATACTGCACTCCAAAAGGCTGGGAAATCAAGAAGCAGCCGCACTGATTGCTGAATCCCGATGTCCGATTGTTGGCGTAGTGAAGAGGTGGAACAAAGTCGTACCGCAAGCCGATTTCCAGATTCAGCTTCCGCGAGACTTGCCACTTGTCCTGCACGTAATAGCCTTGCCAAAGTCCGGTGACATTGGCAGCCGTCTGACCCAAGAAGCCCGAAAGCCCCGACGGCAAGTTCAACAGCATGCTTGCGAGGCCGTCTCCGGTGAGCGCTTCATTATTCCCCGGCCCGATAATCGCGCTGGTCGGATACTGATCGAAGCTGTCCGTCATCCCCCAGCCGTCGTCAAAGCTGTGAATGTGGTAGTACATCACCCCGGCGCTTAAAGTGTGTGCTCCCTTAACTTTCTGGAAGTCGACGCTAAAGATGTGCGAACGTTCCGGCCCCAGCGGGATCGAAAATTGACCTGTGCCGCCGAGCCGCGGGGCCAAGCCGATCTGTGGAACCAAGGGGACTCCGTTCTTGACGGGCTCATAGCCGAGTTGGTTGGTTGCGTTGAGGAGACCCAACCCTGCCGGCAAGTTTCCACTAAAGAAATGGGTGAACTGGTACGTATAGTGGACGGTCATCAGGAAGGTCGGATTGAACAGGTGCGTGTAACCGGCGGATATCTCCCGAGCATAGTTGAGCAGGGAGTTGGTCCCCAAGAGCAGGCTATTAGGTTGTGTCTCGCTTGGGTTGGTATAGTAAAATCCCCCGAACAGGTTATCGTTGTTGGCGAACGTATGGTCGAGCTTGATTCCGAACTGATCATACGAAATCACTTCATTTGAGGGGACTGCAAGGTTCGGAAAACTGTTCCCGCCCGGCCCGAAATTTGGTGACGGGTAGAAAGCGTGCAGGTAAGTGAGCGCCTGCGCGTTGAGCATGCTAGAGGGAATAATGTTGCCCGGGAACGGATTACGAACCAATTGCCCATTGGGCCCCGTTGCCGTCGAGTAAGGGTTGTAAATCTGCCCTACCATCACCGGGCGTCCGAGCGGATCCACCACGGGCTGGCCGGTGGCCGTCGTTGCCTGCGTGTTTGTCAGGATGTCCGAGAAATCTCCGTTCAGCTCCGATGCCGTAGGCACATTGTTGAAGAGCGTGAAGCCCTGGCTTGACCGAAACCCTTCGTAGTAACCGAAGAAGTAGGTATTCTTCTTCCGGCCGTCGTACTTGGGAAGCAACACAGGGCCGCCGAGCGTGATTCCGAACTGATTTTGACGGAAGGGCGGCTTGCTCTGGCCTGCCACATTGTCGAAGAAATTGGCCGCATCCAGCGAGTCGTTTCGCAGAAATTCCCACGCGTCGCCGTGAAATTGCGGACTGCCCGTTTTGACCGCTACGTTGACGTTGGCTCCGGGGCTCATGCCCACTTCCGCGTTAGTGGTGTGGGATTGCACCTTAAACTCCTGAATCGCATCGGGCGGCGGGCTGATAGCATACGTATTATCCATGAGGTTGTTGTTTAAGCCACCGTCAAGCGTGAAGTTATTCTGGCGTCCTCGCTGCCCGTTGACGTTCGGACTGATGCCGCCACCGCCAATCGGGATAATAAATGCGCCCTGCTGGCCACCCTCATGGGGAACTGTTCCCGGAGTGAGCAAAATCATTTGTGTAAATTGACGCCCATTCAAGGGCAGTTGCACCACCTGCGTTGCGCCGATCACCTGTCCGATCGTGGCGCTCGTCGTTTGGAGCGCAGAGGGTGCCGCCGTAACGTTAACTGACTGAGTAACGGAACCCACACGCAGCGTGTAGTCCGCCTCGCGGTCCTGGTTAATCTGCAACTCCACGCTCGCTTGCTTGAGGGTCGCAAAACCGGTTTTTGAAACCTTGATCGAGTACTCTCCGGGCGGCAGTTGCGTAATGGTGTAATACCCGGAAGCGTCCGTTGTGACCTCCCGCACCAGATGGGTGGCAAGGTTCCTGACCTGAACCGTGGTGCCTGGAACCACGGCCCCTGTCGTGTCAGTGACCGTCCCGTGGAAGGCTCCGTTAGTGGTCTGGCTTAATGCGCTAGCCGCGAGTACCGAAATAAAAATAAGAGCGATAAGTACCTGGCAAATCAACGTATTGGCTTTGCTTCTCATGCGTTTGTGCCTCCATCTTAGTTGATTTCTGCCTACTCTTTGAACTCGAAATCCGTCGTTTCTCGCCTGTTGGATTGGTCCTAAGTAACATGTTACATTCTCTATGTCAAGCTATTTTTAAGAGTTCTCTAATGCCCATACAGTTCAAGCAGCCCTTGGCTTTGTCCAGCTTGTCCGAGCGAGCTTATGAGCTTCTCAAACAGGAAATCATTTCCGGTAATCTCGTCCCTGGGGAAAAGCTCGACATTTATGAGCTGGCTGAAAAAATGCGAATCAGTCGGACGCCAGTGAAAGACGCCATTAATCGTCTCGCACACCAGGGGCTGGTAACGATCCGAAACCGAAGGGCCACTTTCGTCAGCACGATCGAGGAGGAACGGATTCGCGAGTTGTTCGACATCCGGTTGATGATGGAACTGTGGGGAGCGGCGCGAGCCTGCCGTGAGCGCGAATCGGTGGGACTCGAGCGATTAGATGAAATCCTGAACGAGTGCGAACCTTTGGTTTCCGAATCGGCGGCCTTCGATTACGAGAGGTTCAATGAATATGATATGGAGTTTCATCTTTACTTCATCGACGCGGCCAGAAATGCCGAGCTCCGGAAGCTCTATCAGTCGCTGAACGTACACATTCAGGCCATGCGAGTGTACTGGCGGCAGGCCCGCAGACCGGCCCTGGAATCGCACAACGAACACATCGCGATTTTCAAATCGCTTTGTCAAGGCGACGTGGAAAAAGTAAAGGGTTCGCTGACAACGCACATCATCCGCTCGAGAGACGACGTCATGCGGGTACTGGGCGAGAGGCGTGGCCAGTTGGCCGGGGTGCTGTCCTCTGGGCCACCGTCGCGGTCACGCTGAGCCTCACCGCAGTGGCGGGGAAATTATGATGGACTGGAATTCAACGTGGCGGATACACACTGCTTCTCAGGTTATGGCAAGCCGGTTATTCCTTGGAGGCACGGCGTGCCAATGCCGTAGTTGCCGCTGGTTTCTCAGGGGAGGCTGGCAGCAATTCAAATTCGTGTTGAGGCTCCTGGGGTGACGCGACGATCGCTCCGTGTTCCTGCTTGAGAAAACGTAGGCGGTCAGTCTCAGAGTTGTGGTCGACCAGGATCAAATCGCCGAGGCCGATCTGGCCCGTGGCAATGAGGTTGGAGAGCGGAAAGACGAGATGCCGCTCGATAGCCCGCTTTAGATGACGCGCACCGGACTTCATGTCGGTTCCTTCTCGCAGCAGGAAATCGCGCGCCGCATCGGTACACTTAAAGACAAACTGCTTGTCGCCCGTGGACGCCATTACACGCTCCTGGACGCGGCCCAACTCGATATCGAGAATTTTCTGGAGATGGTCCGGCTTGAGCGGACGAAACACGATGAGCCGGTCGATCCGGTTCATAAACTCGGGGGAGAACTTGCGCCGCGCGGCTTCCGTCGCGGTTCGATAGATTTTCTGATCGAGGTCGGGTGAATCCTCGTCCGTGCCGGTGGAAAATCCCATGCCACGGCTCATCAACTTGTTCATCTCGAGTGTGCCAAGGTTCGAGGTCATAAAGATCAGCGAGCGTGAAAAGTCCACGCGGCGATTGTCTCCAAGCGTCAGGGTGGCCTTGTCCAGAATGCCCAGCAAGAGCTGCCACAACGCATCACTGGCCTTCTCAATCTCGTCAAACAGGACCAGAGAAAGCTTCAGCTTGTCAGTATGGTGCTCCTCAAGGACCTCCTGGGTGATCAGAGGCTGGGTCTCACGGTGGCCTAAGTATCCCGGAGGGGATCCGATGAGTTTGGCAATCTCGTGACTGTGCTGAAACTCGGCGCAGTCGATCTTCAGCACGGCGCTGGCGGTTCCGAAGAGAACCTCAGCGCTGGCTTCGACGAGCCGGGTCTTCCCGGAGCCCGTGGGACCGAGGAGCAGCAAGTTGACGATAGGTCGCCCGGGCGCGCCGAGGCCCGCCAGATAGACCTGATATACGCGAGCAAGCTGGCGGATCGCCCGATCCTGCCCCACGATCTTCTTTCGAAGCGCAATCTCGAAATCCCGGACCTCCGGACTCTTCAGTGTAGGATCCAGGACGGTGTGATGATGTCTCATAGTCGCACCTCGCTAAGACTTGGCTCGTAAGCTTACCAGTCCACCCCGGCGAGACGAATTTAGCTTCACATCCAAAGTCCCTCGTAAAAGCTTCAGCTCGGTAAGCACCTGCGCCCGCAAATCGTGATCGCCCGCCATCTCCAGGATGGGACCCGGCAGGCCTGCGATGCTCATATGAAACTCGCGCACTTCCGAAAGCAGGTTATGGAGGTACTGCGCGTCCTCTTCCACAGTCTTGATCAGTCTTTGAGACGCTCTTTCCTTCAAGTCGTCCCAGTTAACTCTTAAGAACGGGTGCTTGGCGGCGACCCCAGCGATGACTTGATCGTCAATGCGCGGGCGACGTCCCAAGCAAGCCAAGTGCAACTGCCGGACTTGGCCTTTTCTCCGGACGTTGTGAACCAGGTAATATACGTTGCCACGTTTCCGAATGAAGGCCATATATCCCGCCGAAACTTCCAGCCACGAACTTGCTTCACTGCCTTCCCCATCCGACTTACCGCCAACCCGTGCCGTAGTGGTTATCTTAGCCACTACATGGCGTTAGATGCAAATAAAAAAAGTTGGTTGTTGCCATAAATGTTCTTGCTACGCATTAGGCCAGCTTTCCGATTTCGAACTCAAAACCACCATGGAACGTCCGCTCAAGCTTCTATCCTACCCGGAAGAAATAAGACAAAGGAGACAGGTGAGACGAATGAGACAGTTTATTTTCACGTCCGAATGTTTTTGGCGTGCGATATAATGCCGCACGATGATGACTGAAAGCGGAATAACGCGGGAGGATTCGGATGTAGGCGGATTTATTCTGGTTGGCGGCGAAAGCCGCCGGATGGGCTGCGATAAGGCGTGGCTGGAGATTGGCGGCAAGCCCCTTTTGCTGCGCGCGGCGGAACTCCTCCGCCCCTACGTTGATTCCATTACGCTGCTGGGTTCCAACGAACGCTACGGAGCCTACGGTTTCCCGGTTCTGCCCGACCGCTGGCTGGGGCGCGGCCCGCTGGCGGCCCTGCTGACGGGGCTTGAAAGTGCCCGCCATGAGTGGAACCTGTTCGTCGCCTGCGATTTACCTTTGCTCGACGGTCGCTTCTTCAGCTTGTTGCTTCGCTGTCGGCAAGAGGCAGGCTTCGATGCTGTCGTGGCAATGACCAGTATCGGCTGGCAGCCGCTATGCGCGGCCTATCACCGCTCGTGCGTCCCCGTCATGCAAAAGGCGCTTGAGGTGGGGCAAGCTGGCATTATCGACGTCCTGCCAAAACTGCGGGTGAATAAGATCCTTAATGACAGGCTTCACGCAGAAGGTTTCCGCGAGGACATCTTCGAAAACGTGAATTCGCCCGAGGATTGGCAACGAATCTCCCAGCAGTTCCCTCGACTCTGAGGAAATCAGGATTTCGTGGCCGCCTTCTCTTCGACCTTCGGCAGAATATACCGAGTGACGAGCGTGTCGTAAAACTCCTGTACCTCGGGGGTGACCGGGGAGGCTGCCAGCGGGAGGTCATCGCTGGCGCACAGGTAAAGGTCGCCGGTTTTACCGAACTGGCCGGGATTGATCTTCTCAAATTCCTGCGCGTCTTGATCTCCAAAGCCAAAGATTTGCTTGGCGTTGTAAATGGCCAGCTGAGCGGGCGTCATTTTGCCGACGCTGCGCACGTGGATCGTAAAGCGACCGAAGTAAAGGTCCTTGTTGTATGTCACGTGAAGCACGCGCTGGTATTGTTGGCTGGGATTAGACGGATCCGAGTAGGTATCGGCGAGTAGGTAGAGGTCCAGCTTGCCGCCGAAAGAGTTGTCCAGTAACTGGAAAAGGTGTGCGGTGGGACCGTTCGCAGCAATTTTATGCCGCTTGTGTTTTTTCCTCATGGCCTGGACTGGGACGGCAGTCCACGGCATGAAGAGGATCATGCCGCAGATGACCAGAAGGGAAACGGTGATAAAGGATGATTTTGGCTGTATTTTGACCATGTTTGTTCCACTCCGGCGCCCTCCGGTGACGCTTGGCCGGTGCTTTCCTGGCTGATTCTTGTCTGTTCAGAAGCGTGCTCGAAAAGCCACGGCGGTGCCGGATGCCCTCCCGAGTGCAAAATACTAAACCTTTACTCTCTGGATCGCAAGTTGGCGTTTCGCACCTCGCCTTGACACTCCTTGCACTGAATCATAAAATTCAAATCAGGAGGCGAATTGGAACTCGACGAGAAGTTCAAGCGCCTGATTAAGGAGCTGGGCAACGCCATCAACGATTCGTTGTCGGAGTCGGACAAGGTTTCGGACGTAATGGCCCGGATTCGAGCCGCCGGATATGATCTTTTTCTGGTGCTTGAGGTCACCATCGGCTTCAATAAGGCGTCGGAAGCCGAGCCTCCCCGCCGCACCAGGGCCTCCCGGCGTAAAGAAACTCAACACTTTCGGCTAACCTCACAAGATGCGGAGTTCTTGCGCGGTCTTCGGATCAGCGTCGATGAAGAACTGCGGTAGACTGCAAGCCCCTCCTTTCTAGGTTTAACTCCAAAACCGGCGATACACATGGAGATCAGCCAGTCCCCAGGCGCGGCGATGCTCAGAGAGTTGCTGACTGAGATTTCCCGCATAGACCACTTGTGATTCTTGTCACACTTTTTTCCGTTGACAACCGTTCTATAATGCTTCGCATAAAGCCACTCGCGGTTAAAGGGGGAACAGCTTATGGAGGGAGAAAGTGGTCTTGCGTTTGCGGAACAAGCCATGGAGATGCTGGAGAAGGCCACGCAGGAAGGCTCGATCGCGGCTGCGGACCTTATTTCGCTGCACCTTGAGCGAATGACTGAAATTACTAATCGTATGCGCGTACTGGATGCGTTGCAGAATGTCCCGGTGCCCCTGAAATCTTAAATTTCAGATCCGCGCTTTCTCGCGGGAGGGGAATATGAGTCACCCGGTTGGGATGCTGTCTCCCGATTCATGTCTATCGACAAGCGAAAAGGTTGGCTTGACCGCCGTGCTCCTGTTACTGATCTCTGCCCTTGTGCTTCTCCTCTATGCTGCCCAGGGCCGCACTCCTTGGGAAGCGTATCGCCTTTCCAGGGCTCGCCGTGGCATCTCTCTCTTGCCGTGGCGGCCTGCACCTCCGGCTCCTCTTTTCCATTTGCCTACTCTCTCGGGGCTGCTTCTTTGAAGGGTCTCAATTCGGTGGATTATATGAATGAGGAAGCTGCCCTGAATAACGATCTCTTGGCTGCCGCGTGCGGAAGGCAGATAGGCTATTGGAACGGCGGAAAATGAGCCCCGCCGCCTCGGTGCGCTGGAGGCATTGCAGAGGGTCATTGACTGCTGCTGAAATCTTAAATTTTCAGATCCAAGCTTTCGAGCTGGAGGTAAATATGGATAGCTCAATCGGAGTGTCGGCTCGTAGCCCCGAGCGGTCCACGGGCGATAAGATCGTCTGGGCTGCTCTCATTATATTTATACGGAAGTATGTACTTTACGCAAGGGGCTTTGCTTGCGATTTAGCATAGCACGGCCCGCGCTTACTTCGGCCAGCCCTCCGGCGGCTTCTTCTTCGCCAGCGATTGCTTGATGGCCCGCTGCCAGTTGCCCTTGATCTTCAGCGTTGCGGCCTTCGGGCCGGGCTTGGCTTTCGGCTTTGCCTGCGATCTATTCGACATCCGGCTTCATCTCCAAAGTTAGATCACATTTGAGGCAGTAAAATTCTCCATCTTCTTTGCGTCCTGGTCGCTTCGTGATTTCAACAAGCTTCTTCATGTTGTCCAGAAATCCACGAATAGCGTTTTCCACAGAGGGGCTATTCTCAGGGCTGTTCGCGCCCCACCACGTCTGGCCACAACTTGGACATCTTGACGGAAGTTTATCCTTGTCCCAACGCGCTGGTTCAAGGGAGACCCTAGTGCGACATTGCGGATTACAACATTCCAACCGAAGCGCAATGATTTCGTCAAGGCTCAGGAATTGCCGTCTTTCTTTTGTCATGTTTTCCTTACGCGGCCTTATACATAAGCCGCTTTCCTTCGGCAGCCCGAATCGCCGCAACCGTTCGCTCGCCATCATTCAGCTTTCGGCCATTCCACAGAAAATCAAACTGCCACAAGTAACGATGCAGATATTCCTTGCTCACGTTGTGGTAGATGCCCATGATGCCGCGCTTCAAGAGAGCGAAGGAACTCTCCGCCGTGTTGGTGTGAATATCTCCGCGAACATATTCCCGCGTGCTGTGGGCGACCGTATGATGGCCGCCAGCGAATTCCTTGCCGATACCCTGATAGGGCAGAAAATCATCCGTCACGATGCGGGATTGCTCACTCACCATCTCCCGAATCGCGCCTTTCAAAGTCTTGCCGCTCACATCCGCCACAACCTGACGGCGAATCCTTCCTTGCCTTTCAACAGCGGCGAATACCGGAGTCTTTTTCGTTCCGCGTCCGCGTGGATTGTCCCCCTTGAAGCGGGGCTTTCCGCCAACATAGGTTTCATCGCATTCGACCGTTCCGGCCAGCTTGTCGCCTGCGGGATTCTCCGGGGCCATCGCAAACCGAATGCGGTTCATAAGAAACAGCGCCGACTTGTAGCTAATCTGGCAATGACGCTGAATCTCCAAAGCTGCCACCCCTTTCTTGGAAGTCGAGGCCCGCCAGAAAGCGCAAGCCCAATGCCGAAGCGGAATCCGGCTCTCTTCATAGACCGTGCCGATGCGGACGGTGAATTGCTGTTTGCAATCATGGCAGCGCCAGAGATACCGCTTGTTGCGCCCGCCCGTCCTCGCGTCCAGCATTTTATAGACGCTGATGCTTCCGCAGTGAACGCAAGCTGGCGTGTTGCCCCAGCGCAGTTGCTCAAAGAGTTCTACCGCCGCAAGTTCATCCGAGCAAGCCAGCGGGATATCTTCGACCACTTCCGACTTCGTTAGGTTGTGTCGCTCGTCTGTGTTTTTCATGCTTTAATTATATACATACCGCAAGCATTGTGTCAAGTAAAAAGTCGAATTTTCGCTGAACTTTATTTCCTGTGGAATGTGTTATTTACACTCCAGCTATAGTCCTAAGCCCCTCTTTTTCCCTTGCAAGCATCGCATACTCGATTTCCCCGATCTCTTCGGGGAGCTTATATCGCGGCCTTTCACGGTCATGTAGCACGCACAGGGTTGTGTCTCCACTGCATCCTTCTATGTAGGACTTCGCTCTCCCCACTATATAGGCGGCAATCTTGATCCTGTCTTCGATTGCTATGCTGGGGGTATAAAGGCCATCGCAGAGATACTGCACCAAGGAAGCATCACCGGTGCCTAGACGGTGAATTTCACTCGCCCAATGAAGGGTTTTACCATCGAACCATAGGAGCTTGGCTTCGGAGGTGAAGCAGGATACTCCGATCAGCATTTGTAGCTCAATCTCTTTGTGCGGATATTTCATCTCCTCAAAAACTTCCGCTGATATCGAGTACGCGATCTCAGGTAAGTGGTGGGACGAGTCACGAAATTTGCGCATTATTTCTTCACGTGCCCTCAAGTAGAGCCCAGGCTCGTCCGCATAACTAAAGACAAGTGCCCAGTCTTTCCCTTCCGTGTGGCTAACCTTACTCTCGTAATGTTTAGAGTAATTTCGAATCGAAAGTTCACTATCTGCGGCAATGACTACGCCGTCTCTGCAAAGCATTCCAACCGCAATCGTCACCGTTCTCACCTTCAGAGGACGCGCTGGTTTCAACTTGGGATATACTGGCGGCCTATGGGCTATCATTGTACCTCCGGCCTTGCGTAAAGTACATACTTCCCTATTTATAATCTCTTTCGTCTCCATCTTCGCCTACATAGGGGTAACTGGCCGAACGCCGTGGGAAGCGTATCAGCTTTCGGTCGCTCGCGAGGCCGTCTCAGAAGCGGTGGATGCCTGTAGTATGGACCGGTTCACCTTTGACCAGGCCAAACTTAAAGCCGACGCAGCTATCAGCGCTCTTAATGCCGACGATTGGACGATGGAGGATGCAGCGTTCGAGAACCAGCTTGCTCTCGCTGGATGCAGTGAGTTTTAGGTTTCAAATCTTAAATCGGAGGGGAAAATCGACGCATTGGCCGGCTTTGTATTAGTCGTGCTCGTCGGTATTCTCCTCATCTTCCAGGTCGTCCGCATAGGCAAATACGCCTCGCGCCAGGTCGACCGGGAGCGCGACCGTAAGCATAGCGGTAAATAGGCTACTTTAATAGCTGAAAATGAGCCACGGCACCTTGAGGCGGCACGCAGTCGCCA